>NZ_JAQZAB010000099.1:0-52211 GCF_028640915.1 Pseudomonas sp. B3G-3 | reverse complement strand
TCTGCTGGCGCACCCGTTCCACGTAGTCCTTGTCGAACAGGTTGTTGACGTTCAGCTGCAGGTCGAGGTTGTGGTTGACCTTGTAGGCGAGCATGGCGTTGTGTACCCAGTAAGCGTCAAGCTTGGCGCGGGTGCTGGAGCTGACGTTGCGCTCGCTGACATAACGAGTGCCGTAACCCAGGGTCCAGCCGGCTGGCAGTTCATAGGTGGTCCACAGATTGAGCGAACGCGGTGGCGTGTTGCCCAGGGCCTGGCCCTTGCGCGCGATGCCCGAGGCGGTGTTTGCCGCGTTGAGGATTTCGCTGTGGAGGAAGGTGTAGTTGGCGAACACATCCCAATGCTCGTTGACATGCCCGGTGACGCCGATTTCCACACCCTGCACTCGTTGCTTGCCAGCCAGTTGGGTCGAACCGTCGGCCATGGTTTCCCGGGCGTTGCTCTTCTCTACGCGAAACAGCGCCCCGTCCAGTTCCAGGCGCTTGTCCAGCAATTCCCACTTGGTGCCCAGTTCCCAGGTTTCGTTCTTCTCCGGCGCCAGGTCCTGGTTGCCCTTGCTCAAGCCACCGCCGGTCGAGGCCAGGTTCTCGGCGGACGGGTTGAAGGAGTTGCCCCAGGCGGCATAGATGCGCCCGTTTTCGGTCGGTTTGAACACCAGGCCGGTGCGGGCGCTGGCCTTGTTCGTGTCCGAGACCAGGCTCTCGCTTTTCACATGGCTGGCCGAGTATTTGTCGACATCGCCCTTGATCTTGTCGTAGCGCAGGCCGAGGTTGAGGTCCCAGCGCTCGCTCAGGGCGATGGTATCGAACAGGTAGTACGCCTGGCCCTTGAGGGTGGTCTCGGTATAACCGCTGGTGGTCTTGTTGACCGGGCCGTTCCAGCGCCCGGGCGGGCTGCCCAGGGCATAGCCGTCGCGTGGATACAAGGCGGTGTTCAGGCCGTGGTTGTAGGTCTTCAGGTCGAGGGTTTCCCGGGACAGTTCCACGCCCGCCACCAGGTCGTGGCGCATGCCGGCGAACTCGAAGTCGCCGATCAGGTTGCTCTGGTTGATCCACATCTCGGTGGTGGCGTCGCGCCCGTAGGCCTGGGGCCCGGCCGGACGGTAGCGGCCCGCCGGCACGCCGCTGGTGTTGACATGGGACGCCGAGACGATGGTGTCGCGCGCGGTGCGGCTGTAGCGCGTGAGGTTCTGCAGGCGCAGGTGGTCGCTGAAGTCGTGCTCGAAATCGGCGGTGAAGGCGTTCTGTTCGATCTGCTCCTTGTCGAGGTTCTTCCAGCCGAAATAGGCATCGCGCTTGACCCCGGCCAGCTTCTTGCCGTCCAGCGCCGGTACGCCGTAGTCGGGCAGGTTGTCGTCGGTCTGGTGGAAGGCGCTGAGGGTCAGCCGGGTGGCGTCGCTGAACCCCAGGCGCAACGACGGCGCGATGCCCCAGCGCTCGCGGTCGATCTTGTCGCGGCCGGGCACATCGTTCTGATGGCCCATCAGGTTGATCCGCACCGCGCTGTCCTGGCCGACGCCTTCAAGGGGCTGGTTGCTGTCCAGCGTCAGGCGGTAGTAGTTATCGGTGCCGAGGCTACCGCCGAGGCGGGTGAACGCCTGGTTCTTCGGTTGCTTGCTGACCACGTTGATGCTGCCACCGGTGGTGCCGGCGCCGCCGAACACCGAGTTGGGGCCCTTGATCACCTCCACCTGCTCGACGTTGAAGGTGTCGGAACGGTTGGTCTGCGCGCTGTCGCGCAGGCCGTCGATCTGCATGTTGCTGTTGGCCGAGAAGCCGCGGATGTTGATGCTGTCCCCCGAGCCGCCACCGCCTTCGCCGGCGTTGAAGGTGATGCCGGACACGTTCGACAGCACCTGGCGCAGGCTCAGCGCCTGCTGCTCCTGAATGACCTGCGATGGGATCACCGTTATGGTTTGCGGGGTGTCCAGCAGCGGAGCAACGTACTTGGTCGAGGATGAGCGTTCGGTTTTGTAGCCGCGGTATTCTTCGGCCTCGATCCTGGTGCTCTCCAGTTGCAGGCGACTCTGCGGTTCTGCGGCACCGCTAACGTTTGGTACGGAGGCAATTGCGAAGCCTAGGGAAGAGGCCAAAAAATGGCGTGATGGCAACGCAGGCGAAACTTTCTTGTTCATAGGGATCACTCTTTTGTTTATGAGATTTGATCGCAAATGAGAATAATTGCTGTTAGGTATAGGCTCAATGCCGCTTGGGGGGTATTGACGTTGTTCAGAATCCTCCTTGCGTTTAAGGGATATTTCTCGCTATGGAAGAGCAAATATCTGATCTTCAAATACCGTCTCAATCTGTTTCAGGGTCCGCTGTCGCGTTGTGCCTGAAAGCGAGAGGGTGGCACCAAGCCCACCGGCCTTTTCCCGCTCACTGCCTATGACGGCCGTCCTGTCTACCTGGTATGGAAGCCGTTGGTCGCGATGTCGGAAGAGACACTGCTGTGCAGGGCCGGCATCAACTCGGCGGGCCCGCAGCGGGGCACGGTACGGGTGCCGGCCAGTGCCTACACACGGTTCTGGCGCCTGGACGATGAGTTCTTCGGCTACGCCGCGCTGGTGCGGCACATCATTGAAAACAGCATGCTCAACGGCGAGATGATCCGTCTCGATGGCGTCTTGCGCATGGCCGCCAAGTAAATAGAGCCCAGTGATTTTCGCCGACGCGGGGCAGCGGCTGTATCCGCAGGCTCAAGGTGACGGGCATATCGCTCAGCAGATCTAAAAAAAACATGCGATCTGACTGATTCAGCAGCGGCAAGATAACAACCCGGAAGGCTATCGCTGAAAGATTCCATCACAAAGCAGGAACACGCTTAGAAGAGTGTTCGACCAATTCTCGGAAGACGATCGTCTGTTTCTATTGTATATACATGTACATGTATCTAATGGTCGAGCCCAATGAAAATAAAGGGAGTCCCGCGATGAAGAACAGGCAGAATTTTTATGGTTGGTACATGGTGGCGGCCGTACACCTTTTACTCGCGCTGATCTTCGGCGCTGCGTATTCATTCGGTGCATTCTTCACAAGCTTGCAGTCGAACTTTGACGCAGGCCGGTTCGCAACGGCATCGATCTTCTCGCTGACGGCGTTGATCTATTACGTCGTGGGGGTTTTCTCCGGGGCATGGAGCGACCGTACTTCGGTGCGTACGGTGAGTAGCATTGGCATTTTTTTGCTATCGCTGGGCTTCCTGACCAGCAGCCTATTTTCCTCGTCGCTCACGCTGTTTCTGGTCGCATTCTGCATCCTGGTGGGGCTGGGGGTCGGCCTGGTTTATGTGCCGGCAGTCGCGACGATCCAGCGCTGGTTCATCGTCCACCGCAGTTCAGCCTCCGGCCTGGCGCTGGCGGGGACTGGTCTGGGCACCCTCGTGGGGCCGATGGTCGCGGGCTTGCTGATGCAGCACCTGTCCTGGCAAAGCACGATGCAGATCTATGCTGGCGCGATCGCACTGTTGGGACTAACTGCTGCCGCGAGCTTGCACGACAGGCCAGAGGACCTGGGTCAGCATCCTGATGGCATTGGTCCTGTTGTCGCGGGATCGATGCAGGCGGCGCGGCTCGACAGGAGCGTTTTGCTGCGAGAGGCGGCACGCCAGGCGAGATTCTGGTGGTTCTTCGTGGCGATCTTTTTCGGCTCAGTCGGCCTGTTTCTCGCGCTGATTCACATCAATCCCTATGCGCAGCAGCAGGGCTTGGATGTTACACAGGCCAACCTGCTTATCGGTCTGATCGGCGTGGGTAATATCGGTGGTCGATTGGTCCTGGGACGAATCGGCGACTGGATGGGCGTACAGCGCTTTCTGATTGTGCTCACGCTCAGTCTGGCCGTACTGTGTGGTCTGTGGAGTGTGGCGGATGGATTTCTTGCACTCGTTGCATTTGCCCTGCTCTTTGGTGCAGCCAACGGAGGCTGTATCGCACTGTACCCGGCACTGGCCAGTATCTGGTTCGGTACCCGCAATTTGGGCGCTATTCTGGGAGCGCTATACATCGCGGTCGGTATCGCCGCCGTAGCGGGCGGCAGTGTCGCTGGGCATTTGTACGACCTGTACCAGAACTACACCTTGTCCATCGTACTTGCCGGTGCATCGGCACTGCTGTCGGCTGCCGGCGTCATACTCGCTGCCCGCGCAGCGTAGAGATGTTCGAGCTATGCAGCCCATGTATGCAGATGCGGGTCTCTTGGTGCACCCTACCGCAAGCACCAAGAAAAACGGCCCCGAAGGGCCTTTGAAGATCGTATCGAAGTGGAAGCTTGCCAAGTCACGCTCACGCGACTGGTTCACTCCGCGACTGAAAACCCGTTGCTGTCTTTGGTCATTGCCTGCAGCATTTGAATCACCCCAGGTTCGACGAAGATGCACGGTAGTTCCGGTGCAACGGGAACATTGAATACCCTTGCGAAAGCTTCGCGTTTCAGATGGGCCAACTGGCCAGTCCGATAGGCCTGATCAGGCTTCATACGACCAGACTCCAGGATTTTTCCACTGCGCTCAGGGTCACACTCAACCAGGGCTACGAAGCCGTCGTCGAACAACCTCTGGTGGTCGGGACACAGCCCCCAACCTGTCAACGTGTGATGCTCCATGCTGGAGCGCAAGCGCTTGTCGAGAAGAATGCTGCCAGTATCGAATTTCTGGGCGCACACCACGCAGATGTGCTGCTCCATCGAAACGTACGATTTTGCGGTCACGGTGAAACTCCAATAGAGCGGGGCATGCACCGTCCCCAGGGGCGATGACATGCCCCAAAGGGTGGAAAGGACGCGAAAGCGACGAGTGCTGCTGGGTGGCGATCAGCTTCCGCTGGCGAGCTCGATGCGCGTGATGCTTCGATCTGCCAGGGTGTAGATGCGGATGCAGATATCCTGCGAATGGTTGTGGAGGGACTCGATCTGTCCGCCCTCCTTCAATGCAGAGTTGTTGGCCTGTCTGACGTCATCATCAACGTCGCCCCAATCACCATGCGCATGGAGAGCGAAGTACGACAGGGGGTCGAGCAGACCTTCACGCATCAGGCGATCGATGTCCTGGCTCAAGATCAAGGCACCTACCGCAAACAACGGGTTTCGAATGGTCATGATTGCCTCCTGGTGGATCAGCCGTTCTGCACTGGGCTTTCACCCTGCAGATGGATCGTGGTCAGGAAGCTGCTCTCGATGCTGGTGATGTGCAGTGTGAGCCGCGGATTCACCACGTAGCGAGAGGTCAGTTGACCGACCGAGCCCAAGGAGGCGTTGTTGGCAAGGCGAGTGTCAGCATTGACGTCGCCCCAGTCACCCCGCAGATGGCGATGCAGGTAGATCAGCGGATCGATCAGGCCATTTCTGGCAAGCCAGAGGACCTTTTCGCTCAGGTGCAACGTGCCAAAGCAGAAGACGGGAATTGGCTGCGGCTTGGGCGTGGACGAACGGGTGAGTCGGAACATGAGGATTACTCCTGATCGTAGTGTGTAAGTAGAGACAGGAGCTTCAGCCCCGCAGGGCCGTTGCGGCCCCTGAGGGATCGAGTAAGAACGTGACCAGCGCAGGAATCGCACCATGGCGTTAAAGGTCTCCGCCATCTGGGCATGTTGCCGGCTACACCGGACAGACATGACTTCAGGTTGAGAGAGCAAGCTGCGCAAGGCGAGGAGGAATGCGTTCGCACGGCTACCCGGAATTACGGCAAAAAGAAACGGACCGCACTCCGGAGAGCGACGATCCGTTCGACGATGGGTCAAGCTTTAAGCTCACGCATACCTTCCGCCAGCATCCAAAGCGCACGGTTGAGGCGGATGTTCTGGTCGATACCGTTCACTGAACGGGTTCTTTGACGGTTCCCATTTGCACTTCGGCCTGGCAAACCTCCTTTAAGCAGGTTCTCCTGCGTGCAGTTGAATACGGTCCAGAGATCAGGTTTCCGATCACCTGGTCGTCGAGGTAGCAGGATCTGACTTTCGGTGACGGGTGTAGGCTTTGCCGGGTCGTCGTACCTCAAGGACAGAGCAGCCCGGGCAAATACTCGTGCCTCACCTTCATCGAGGGTGACTGCCCTCATGGAGTCCCGAGTGTCCCGCACCTTCTGGAAGCCATGCAGGACTTCGTAGGCACCTTCGATCACCTGCTCGGTCACATTGCCCTTGTGAGGTATCCGCAGGTCGGCGACGGTGTCGCCGCAGACAAGGCCATTGTGGCAAACAAACCTGAACAGGCCGGACAGCATCTGGTAGCTGCTGGTGCCGTCGTGAGAGTTGAGGAGGATGATCTCGCCTGCTTCTGCACCATTGATCTGGCTTGCGTGGCGCAGACGGATCATGTGCTTTGTGAAGTCGCGTCGGTCTTCCTGACGCACACGGGTCTGGCAGACGAAAAACGGCTCGAAGCCCTCCTTGCGAAGTTCCGTGAGGATGGATGCTGTCGGGATGTAGCTGTACCGCTCGGACCTGCTCTCGTGCGGAGCTTCAGCGAAGATGGATGGAACGACGCTGCGGATCTGGTCGTCGGTCAGAGGATGGTCGGCACGCAGCACAGGGGAGCCGCGGCCGAAGCGAGAGGCGAGTTGCATGATGTACTCCTTGGAGGATGCAGCAATCGGCACCGATCGGCCCAAGGGGCCGGGTGCGTGCTTGCTTGGGATGAGAAGTAAGGTGGCCGCGAAGATGGGCCGGAGGAGAGCTAGACGTTCTGCTCGGTAAATGAGCCGTCCGCCTGATGCGTTGCTACGCGGTTGCCAGCGTTGCTTTCACTATCACGCTGAGTCTCGATGAACATGCTTTCTGGCACTGTGATGTTGAAATGGCGTAATACCTGGCGGTAGTAGTCCAGGTCCTTGCCAAACGGGTGGATCTCGTGGAGGTTGCTGTACAGATGGTCTTCGTCATCGACCATCATGGCGCTGTCGATCAGATTCTCGGGTTTGTGAATGACCAGAAAGAAATATCCCATCGGCCGGTCCCAGCCGAGCTGGACAGTGACGGCAAATCCTTTGTGGACGGTCTTAAAGAGATGTTGGCTCATGGCGAAGCTCCTTGGCGGATGTCACAGGGAGCTTCCCCGTGGGGGAGTCCCCGGCGGGTGGTGGAACTGAGCGCGAACGGTCAAACGGCAGTGAGATGCCGCTATTCCCGGGTGAAATCGCGTGCGACGTCTCTGCTCGAAGGCCAGCAGTACGCTGCGTCGGAGATGTAAATCGCCCCATCCGAAGATGGGGCGAGAGGGGGAACGAGCGGCTTAGGCAGCGGACTCGGTGAGAGGCTCGGGAGCATCTGCACTCGGTACGTTGTCTACGGCTGTCTGTTCACTGGCTTGATCGACTGGAGTGTCGACCTGGGGAGTAGTAGCGGGCGACGCATCAGCTCCTTCGATTCCAGGAGCTGCTTCGGCATTCTCCGAGGCCATTTCGGAGTGAACGAGCTTCGACGGGTCTCGATAGACCTCCTGGCCGTCGACCTTGATCGTACCGATGTAGCTCAGCGTGGACTTCATCACCGGAGAGTGCTCACCGGCGTTTTCGCCCTTGGTACGCGTGAAGAAAGATGCTTCCAGGTCCTCCAGACGGAAGCTCACGAGCACTTTGCGCTTGGCTTGTACATCATCCGAGTACTGATCAAGCAGAGCCACAACCGTAGGGTCGGTGGCGTCGATATCGACGTAGCGGTATACCGGTTCATCGACAGAGCCGTTCAGCATTGCGAGAGAGCAGTGACGCAGCGATGGATCGCGCTGACTGCGCGCGATGCGGTTGATGTAGCCCAGGCCACGTGTATCGAGCTGGTGCTGAACCACCTGCTGCAGAATCGACAAGTCGAGTGCCGCGGCAGTCAGCAAGCGCCCTTTCAGGGTCGCGTCGGGCATGCCGGCCTTATCACCTGCAGTACGAACAAAAACGTCCGAAAACGTATCGCCGACACGGAACTGGATCAGGACCGGGCGACCGGCCTCGACATCTGCAGCGTAGCTACGTACCAGCTCCTGTGCTTTTGAACCGGAAACGCGAACGTCAAGATAGCGATACGTCGGCTTATCACCAGTGCCGGTCAAAGCGCTGATGGCGCAGGCCAAAAAGGCATCACGCTTCCTGCCGCCAGGCGTCACTTCACGAATGCGCTTGAGGAAGCCGAGCCCAGTGGTATGGACATTGAAGTAGGTCTTTTCATTAGATTGGGAAGAAGTGGTCATGGTGAATCTCCAGAGAGGTGAGCGGAGATACACCTGACCCAGACGGGGAGGTGTAAAACCCCCGCGTGGGTTGAGGAACTGGCATCGTCATCGGAAAGCTGATGACTACTCGCACGAGATGCCGGAGCGAGTCTGGGGTGGATCAACACGGTAAGCCGTGCCGTAGCCCTGATGATCCAAGCTACCTGGGCATGTTGCCGACAGCTGTCGGCGGAACATGCAGGTAGCCTCCCTCTTTAGCGAACTGTCGTCTACGGAAAATAGGGAACGCACGCGGGCCGCATTGACTTCGATAGCCAATCCGCACGCTATCTGCGATTCGTCTACCAGATGAACCTGTAGCCGAATGAAATGGCCGCAGGTATGTCCAGCTTGCTTCCACGGGAGTATTGGTAGCCGGCATAGATCTTGTGGCGTTTGGCCAGTGACGCCGCAACGCCGACTCCGATTTCCAGACGGCCGCCGGAGAGGTCCGTACGCGTCTCTATGCCGTTGGTTCGCACGGTGCTCTTGCCATCGAATTCGTGCGCGTAGGCCAGTTTTACGTAAGGCTGTACGTAGTCTCGATCGTTCAGGATAAGGCGTCGACCCAGCAAGGAACCCGCCCGCAGTTGCAAAGAGTTGCCCGCGTCGGCCGAAACATGAAGGCCATTGCTGGCCCGGTAGGTGTCGCCGCCAACATGGAGGACCGACATATTCGCCTGCGGCTCGATGAACCAGCCGTCGCCCAGTTGCAACTGGCGGCCGGCCTCTAGTGAGGCGCCGAACGCATTCTGCGACGTCCTACCTTTCACCGAACGGCCATCTGTCGCCTGCACCTTGAACTCCTGATGCAGATGATTGGCCTTGACCACTGCGCCGACGTACCAACCCGCGTCGGCCACCCGGGTGGCGTAGCCGCCGAGGTGGTAGCTGTCGGCACTACCCGTTCCCTCACTCTTGAACTTTCGGTCCGAATTGCTGTAGCCGGCTAGGGCACCGACGTACCAACGCCCTCCTTCAACGACCAGTACTTTGTCCGCTCCGAATTGCAGGCCGCCAACGTTTTGCTCGAAGGTGCGACCCCCGCCGTTGTCGAGCTTCTGGCGTTCGCTGAATCCGCGGCCCCAGAGGCCGTCCTCCTTCTTGCCTTGTCGCAGGTCGCCCATGCGCCGGGCAAGTGTCGAGGATTCCGCATGCCAGATTGACTGGGCTGTGCTGGCCGCAGAGGTGTTGATCGCCGCGTTGGCTGCTGTGGATAGATGCTCCGGCCGCGGAGTGGTGGGCGCAGGCGGGGTGATCGGCGGTGGAGCTACCGGCGGGGGTTCCACTGGCGGTGGAGTGATCGAAGGTGGCGTGGGTGGCAGCTCTCGTCCCGTGTTGACCAAACTCCAGTCCGATGACCGGCCGCCCAGAGCGCTGTCTGTCTTCAGCTCGTAGCGATAGGTTCCCACGTCCACCACCTGGCCACGATTGGCCAACGAAAAGGAGCCCGAACCACCCTCCGTCTGGATAACCCGAACGGCGCCATTCTCAGAAGAAGGTTCATGCCCACTGTTGGCGACCAAGACCTGATGGTCGCCCTCGACGGTTCCTCCGATACGCAACAGATCACTCTGGCCAGCAGCCAGGTCGGTGCGCATCACGAAGAGTCCTCCTCCGGTAAGATCTCCGGTGACGTCTAGCACTTTGTAGGTATCGTCCGGAGTGACAAACGATACCGTTCCAGCTAGATCGAGGTTGCGCAAAGAAGAATCAGCGCGTACTTGCCATTTGCTGGATTCGTCGATCGACAGGTGATCGACCCCTCGTCCATTGCTATTCAGTAGTGCGCCAGCCAAGCTGGACTGATCGCGTAGCGTCAGGCGGGTTGATCCGCTTTCCACTACCACGTCACCGTCCAAACGGCCGCGTACGACATTCAGGCTGACGGATCCGGCGCTGACGGGGTCGTCTCTGGACGCGTTAGGATCAGTCAAGATCTCTATGGGAGTCAGGTCGGCCAGCGCTTCGACGTGCAGCAACACACCGTCCGCACCTTTCGAGTGACCGACAACGGTCGTGTCAGACAAAGCGATTTCGTGATTGCCGCCACTGACCCGGATCGCTGCACCATCTTCGGATTCGATTCGGCTGCCGTTAGCCACAGTCAGACGACTCTTGCTATCCGAATCCGTGCTGTACAGCCAGATTCCATTGGAACCAGCTCCGTATGTATGCAGGTTGAGGGCATCCAATTGCGGCGCTCGCCCACTGGCAACAATGCCATGCGCGGCCTCTCCATATGTCCGCAACGTTGTCCCGGAAACAGAAAGTTCTCCCTCGCTGGAAAGAACGCCGTAGGCATTCCTTCCACGCGTGGTGATGTTGCTTTCCGCCAGCGAGAGCTCGCCGCCGAGGGCTATTGCGCCGATGCCAATCTCACCCATTGTTTCTATAGCCACTTTGCTGGCTTCGATACGGGCGGGCGCGTTGGCGTCATTGATGCCAAGTCCGAATCCTGCGTATCCATGGGTGGTGATGGAACCGCCGTCCATAGAAAATGCCCCGCCCATGTTGAACACACCGTTGGCATTGCTCCCGAATGTTTCAATGTGCGAATCGGTCAGTGCCACGGTAGAGCCATTGCCCCCAAGCATGATGCCCGCATTGAGGTAGGGGTCGTCAGGCGCATTGACGGTGATATTCGTCCCGACAATGGAGGCTGCTATGCCATCGCCCTGGATCAAGAATCCAGCCGCCTTGGATTGAACTTCGGTGTTGCGAAATTTCACCACAGCAGGTTCGTGATTCGGGCCCACACCGTTGGCGATCATGACTGCCACTTGCGAGGCGCGAATGCTGCCACCGCTAAAGTCGACCTCACCGCCCATAGTAGTCAGTCCTCTTCCCTGCTCGGATATCACGTCAACACCGGTCGCACGCAGGGTGCTGTCGTGCAGTGTGATGGTATTGGCGAACTGCCCTTGCGTCACAACAGATGCGTTCTCCAACTCGACAACTGCGCCTTGCCTTGCAAGGATCGCCGAGGCCATAGACCCGGTGGCGACAATCGAAGCATCGCTCGCGCGGATCACGCTACCTGCGTCCTTCACGCTCAGGGCATTGGCATACTCGCCGTCCACCACAACGGAGCTCTTGTTGAGATCTATGCGACCACCACCTTCCGCCTCGGCTGCGTTGGCCCCGAGACCTGTAGTCGATATCAGGCTCTCATTGACGGTAATGGTGCCGCCGTCCCGCGCAAGCAGGGCAGGCGTATTCTGATCTTGGGTTTGTACCACTGCGCCGTCGACAGAGATGTCGACGCCTTCGGCCAGAATGGTGTCTGACGAGCTCGCTCTTGGGTGAGGTGGGCCTTCAGATTCTGACGCGAGCGTCGGATAGGATGGCAACAGGGCTGAGAGAATGGCGAAGTGGATGGTTTTGACGCGAAATTTCATTGGATCCTTCGAAAAAGGTGCGCTCGGACGCAGGACAACGGCGTGCGCTGAGTTTCAAAGCCTGTGTTCGGAGTAGGCTTGCAATCGCTGAGGGAGCGCGAGGTGAGGCGTTAGGCCTGCTGCCGGAGCTTGATGACGCCGGTAAGGGCTGAAAGACGCCTACAAGCCATGCTCATGCGTGAGCACGTACACAACAGAGTGAGCGCGAGCAGCAGAGCGTGGGACACCGGATTGCTCGCGGAGAGCTATTACGCCGGGCTTGCGAAAGGCACTTATGTGCGCCGCAGGCAGTGCCAGAACTGTTCCAGGTGGAACTTGGCAGGAGGTGATGCTGGAGTGGGTCAAAATGGGGAAATTGGATTTTCGTCTGGCGGCCCAATCAAGGAAATAGGACCTTTCTTAAACGGTAGCCAGAAGTATCTGAAGGGTGGGCTTCGCTGATGGGAGCTGATGGGTATGGCGAAGCAGCACTCAATCAGCAAGAACTTCTTACCTGGCGACGAATGGGGACATATGTGCTGTGGAACTCCCGCAAGAAAAGGCAGGGGCCCGAGCGAACGGGACACCCTGCAAACAGGAGGAGGCGCGAATTATTGCGAAGCTGTGCCCTAGGGGCGGGTCAGCAACTCGACGTGGATCTGACGCCAGCGGCCGTCGTCGATCAAGCGTTGCAGCGTGTCACCCAGGCAATCGAAGTAGACCTCATCGAGGCGCTGCAGCAACTCGCCGTTGCGACGTAGCTCGATGACATAGACATCCATCCCTCGATCGTAGAGCACAGATACTTGACCAGTGAACTTCGTTGTTTCGACGTCGAAGTTGATCGCCGGAGGCGTGCGAAGGATATCTTCCGGTTGCGGATCAACCAGGCTGAAGTTCTTCGCCTTCGCATCGACCAGCAAGTGCGAGATAGAGCGAAATCCATCAGGCGCCGGCATTTGCTCCAACTGTTCAATCAGGGCCGCGAGTTCATAGCATTCCGGCTTGGGCACCGGCAGCTTGGCTACCGCACTTCCCAGAACATGCGTCTTGATGACATAAGGAGTTCCGTCAGACGCATAGTCGACCTTCTCTTCTGGTGTGTCGGCACGCTGGCCGTCAAACCGGTAGCGAGCATAAGGCGTCACGCGGACCTTGCTGCCTTCGGTTGGCTGCTCAGTGACCAGGTCGCGGTTCAATACCGCGAATGTGGTTCGCCCGGTCTTGACAACAATGGCTTCGTCGTTGGAAGCGATGACCTTGCCTTCGAACGGCTTCGGATCGAGACGAAAGCCCAGCATCGAGAGTTGCGGCAGGCCATCGTAGATGGCGAAAGTGAAGCTGCGTGCGTTACGCGGTACATGGCCGGAAACGAGCGCCGGCATTTGAGAGCGGATGAGATCGTGATCCATGACGGACTCCTCGAGAGTGCGCAAGGCGCCCGTCCCGCAGGGATAGGCCCTTGCGGTGGGTGATGGGTGCGAGATGCTCCCGGTTAATGATGTGAATCAGTGCGGCTGTCCGCACCGTAGTCTTGAAGATCTCGACTACCTGGGCATGCTGCCGACTACGTCGGCAAGACATGGAATGGAGCATCGTGACTTCAGTGCAGGTTGTCGCCCGGAAACCCGTTATGGCCAGAGACCGGATTCGAACAGGTGAATCAAAAATGAAGAAGGCCCCCGAAAGGGCCCTCTGGTCAACATGGGTGATCAGTGTGAATGAGGAACATTGGCTTCTATATGCAGGCGAATCTCGCTGTCTGTCACGATGACAAACAGGTCATTTCCACCCTTCAGCAGGTGCTGGAAGATGTCGTCACTGAGGTCAAAGAACTCGCCGAAATCATCGCCACCACATTCCTGGCGTGAAAGCTCCCACCAATCGTCGAACGATTCCGTTTCAGGATTGCAGCCATCGGCATAGCACAGCAGTTTGTGCCTGCCTGTGTGGTCTTTCTCACCGATCTGCGACATGAAGTAGACGCCTTCGTCCTTGACCAGGATCACCTGGCATTTGTTCGATTGGGCTTCTTTGAGTACAGGGAGCAGAGTCGCTCCACGAAATCTCAGCATGATGAATCTCCGTGACGAGGTTTCCCCCGACAGGGAGTGGCCCCGTGGGTTGAAGTGGCAGCGCACATGCACTGTTGGAATGAACCAGCGTGTCGAACTCGACTGGCGCCGTGGCATTGATGGTTCGAGCCACCTGGGCATGCTGTCGGCAACGCCGACCAACATGACGCTATGCTTGGCGGTACCCCATGCAGCGTCGAGGGGCTAAGCGATACGCGCGCCACCCCATTCCGAGAGGCGATACTCTGGTGCCCAATGTTGCGGACAGAACAAGGCCTCTCCAGAGAGAGGCCAGTGCTGCGCGAGCTTGGGGTTTGAGGGACTACTCGTCTTCGTAGATGGCTAGATCAGCTAGCACGGGAGCGTCTGCGTCGAAGACCAGAATGCGTACATCTGCTTGGCCGGCCAGGTGAAGCACCTCAATCAGCGACTTCGGCATGCCACTGTCCCTATGTTCCTGACGCAGCTGTTGGATCGTCATTTCCTCGATGCCCTGAAGGTTCTCGTCCGTCCAGGGGGTTGCGATCAGCTTGATGCCGATCGACGGCGCGAAGGGAATGCGGAATGACACGAACAGCGAGCTGGGATGTTGCATGCAGTCCACCAGGTCGCAGAGGAATCGACGTCCATTCTCATCAAGGTGAGCGGTACTGATTTCCCAGCACCGGCTGTAGAAGCCGGTTTCGAACGTCAGACTGCGCATCACCTCCTGAGCGTGCTGCATTGAGTAGTTGTCGCCAATCAGGACTGGCTTGTCGAATTGCTCGCCGACAAGCCCGTACACGACCTTGAGCACAGTGCCAGCACTGGGACAATGGTCCTTCAGCGCGGCCTCTACGGCACGGCCGTCGGTAACAAGCGCAAAGTCGTCGCAGAACAGGCAATCACATAGTTCGAGCTCGGTGTCGACCAGATGCGTTTGAGAGGGGTGTATCGGTCGGTAGATAGACGGGCAATCATCGGCGAAGCTGATGCACAGTTCACGCTCGATGCGCAGGTTCTGGTATCCACGGACGAAGGGATTGCAATTGGCAGTCATGGGATAGCTCCGATTGAAGTAGGACGGAGCCAGACCCAATGGGGGCTTGGCCCCATGGGGAGTAACGGTTGTGTGCAGTTGGCCCGGTGAGAGGCGTTGCCGCTTAAGGATGGTCGCGTTGTTGCCACTGACCTCTTGCGAAAGCTCGACAAGCTTGATCACGGCTGGCGAAGTACTCGACGGACTCGCGCGAGACAGGGCCCTCGTTGTCAGCCGTGCCGATGAAGTAGCCAGCGTTGCTGCTCAGGATCTGGAGCGGCAGCAGTTGTCCTGAGTAGATCAAAGCCAATTGACCGTAGAGAGTTTGTTTGGTCATTCGTCGCTCCTGGAAAGGAGCGGGCATGCCTGGCCCGGTGACGGGTTGGCTACGCCCGCGAGGATGGGTGCAGAAGCAGTCTCGTATCAGTGGAAATGCAAGCGCAGGATGTGTGGCTGGCTTGCGTGCTCCACCTGCCACAGGTCGTAGGCGTATTGCTCTGCCAGATACAGGCGGGCGCTACCAAGGCCGGCCTGCTCCAACCTGTGGGCAAGCTCGGCAGTGAGCGGTGCACGCGCCTGAACGACGCTACGCAGCTTTCGCTGTGAGTAGCCCAGATGTTTGGCCAAGGCACGAACTCCCATGCGAATCGTAGGCAGCACGTCTTCGCGCAGTGCTTCACCGGGATGAGGAGGATTGAACATGGACATGAAAAGCTCCTAGTGAGTGTCGAGATAGTCGATCAGTACGGCATCGGAGCCGTCGAACTGGAAGATGATGCGGTAGTTCCCTGACACACTGACCGACCAGAACCCTTCCAGCCGCCCCTTGAGGTAGTGGAATTGGTTGCCGGGACGGTCCATATCGGTGGGTTTAGTCGCGAGATCGAGCGCGCTGAGGATCCTGCGTAGACGTGCAACGTGAGCGGCACGGACGCCTGAGGTGTCGCCGCGCTCGTGGAGTGCCCGAAGGCCCTTGTGGCGAAAGCTGCGGATCATGCCGACGCTCCCTGGTAGAGGAGCCTGGTGGTTTCGATCGCAGACAGCGGGACGAACCGACCGATATGACTACGAGGGTTGCCGGAGGGTGTTTGGAATCGCATGGGTGCTCCTTGGGAAGTCGGATGCACCCAGCCCAAGGGATGAGAGCATCCCGAGGGGGTGGAGAAACGAGGCATCACCGCCAAGAAGGCGATCGTCCGCAGAATGATGCTGAGGCGGGCTGGTTGGATCGACGCGATTCGTTGCGCCACAGCCTTGAAGACCCGGGCTGCCTGGGCATGTCGCTGACGTTCATCAGCAGCACACGTGATCACTGTGCGGGGCCTTGGCCGGCAGCGCGACGGAAAATGGGGCTCCGAAGACACCCCTCTTGTCATCCAGAGGGAAACTTGGCGCAAATCAAAAGAGCCCCCGTAGGGGCTCTGCAGTGTGTATCAGCGGGTATAGGTTGGATGACCAGTGTCGGATTCGCCTGTTTCGCCGGAGGTTGTGCGAAACGGTAAGCCGACGCTGTCAGGAGAAGTGCAGGCGCTCGATCTGAGGATGGGAATGCTGCCGTACTTGCCACAGATCAAAGGCAGCCTGTTCTGCAAGGTAGTGACGGGCGTCACCTAGGCCTGCAAGTTCAAGCCGATACGCAAGATCGGCGGAAATGCTGGCACGGCAATTGATCACGGTGGACAACTGTCCACGCGAATAGCCGATGTGGCGTGCCAGTGCTGCGACCGAGAGTCCAATGGCGGGCAACACATCTTCGCGCAGCGCTTCGCCTGGGTGGGGAGGATTGTGCATGGCTTTTGTGCCCTCCTGTATGGTTAGTACTTCCCGTTCCCTTGCCTCCAAAGTAGGTAAGGAATTCGAGGAATATTAACATAAGCGTAAGGCCTCACCTTACACTTTCAATGCTTCACGATTAGAGAGTGACTCAAATTTTGACTGGAACGTGCAGCACGCGCAGCAAGCGTTGACCGACCCACGTGACGCAGGGCACAGCCATGGAGTTGCCAATGGCCTTATAACGGGGCGCGTCAGCTGCCGGCTTGCCGCGGTATGGCACCAGCGTCCAGTTGTCCGGCATACCCTGCAGGCGCTCACACTCCACAGGCATCAGGCGGCGCACACGCCAGGTAGACCAATCAGGAGTAGCGCCCTCGCGTGACGGCGCAGGCGCGTACTGGAAGTGCGCCTCAATGCTCGGCATGACTACATGGCCTTTGTCTCCACCTCCACTACTGGCGCGCAGCGTTGGCGAGAGATTGCCGCCTAATTCGGCAGTGGCGCCGTAGGCCCGCCCACGGATGGCGACGCTGGCCACGGCGGGAATGCCATAGGCGGCTTTGCCGGAGGACATCAGTGCGCCGGTGAGTTGGCCGTGGCCCGATTCGAGCCGTACCTCTCCACGGCTGTTCTGTGCCCAGGCGAGTGGGGTGTGGGCGGCGTAGCCAGTGCTGACGATGGGTACGCCGCGGCCGGTTCCGTCCTCGCTGCAGCCCTTGCCGTTGTTGGCGGTGCCGAGGGTATGGCTGATAGGGCCGGTAACGGATTGCGCAACGAAGGTTTCAACTTCGAAGTCGCACTTGTGGCCACGGGCGGTAAGGCAGGCGGCGCGTTCCAGCGGGCCACGGGTGTTGCCGCCTCCGAACGAAATCGAGACTTTGCCGTAGGCTGGATTCAATCCGCCTGCGTAGCAGCCTGAGCGGTCAACGCCTGGAGTAGTACTGTCGGCAGGGATTTGCCACGGCGCATAGCCCTGCGCAAAATCCCTGTGCACGCCCGTGGACTCAAAAAGTACTGCGGCGGGATCAAGGTCGTCACGAGCACTTGCGACAAGAAACACGCGCCGGCGCCGTTGTGCGACTCCGAAGTATTGAGCGTCCAGAACCCGCCACGCGATGACCCGCTGCGGTCCATACACAGCACCAGCGTACGTCCAGCGCGTCCCTGCAGGCTGCAGTGGGTATTTTTCCCCAGCCAATGCGCCAAGCAGGTGGCCAAAGGCGTTGGTACGGTCTGAGAGGACGCCGGGGACGTTTTCCCAGACGAGGACCGAGGACGGGCGGCGGCTTTCGAGACGTGCTTGGTCGATGGCATTGGCGAGCTCCACATAGCTGAGGGTCAGTGCACCGCGAGGATCGGCCATGCCTTGGCGGCCGCCGGCGATGCTGAACGATTGGCACGGGGTCCCGCCGACCAGGATGTCGGGGGCTTCCACCGCCCCGCTGCGGACCTGGTCGGCGATGCCGGTCATGTCGCCCAGATTGGGGACGGCCGGGTGATGGTGGGCGAGTACGGCACAGGGGAATGGTTCGATTTCGGAGAACCAGGCCGGCTGCATGCCCAAGGGCTGCCAGGCGAGACTGACGGCCTCGATGCCGCTGCAGACGCTGCCGTAGCGCAGTGGCGGTGGTTCGTGTGTTGAATGGTGGTTCATGGCTTTCTCTCCAGGTTCGGGTTGGCGGTACGGGCGCGAAAAGCGCACCGAAGGCATCTGCCTTCGGTGAGAGAGAAAGGAGCCACCCATGGACTGTGCGAGGACTTGGCCGTCGTCGTTGCCTACCACCGCATCAGCATTCACATCCGACCCGTTTCGTGGCTGGGGTCAGTACTCGAAGGCGCACATCCGCGCACAAAAGGATCCCGTTTTTCACCGGCGGGCACCGGTACTGATTACCGTCGACCCAGCGGGCTTCCTGACGACTCGCGATACAAGCGGTCAGGAGGCCCGCCGTGGACGGCGGAACTACACGCGATGAGGAGGGCCACAGGTCGCGGCGGGTGACAGATCGTCTTCACGACCGTGCTGTTGGCACTGGCCGCGCGCACCATTTCAGAAGCGGATAGGTGCGCTTGGGCCGCCTCGCGTAACGAGGCTGGGGCGGATTTGAGAAACCTGTGTTGTTATCGCTCAGCCGGGCTTGGCGCGTTTGGATTTGCGCGGTGTGCTGCGCTTGGTCTCAATGGCCACGGTGCCCTTGCACTCGGGATACCGGCTGCAGGACCAGAACGTGCCGCTCTTGCCACTGCGTTGCCGGGTGGCTGCGCCACAAACTGGGCAGACGGGCCCTTGGGGAATCTTGACTGCAAGTTGGATGCCGCTGTATTGCTGTACCAACTGGGTTACCCAGGCCGATTGCTTGGCAACAAATGCTTCCAGCGTCAAGGTACCAGCTTCGATCATGTCGAGAGCCTGCTCCCAGATAGCGGTTGTTCCCGGATCGGCTATGGCAGCCGGGACGGCATCAATGAGGGTGAAGGCGGCGTCGGAAGCACGCACAGCACGCCCTTTGGTAATCAGATAGCCACGACCCAACAGGCCTTTGATGATGCTTGCGCGGGTGGCTTCGGTACCAATTCCCATGGTGTCCTTGAGCGTCTGTTTCAGGCGTGGGTCGCTGACGAGCTTAGCCACGGTTTTCATCGCCTTGACCAGCTCACCCTGGGTATAAGGGCGTGGAGGCAGTGTCTTCATGGCCTTCAGTGCCACCTGTTCAACGCGGCACTGCGAGCCTTCGGTCAATTGCGGCAACACTTGGCTGCGCTGTGGAGGCTCTCCTTCGGCATCCTCTGCGGGCATCTCGGTGAGAACCTGGTGCCAGCCGTGCGCGACGACCTGCTTGCCCGTTGCGCGCATGACTTCGCCCGCACACTTGAGCAGCACAACGGTACGGTCGTACTCATGGTGAGGCAGGAACTGAGCAAGGAAATGCGCCCGGATCAGGCGGTAGACAGCCTGCTCCTTCTCGGACATGGCCGCGAGATTCGCCGGCTCCAGCGTAGGGATGATGCCGTGGTGAGCGGTGACCTTGGCGTCGTTCCAGGCACGCGAGCGCTGACCGGAGTCGAGTGCTTCGATAGTGGGACGCAGGCTGGGTTCCGTGGTTACCAAGGCAGCGAGAACGGTCGGCACTTCGGCAAGCATGCTTTCGGGAAGATAGCCGCAGTCGGAGCGTGGATAGGTGGTTGCTTTGTGCGTCTCGTACAGGGACTGGGCGATGTCCAGGGTTTCCTGCACATCCATGCCGAAGCGGCGGGAGCAGACTTCCTGCAGCGTGCCGAGATCAAATAGCAGCGGCGCCACCTCACGCACACGCTCGGTCGACACAGAAGTGACCCGTGCCATACCGCCCGCCCGAATACGATCGGACGCAACCTGGGCGACCGTCTGGTTTACGCAGCGCCCTTCGGCGTCTGCCTGCCCTTCGGGTGGCAACCAACTCGCTGAAAAGGACTGCACCGCCTGAGACAGGCCTACGTCAACCACCCAGAACGGCACGGAGACAAAGCCGGCGATCTCGCGATCGCGATCGACGACCAGCCGCAGGGTGGGTGTCTGCACCCGCCCAACTGAAAGAACGCCGTCGTAGCCGGCTTGGCGGCCAAGGACGGTAAACAGACGGCTGAGGTTCATGCCAATCAGCCAGTCAGCGCGCGAGCGCGCCAAGGCCGAGTGGTACATCAGCAGGGTGTCGTTCGGCCCCTTCAGCGCGCCTAACGCTTTGCGGATCGAGGCATCGTTCAGCGCCGACAGCCAAAGGCGTTTGATTGGTCCCGAGTAGCCGCAAAAATCAACCAGTTCGCGGGCGATCATCTCGCCAGCACGGTCGGCGTCTGTGGCGATCACCAAGTCGCTGGCCTTGGCCAACAGGCCCTTGACGATCTTGAATTGCGCTGCGGTGGTCGGATTTATCTCGACGCGCCAGCGCTCAGGAATAATGGGCAGCTGCTCCAGGGACCAGCGTTTGTACTGCTCGCCGTAGCTCTCTGGAGGGGCGGCCTCCACAAGGTGGCCAATGCACCAGGTAACCGTGACGCCTTGGCCGTTGAAGCAACCAGAGCCGCGTTGCGTGGCACCCAGGATGCGTGCGATGTCTTTGCCTTGAGAGGGCTTCTCGCACAAGTACAACTGCATACCGCCTCCTCAACGCTGTGCTGGCAAATCTTCGATAGGAAGCAGCCTGCGTGTTGGGAAGCGTCTGCACCGCAAACAACGCGGCACGCGCTTGCACCGAGTTTGTTGCGCAGTCGTCTGTAGTTGAGGAGGGGTTACGGGGACGCAGCAGAGAGAAGACCAGCCGTCTGAGATGTACAGCCGGTGGGCTGGAACTGGGTGGAACTCAGTGGAATCTGGCTGAGCCAGAGCGGGGGGGAGCGGGGGATGGCCGCCGCAGGCTATACCCGGGTACAGCTGCGGCAGCAGGTGCTATTGGTTGAGAAAAGGCTATTCGTCCACCTTGTCGCCAGAGCCAGAGCCAGAGCCAGATTCAGGCTTTGGCTTCATGGTGACCGCGTCCAACCGGTACGGGAGGATGCCAATGTTACGGGCGTTGATCTTGTGCGTGTGTTGAGGCTTATCGTCAGCGTCCTTCCAGTCGTCCCTTTCCTGACGGCCAGCGACGAAAACGCGCATGCCGCGTTGGTAGAGCGTGCTCCAATGTTCGGCATCCCTGTGCCAAATTTCGACGGGCGCCCAAAAACCACCGCGATCCTCGAAACTTCCATCCTTGCTGGGTACAGGGTTGTCGAAATAGACGTTCAGGCGCAGCAACCGGCGTGGCTCTTCGTTGCCGTTGGGAAACTCGCGAAACTCAGGTGCAGAGCCGATGTTGCCTTCGCCGTAAAAGTGGGTGCTCATAGTGATTTCCTCATGGTTGAAACCCTGCCGCTGGGGTTCAGTGGCACAGGTGCTGTTGGGCCATCTGACGACCTCGCTGGGGTAGGTCTCCGGATTGGCGCATTCAAACGCTTGGTCGGGTTGGCGCAACGCGGTTGTCCTGCTCGCACCGGTGCAGGTAGGCTTCCTCGGCCAGCGCAAACTTGCTGGCGCACTCGGCTGCCTGGCGAGCAAGGGTATGGGTCAAACTGATGTGCATGTTGAGCAGCACGCGTTGCTGCTCCAGCTCATACAGGTCGTCGATCAGAGATGACGGCGTGGCAGGACTGGCAAGCAATGCCTGCCAGAGCGCCACGCCCATACTCGAGCGATCCAGGTTGCGCCAGCGCAGGAAGACCGTCCCTGCGCCAGTGGTCTGTTGGGCCAGCTGTATGGGCAACAAGTTGAAGGGATGTGCCCGTGCCCGAGCGAGTACCCGTCGTTGCGCCAGGGCGATGAGGTCGTCCCTCAATGCGCCACACTGGCTGGCCCAGGTCGCTAGCGCTCCCTTACCCTTAAAAGGCCTTAAAAGGCCTTTTAGGTAGGCTGCGTGTTCCAGACACTGGAAGTCAGCCTGTTCCAGCGGGGCGATGCGCCGTGGAGTGGATCCCGATTGGTTCATGCCGGGTGGTCCTCGTCTTCAGATCCTGGTGCTGGCTCATCCTCGGCACCGGGCTCGCCACGCTCTGCTTCAATGCTGCTGTCAGGCTCTGCATTGACGGCATCAGCGTCAACGCGCAGGTTGGTGCGTCGTGGCAATGGCGGGGCGAAACGGCTACGCCGGGTACCTTCGAGCACGTCCTGCGGAAGCTCGCCAAACTTCTCTAGTGCCAGACGCGCGGCGGCGTTGTTCGCGGCAAAGTCGTCGCGCTGGGTCCCGGAGTAGCGGTACTGCTGGGCCATGGCGAAGAGGCTGCGCAGTGCGTGCGCGCCTTCGTTGAGCCAACGCTCCAGCGTGCTGCGATCGATCAGCGCGGTGTGGTGGGCCAAGATGAGCTTGCGGGCGATCTCGTCGTAGTCCGCGAGCAGGTAGACGGCCATGAAGCCGAGCTGGGCGTTGACGAACAGGGGGAGCTTCACCGGCTGCACGTTCAAATTCTCCCCGATGGACATAGCCGCGGGCACGTCGGTGAGGGCCAGGTCCACTTGCTCACGCAAAGCTTGCAGGGTGGTGCGTGTTTGCTCCAGCTTCTCTTCGACCCGAAGCATCCACCAGTCTGAGTAGGGATCGTCCTGCTCGGATCCCCGCTTCATCTTGTTCATGATTGAGATGTAGCCGTTGAGGCCGACGATGCCGGCACGGCCTTCAGAGGGGGCGCGGCCATGCCAGATGCGCGAGGCGTGGTGGGTGTGAAGCGTCAGCGACATCGCGCTGCGCAGGGAACCGAGGTTCAACTGCAGGGATTCTGGTTCGTTTGCCATGTGTGACGACTCGTTGTGGTGTTTCGAGTCGCCAGCATCGGCTTCAACCGGAAGGCCGTCAGTGATCAAACTGCACACGCGGCCCGCCATATTTGTGACAAGTGCTCGGACTTTCCTTCTGGCCTTGCGGCTCGCCGGGAAGGCAGTGTGTTGCGCTATACCCGGGGTATAGGCGTCGCTGGAACTGGGTGGACGCTCGTCGTGCCGACACATGGTCGACTGCTTGAGGTCACGCTGGAAGGCAGTATGTTGCGCTATACCCGGGGTATAGGCGTCGTCGGAACTGGGTGGACACTCGCCATGCCGACTCATGCTCGGGCTGTCCGAGGTCACGCTGGAAGGCAGTGTGTTGCGCTATACCCGGGGTATAGCCCCAGGTGGAAGCTACCGGAATCCCTACTTCAGACATCGACCACGTCTACGGAAGTTTCAGGATTGAGCGCAGGCGATCGATGTGCGCCCGCGCCACATCCGGTGAGGCTGGGACACTGACCTGCGGCTCGACCTTCTCCACTGGGGGGCCGGAGCTTGGCTTCTGCGCAGCCCAGGGTTGGAATTCACCACGGATCGCTTTCTGGATAATGCCGAACAGGTAGCCCGCCGGGTTGCGGATCCCGCTGTCCTGGCACCGCGTCTGCCACTCATCCAGGATGGCTTGGTGCAATGCCGGATCGACAGGCTGCAGCGCGGCCAGTGCCCCTGTCTGCTGCTCAGCCTTCAGGCGCAGAAAGCGCTCTGGCAAACGAAGAGTTGCCTGTGCACGCGGTACAGTACGTACTTCTTTTATATTGCTTTCTATACGTACAGTACTATCGGTCTTCGGATTCCGAACGCTGTCGTTTTTCCTCGCTTTGCCACCCGCTTCGGATTCCGAAGTGGCGTGGGAATCCTTCCGAAGAAGGCTCCTGGCCCCCTCTTCGGATTCGTGTTCGCCGTCATCCTGTGGATAATTTTTCCGACATACCCAGCCTTGTTCGCTGAGGCGTTGCGTGAGTACTTGGATCCGGCTCGGCAGCGTCTTCCCACGAAGTTGAGGGTCTTCGGACATTTCCTTCAGCGTGTGCACTCCGACACGTTGAATGGACTTGCTAGCGTGAGCCAAGGCGTTGCTGACCAGGCCCAAATAGTCCTGATCCAATTGAATCGCTTCGAACAACGTCAGCGGCTCATCATGAAGCACATACAGGTTGCCTTGGATTCGGCCTGTAAGCGGATCGCGCCGGCGGCGCACCAAACTGATCCACCGCGTCAGCCTGAGCAAGGTCAGGGCCCGTGCCACGGTTTCATGCGAGGCCCGATCAGTGCATGGCATGGAAGCAAGCCACGGGGCCAACTGGTCGTATGTAGGGAATGCGGTGATGCCGTCGTCATTGAGCATCAGCCTCAGGGCCTGCCAGGCGTTGCGCTCGAGCGGTGTCAGGCGCTTGTCGAGCAGTAGCGCGCGCGGCACACTGTCGTGTCGGTTGCCGCTGAAGATGAACCCGTCGGCTTGGCCAGGCGCTGTTGATGGCTCAGGTGCAGGCGGCGGGGGCTGAAGAATGTGCCCAAGTGCCTCATTGAACAGATCACCTAATGAAATCGGCCCCTCGGCGCGGCGTGTCCCGGACATACTCAGCTGAGTCCTTCAGCAAGCCATCCGCGAATTGCGCTCCAGATGACCGACAACGGCAACTCGGTCGCCTCTGCAAGATCTGCCGCAAGTGAGAGCATGGCGGTTTCGTCATTGCGATCGATATTGCGCTGCTTCAACTGCTGTGACCAACGCCTCCACAGGTCGGTGTCCTGACCCTCGGTGAGAACCGGGTGCCGTCCCCGACGTTTCGGCAGGCCCAGCACATCACGGCGTACCGCTGTTTCTTGATGGGTGTAGCCGAAGAAGCGGCCGATCAACTCAGTGCTCGCGCCTAGACGCAGCAGACGATCCACGTCCCGCAACTGCTTGGAGTCCTCTTCGACCTGTCTCAGCAAGTGGCGAAGAACATCGCGATTGACCATAACGGAACACCAATTGACGAGCGCATTGGCGAGCAGGCTGACCATGGCCGGATCCTTGAGTATGCGCAGGTCGTCGTCCTCGAATCCCATCGATTTGGCCCGGCGCAGTTGACCGTTGCGCAAGTCGTGAAGCACCTGCGCGATCACTGCCTGATTCAGGGGGTGCGGTCCAGCCATAGTCGGTCCCCTTACGGTTCTGGTATGACTTCAGTGTCGGCCACTGCTGAGGTGCCGGATTCAAGTTCAAATAGCCTGCGCGCAAGCCGCAGTAGCCTGAACAACTTGACTAAGCCGGCGTCGCTAATGCGCGCCGGCGGTTCCAACAGTGGCTGACGGAGCTCACCGCCCTGCAGCAGGGGGGCGAGGTCACATACCAGTTGGCTAGTGTCGCTCGTAGGGCTGACGCTCGAGAGGGGCTGGTAAGGAGAACTCAGGGCATCCAGCAGCGTCAGTACCGCCCTGGCGAACACGGACGCTGCGCCGACCTCATCGGTGGAGGAGAGCTCACAGAAGAAGCCGAGGCCACCCGTGACAGGGCATATGACGCCGGCGTGACCTGCCTCTTGCGCGATTTCACGAGCGAACTGCGCGATATGTAGCCTCAGGCGTTCGGGTTCATCCAGACCGGGTTCGATGTACCACACGTCAGTGATGGGATACAGGCCGTCAACCTGCACCGGTATGGATTGCAGGACGTTGCTTTTGAAATCTGGCGGTGCCTCGCCGAGATGTTCGGAGACCAGGCGCTGGATTGACTGCAATCGGTCCGAGCTCTCGACTGGAGAGACGAGATGCGGGTTCAATGAAGAAGTGTCGCTTGGCTCCGGCGGGTCCTTGTCGTACTGAAGAGGCTGTTCTTCGCTGGCTGCTGTAGACGTAACACCGATCGGTGTTGTGTTGGCATCAACGTCCTTGTCCTGGGAGGAGGTGGGATCGACACGCTTCTCTGAACTGGGCGGGGTGGCGTCAGGCAGCGTGGCCGAGGGCACGGATGTTGGCGCTACCGCAGAAGGCAGAGGCTCCGGCTCGCTATGCAGTAGCTGCCAGCGGTTCTCCGCTTCGATAATTTCGATAGCCAGGGTGTCGTACTGCACTTCGAGCAGATCAGCCATCTGGCCCAGAAGTTCGTCTTGCACCCGCTGCACAGAGAAGGCTCCTGCGGCGGTGTCGAACTGGATCAGCACGTCTTGGAACAGCGACGAGAAGTCTAGAGCCGGCTGATCGGCCGTGGAATGGGCTTCCCAGATGCGAGAGCCCGCGCGGCGCAGACTGGTCAGTTGCTCAATCTGGTGGCGCCCCAGGCCGCCGTAGAGCACATTGGGTATGGCGGGTAGGAGATACTGAATCGCCTCTTGCATGCGGCTGATATGGGGCTGGGGCACAGGGTAGCCATCGCTCTTCAACCGCCGTGCGAGTTCGGATTGCGACAGGGGCTTGCCCAGGTCCTGTTCGTACAGCTCTCTGGCCTTCTCCACCCCGAGAGCGCGCTCGATGAAAGACAGCCCACCGTGAAGTTCGTTCTCAGCCAAGTGGCCAGTCAGCGCGACGATCTCGCCACGCTCAGGCCAGGGGCGGAACAGGCAGCCAATTCGGAAGAAACGCTCATCTTTGGTCTCGGACCAGAGCTCGCGCAGTATTGCCAACCGGGTATTGCCGCCGTTGCGGATGATGTAGTGCGCAGCGCCTGGTCGCCGAGTGATCGGCGGCGGAGCGTCGAGTCCGCGTTCATGGATCGAGGCTTTGATCTCGTCATAGCGAGGGTTTCGTGTGAGCCGCGGGTCGAGTTCGTACGGGCGCAGTTCGTCCAGCGTGACGACCATGTGGGTGTCGACGATAGGATCGGAAAGTGTGTCAGCGACGGGGCCATTGTGGGTGAACCCTTCACTGAGTAGCTTTTCCGCCATGCCCTGGGTGGAGATGTCAGCCATAGCGATCCCCCCCGTAGTCCGTATCGATCTTGTTGTCGTCAGCGTCTGCCTCAGCTTGACGCTGAGCGCGCTTCAGCATGGCTTGGGCATTGCGTCCACCACGGTGATCGCTGACGGTCGAACTGGTGAAGATCGGAGGCAGGCCGGGCTTGACGAACCGCAAGTGCCCCCCCGGCGTACGATTTACAGTCCAGCCCTCCTTCAGGGCGTATTCGACGAGCGGTAGTAGCTGCTTGTGCCCGCGGCACAGATTCCGCGCATTAGCCATGGACGCCTCCCTGTGCAGTCTTGCCGGTCACACTGTCGAAACGCACCTTCCATTGAGGAAAGAGCTCACTGCCCAGTCCCTGCATTACCTCCAGGGCTGCAGGCGATACGCGGCCGGTTGGACGCCGCGTTTCTACGCGGTGGACTGGCAGCCCCCGCACTGCCGCACGCTGAATGGCTTCGCTTGCAGGAACTTCGCTTCGAAGTATTTGGATTCCAGGCCTTTCCTGGAACAAATGCCGCAACGCCTGCCGGATCAACCTGGCATTGGTTGATACCGCCGGCATTCGATTGATCAGTAGGTGCAGAGGTGGAAGGTCGACCCCTAGACGGCTGTACGGCGCAATATCTTCCATCAATTGCAATGTGCCGCGCCGAAGCTCACGGGCTGAAAGAATTTCCGGTGTGACAGGTGAGACACAGAGGCTGGAGGCGAGTACTGCCATCTCCAACGTCACGCTGCGCGCGCCTTGAGTGTCGATAAGCACCAGGTCGTAGTAGGGTTCGAAGTTCGATAACAGGTTGCGCAACCTGAGCCTGCCATCGGGAGCGTTAAGCAGCAGCGTATTGAGCTGGCGGTTCCCATCGTTCGAGAGAATTACGTCCAAGCGATCGATGGTGGTGCGAGACACCAATGCCTTGAGGTTTCGCTCATTGAAGGCAAGTAGCTCGTAGATTCCGCTCTCAGCTCGGTGCGCGAGCTGATAATAGGAGGAGAGAGTTGGTTGCATGTCGAGGTCGAGCAGCAGCACACGGAGACCTGCGTCAGCAGCAATGCCACCCAAATTCGCGGCGACCGTGGTTGCGCCAACGCCGCCTTTCGTGGAAATCACGGATAGGACCAGCATGGTCAGGCTCGCTCTAGCAAGCGTTCGGCGATCCATTGATCGATTTCGAATGAGTCCCAACCGACTGCCCGGATCCCAAGCCGTATGGGCTTTGGGAATTTCCCTTCCTGCATAAGGTTGTAGATGTGTGCGCGTTTGAAGCCAGTCTTGGCTTCGACTTCAGGCCGGCGGAGGATGCGGCGCTCGCGTTCTACGGGATGTGCCTCAGCTTCGTTCTTCTGCAACATCGTGATCACTCCTTAATGCTCGGTGGCATCGCTTGGTCGTGACACGTATTAGGAGGCACCAACGCACTGGCTTCCCTGATCAATCGGGAACGACAACACTCCCTATTCTTTTCGTTGTGTGTTCTGCCAGACCTCTGTCACTGTTGTAATGAGAGTCTGGCCGCATCGTTGCTTTTAGAAATAGCGAGATTGAGCTTACTTGCTGCTGTTTGAGCCATCCGCCAAATAGGGCATGCTCTTCGCGCATCATCACTGACGAATATGGCAGTGTCGATGATGGAAGAGCTCGTCGTGGACTCGCTAGGGCTCTGGGCACCCAGGCACACGCGCATGGTTAAAAAAGGCGCACAGGAGGGCTGTATCGCGCGAAGAAGTACCCGTGAAACAACGATA
Source organism: Pseudomonas sp. B3G-3 (assembly GCF_028640915.1). NCBI lineage: Bacteria > Pseudomonadati > Pseudomonadota > Gammaproteobacteria > Pseudomonadales > Pseudomonadaceae > Pseudomonas > Pseudomonas sp. B3G-3. The sequence continues at coordinate 23,820 of NZ_JAQZAB010000099.1, read as the reverse complement.
GGGCCAGTCGAATTTTGCATAACTTTTCGGCCATCGACTGGCACAGAAGTTGATAGATTTGTGCGGTGCGTCTACGTTTCTGTGTTGCCGACCTTCTTCATGCGTTGCACGAAACGGTCAAGTTCAGGCGATGCGGGACGATCCGGTCTCACTAGCAAGGTCTCTGCATCCGCAACCTCATCCCGTATTTCCCTGATGACCACACTCGGATGGGAGTAGAGTGCCACTTGTGATTCGAGTGCCAAGCCGATGCCGTATCCTGCGGCAACGAACATCATCGTTGTCTCGTGACCAGACACATAGGCTGACACGATCGGCTCGGGAAGCCGAGCGTTGCGAAAGACTCGGTTCAGGACATCGTATCCCCCCTCGCAGCGTTCCGGGTCGCACATGATCATCGGATGCTGGATGGCTTCGCTCAGTGGCAGCTTATCTCTCGTCACCAACGGGTGATGGGACGGGATCACAAACACTAATCGGTCAGTCCACGCCACCTCTTTGATAAGCCCTTCCGCTTCGCAGCCGGCAAGAGTAGTGAAGCCGGCATCAACTTGGTCGAACTTGAGGGCTTGGAACATTTCTTTTGCCGTCATCTCCAGCACGCGTATCTCAGTGAGAGGCTCCTCCGATCGACACCTGGAGAGTAGTTCCGTCATTCGTGGCTGAGCTAGTCCGTCAGTCAAGGCGATGCGCAAGTGTCCGCGATAGCCATGCTCGGCGGCTTTGGTTCGCGAGCGCACGCTCTTTAGAAATGAGAGAAGGCGCCGGGCATCTTCGCGAAATACCTCGCCAGACCAGGTCAGTCGGATTCTGCCCTTGCCTCGTTCGAAGAGGGCGACGCCAAGCTCTTCCTCTAGTTCTTTTATGACCCGAGAAAGTGCTGATTGGTGGATGTGGACCCTTTCTGCAGAGCGCGTGAAGTTCTGCTCTTCTGCAACAACTAGGAAATACTGAATCTGCCGAATGTTCATCTATGTGCTCCTTGTTGTTCTGCAGGGGCTCTTCAGTTCGATCGAACAGAGCGAGGCCTAGGCACCAAGGAGGTCCGGCATTTCTGAGGCTAATCAGAAGGACGCCATCATTTCTGTAGTTATTCCTTATCGTAGTGCGCACGCTCCTCTATCGCATCTTGAAGAGCCGCATGGCCCCGAGTAGAGGCATCTCCATAGAAATGCGTTTCTTCAATACGAAGTCAATCGATCATCGCAGCACGGTCATGTCATTCGCCTTCGCACAAGCCCCATCGTTTGAATTGCACATCCTCATGCCGGAGAAGTCAGAGGGCGTTGGGACGCCAGTGCTTGTCCTACCCACCACCCACTAGTCCGCTCCGTCGAATTAGTCTGCACGGAATGGGCCGAGGCATGATTTATAACTTCATACACCAGGACAGCTCGGCTGCCACGACGCAGAGACATTTCGGGATTAATCTGCCGTATTTTCAGAACGTTCCCTGATGCGAGAGCTCAGCGCTGCGCGTGCGAACCAGCGACCATTCGCTCAGGATTCAGAGGTGGGCGCCTTAGGTGTTCCCGTTGGGCAAGCCTGATCGCTCTCGGAGGGGCCCGCAGAGCACGATATCTGCTACCAGGAAAGACTTGCGCCAGAGCGAATAGATGTCGCCCAATCGATGCGTGAATCCTGGCACTGCTTCAATGCGAGCAGTGCCAGGGCAAGGCATAGGCCAAATGAGTAGATATCGGTCAAGTCAATCTCCGACGCATCGATTGCAGCGCGGACCAGGTGGACCACGCTCTACATGTTCCGGAAGTGCCCGGTGTCAATCACGCAGCTTCCACTCAGTTTGTTCTGGTGCATCAGAAGGGCGTCGTAAACAGGAGCCCGAGCTGGATCAGACCTTCTGGTCGGCCTTTTTCCTGGCTTTCTTCGTGGGTCTATTGACGGCTTTCCGAGCGGTCTTTTTCGGAGCCTCGCCCGCATTCTTAACCACCTTGGAGGAGTCCTTCACAGTGCCCTCGGCTGGCGGGAACTTGGCGCCCGGGTTGGTCTTCGCCCAGGCTTTGCCATCGGCGGACTTCGCCCAGGTGGCAAATATCTTGGGTGTCAGCCCGCGCCCCGCCCATGTTTCACCGGTAGGAAGTCGGTATTTCGGCGCCACTTTTCCGAGCTTTCGGCCCCGACGGACACCAACGGCGGCTCTGGCGGTGCGCGCAGGTGTAGCGTCGATGGTTTCGCCAATGAGCTTGGCCACCTGACGACGTTGGGCAGTACTGAGGACCTTCGCATACTTCTGGAGCACGGCCAGTGCTTTGGGCACCTCGCCGTCACGCTTTTCCACCAGCTTCTTTTGGGCTTCGAGCAGTTTGATTTCGGCGTCTAGCGATTTCAGGGTCGTAAGGGCCAAGGGAGGGGTTCCGTTTTATGAAGGCAATGGGGTTATAGCTCATTCGCCCCGGGCAGGGCTACCCAACGTGAACCGTCCCAAGCTTCACTGACCCGTATCGCTGAGATAGCATCGACACGTCTTATCCTCCCTAGGATCAGGCACTGAGTGTCTTAAACACAAAGATACTGACACTCCCGTAGACAGCAGGAGCAACACATGCATGGAAAGCGCATCAAACCTCTCGCACAACTCTTTGTCTGTGCCGTACTTCCGCTTTTCTGCGCAGGGTGTTTCAGCTGCTCAGGGTCCGGAGGCTGGGAACGCGTGATGAATCCCCTCTGCCGCGAGGGATACCTGCCATCTGGTGCCTCCATGACGGCCCCCGAACGCACGACAGAAATTCCTGAAGAAGAACAAGCTCACCACCGCATGAACCTACGATGAAAACCTTGGCTTTGATCGCATTTTCCCTCTCCATTGGCGTCGCCCTTACCGGATGTATCGCCCCGTTCCGTGTAAAGGCACGCGCCTATGCCACTGCCGACATGATCCCGCCAGAGAGATCGGAAGCCGCCCTTCGTCGGTATCCCCCGCAGTGATGAAAGGAGAAGCCATTGTCGGCTGGCGCGCGCCCAGCCCGCACAGCTGCCTCGGAGGTCGAACAGTGGCTGCTGCGAGGCCAGCTACGGCACTATCGTTGGCAACGAATTCCGCGCGATTGGGTGTTCCGCAAGGCACAGACGCAGGGAAACTCCAACTAGAATGGCCGCGCTTTCACAGATCCGGATGCTTGCACCCCCAACTGCAGGGACGCCATGAGCGTGAATATTGGAACCATCGCAGCTGCCGCACTACTGGCCCTGCTTGCCCCGGCGCTCACCCAGGCCTAGGAAAGCACGTCATCGACCCTGTCGCGCCTGATCGAGTGCAAGCTCTCCACTGAAGAGGTTGCCGGCTTTGTCGAACGGATCAATGCCGAACAGGTGCAGGACTTCGTCAAGAGCGATGTCGGCGGTGATTCCGCACTCAGCCTGTGGAACAGCGAGGAACTTGTCACTGCCTGGGGCGAGACCTCGGATCTGGTCAACATGTCCAGTACCACCGAGATGCATCTGGTCTTGCGGGTCCCTCTTGGCGAGGAACTGTCCCATGGCACGGTGATCGTCGATCGCATCGGTGGCATGTCGCCGCGCCCGGACTAGGCGGCGATGGAGGCGACGTATGGCTGGAAAAGCATGGACTATCGGAAGGCGCTGGGCAACAACCGCAACGTCCGTGTGCTGGTGGACCTGAGCTACTCGCCCGGCTGGGGTTCGTATGGGGATATCCAGTAGCCGATTCGGAAGCGAAGGACATCGCATTAGCGGGCGCTACACTTGTTGTGCCCGTTTTTCGTGTGATCTACGTTTAGAGGGGGGGAGGGGGATGCGCCTGCGCCACTGTGGACCAAAGAACTGGCAATCGGCACACGCCTTGCGTATTTCTTCTGTGGGTGGGGTTGCCAAGATTGCTCGATTAGTCCATAATTCGGTCCATTGATTCGACGGGCTAACAAAAAAGTCCTTTGGAATCAGTTAGTTATATCGTTGATGGGAGACTCGTTTCCCGCTCCAAACATAGCGCTACAGAGTTCCACTTAGCTCTGCAGCGATCGAAAAAAGGACCTTCGGGTCCTTTTTTCGTTTGTGCGATATTCCACTGACGTCGGCTGCGTTCCAGCAGTATCCAGTGGTTTTAAGTGCATTTCTCTGTCTGTTTTCCGTCATCCCTTGGTTCAAGACTCGTTTGGATGTAGCAGCCTTGGCATGACGTGACTTTTTACTAGAGCGGATTTTGAGGCAGGGCGCTTTTCCCTCGATAGCCTACGACGATCTTGCTTAGTTGTTCCGAGGCTTTTTGCTTCTTTCCCTTTTGCCGCGCTGGAGCGGACCTGACTCGCGGAAGCGGAGATCGGCGACTACCCACTTAACTATTGACCCTGATAGGAATAGGCAATGCTCAAAGACAAACCGGCATAGGTGACCGGGTTTTCCCTGGATAGCATGGCCGCCTCGTCCCTCTCTATCGGAGCTCGCCATGAACAGCATAAAAACCCTATTTATCACGGGTGTCAGCAGCGGCTTTGGCAATGCGCTGGCGCGGGAAGCGCTTGCCGCGGGGCATCGGGTTATCGGCACTGTGCGCAATGAAGCGGCCTTGCAGGCGTTTCAGGCGCTTTCCGTGGATCGTGCCCATGGGGTGATTCTGGATGTCACTGACTTCGAGCGGATCGACAGCCTGGTCGCGGCTGTCGAAGCCGCTCATGGCCCGGTCGATGTCTTGGTCAACAACGCCGGCTACGGTCATGAGGGCATCTTCGAAGAGTCGCCGCTGGAGGAGCTGCGTCGCCAGTTCGACGTCAATGTGTTCGGCGCGGTCGCGGTCACCAAGGCGTTCCTGCCATATTTTCGCAAGCGGCGTGCCGGTCACATTCTCAATATCACCTCCATGGGCGGCACCATCACCATGCCGGGTATCGCCTACTACTGCGGGAGCAAGTTTGCGCTCGAAGGTATCTCCGATACGCTGAGCAAAGAACTGCGGCCGTTCAATATCTTCGTGACCGCCGTGGCGCCAGGCTCGTTTCGCACGGACTGGGCCGGTCGTTCGATGCAGCGCACGCCACGGAGCATTGGCGACTATGACGCCAGTTTCGACCCGGTGCGCAAAGCGCGGGAAGAGAAAAGCGGCAAACAGCCCGGCGACCCACGCAAAGCCGCGCAAGCGATGCTGCAGGTCATCGCCAGTCCGGCGCCACCCGCACACCTGCTGCTGGGCAGCGATGCCTTGAGCCTGGTGCGTTCCAGACTGGAGCAGGCGGCCAATGAGATCGATCAATGGGAAGCGCTGAGCCGTTCGACCGATGGTTGAACGGTCAGCCAAGGGGCCGTCAATGAATCAGGCCGACTCACAGACCTCGCGCATGGTGCAACTGATGGAAAAGCTGGCGCCGATCGAGGGCTACAACCTCAGCGCGCTGGAGGATATCCGCTTCCTGCGTTCGAACCGGCCCCTGACCCGTACCCCGGTTTTGTATGACCCGGGCATCGTCATCCTGTGCCAAGGGCGCAAGCGTGGCTACCTGGGTGATGACGTCTATGTCTATGACGCCCAGCATTACCTGGTGGTGTCGGTCCCCGTGCCGTTCACCATGGAGACCGACGCCAGCGAGGCAGAGCCCATGCTGGCGGTCTACATGCGTCTCGACTTGCAGGTGGCCAGCGAGTTGCTGCTGCAAGTGGATGAAGCCCTCGGGCCCAGCGACGCCCAGCCCAAGGGGATGTATGCCTCGCCGATGGACGATCTGCTGCGCGCCTCGACACTGCGTTTTCTCGAGGCGATGAGTGCTCCAGGTGACGCGCAGATACTCGGGCCGTCGCTGGTGCGGGAAATCTATTACCGCATCCTGACGGGCGAGCAGGGCGGCTCGATGCGTGTCGCGCTCAATCGCCAGGGGCACTTCGGCAAGGTCACTCGCGCGATCCGCAAGATCCACAGTTGCTACCAGGAGCGCCTGGACGTGGAGTCCCTGGCCCGGGAAGCGAGCATGAGCGTGCCCAGCTTTCACCTGCACTTTCGCAGCGTGACGAACGCCTCTCCGATGCAGTACCTGAAGTCGACGCGCTTGCACCAGGCGCGACTGCTGATGCTGCGCAACGCCATGAGCGCTTCGACGGCGGCCTTCAACGTAGGCTACGAAAGCGCCTCGCAATTCAGCCGCGAGTTCAAACGCTTCTTCGGCCGAACGCCCCAGGCGGAGATCGAATGGATGAAGGCGACCTATGCGTTGCCTGCGCCGTCTACGCCATCTGTCTATGTCTCGTCGCATTAGTTTTCGCACCTGCCTGAGCAAGTCTGTGGCGCGCGTTTTGCTTCGCGCTTGAACCTCACCCCACAGGAGTTCAGCGATATGGATTCGAAGCGCTCTACGCAACAACCTTCGGATGGTGCCCCAGGCCTGGCGGCGGGCAGCGTTATTGGCGGTCGGCCTACATCACCGCCAGGTTATCGCCCGCTGCTGGAGGGCGAGGTGATTCAATCGACCGATGAGGCCGGCAACGACCCCCAGTCCTGGACGCCCGTGCCCAGCCATTGGGTCAGCCAGGTGCATTGCCTGGCGGTGTACGGTCAGATACGTCGGCCGACAACCCGCCAGGGTTGTTGCTAACCTGCCGCCAGCGGCGCTGGCCGCCGCCGGGATACCCTGCTGCGCGCTTTACCTGGATCGGGTCTCGATGAAGGGGCTCATCCATCTGCCATCCTTGTTGCCGAGCAGTCCTGCTCACGGCTTGAACTCCCCATTTCAGAGCGTTCGTGCACGCTTCCATGGCCCGGGCGGCGGGGGAGATTGCGCTGTCTTGAGGCATGGGCCTCCACCTGCGCACGATTGCGAGTCTGGAGAAAACTGACGAGTCGCACAGCTTCCTTGGCTGGTCAGACCTGTAAGACCTTGTTTTTCGATCGGTAAATGATAAATCCATGATTTTCCGCGGGAAGTGGCATGGGGGCTGCTATGCACGATGCATTCTTCAAGCGGCTTCGCTGTGGTTCGGCCACCCGATATTCAACCGGGCAGACGTCGACCTGAGTCGCTGAAGAGGGGGCAGTCCGCGGGTCGACAGCGTTGTCGACCCGCCAGGGACTCGGTTGATTCTTGACGGAGAAACATCATGAACCACGACTCAAATGCTGCGAGCGCAGTCAAACCACCGGCCAGGGCCTGGTATGGATCACTCTTTTCGCAGGTGTTGCTGGCCCTGTTGCTGGGGATTGTGCTCGGCGTACTGGTGCCTGATTTCGCGGTAAAGCTGAAAGTGCTCAGCGACGGTTTTCTCAAGCTGATTTCGATGATCGTCGCACCCATCGTCTTTTGTGTGGTGGTGCACGGGATCGCCGGTACGGGCGACCTGAAAAACGTCGGGCGGGTAGGGGGCGTGGCGCTGATCTACTTCGAGATCATGACCACCATCGCCCTGGCTCTCGGCATCCTGCTGGCGTTCGTGTTCGGGCCCGGGCATGGCATGAACATCGACACCACGACCCTGGATGCCGGGGCCATGAGCAGCTATTCGGAGAATGCCCACAAGCTCCAGGGCAGCGGCATCGGTTCGTTCATCCTGAACATCATTCCCACCACCTCAATCGATGCATTGGCCCGCAACGATGTATTGCAGGTGCTGTTCTTTGCCTTGCTGTTCGGCATCAGCCTGGCATTGGTGGGGGGTAAAAGCGCGGAGCGCGTGACCTCGTTCATCGACGATATTTCCAAGGTGCTGTTCAAGGCCATGGGGCTGATCGTGCGGCTGGCGCCCCTGGGCGTGCTAGGGGCAGTGGCCTACACCGTTGGCAAGTACGGTGTCGGTTCGATGAAGCAGCTGATTTCCCTGGTCGTGCTGTTCTACGCCTCGATCCTGATCTTCGTGTTCGTGATCCTGGGGGCGGTGTTGCGTTACGCCGGGATCAACGTGTTCAAGTTCATTGCCTACCTGCGCGAGGAGCTGACCATCGTCCTGGCCACCGCCTCCTCGGACTCGGTGCTACCGCAGATCATGCGCAAGCTGGAAGTCCTGGGCGTGAAAAAATCAGTGGTGGGGCTGGTGGTGCCCACCGGCTATTCGTTCAATCTCGATGCCTTCTCGATCTACCTGACCCTGGCGGTGGTCTTCATTGCCCAGGCCACCAATACCCCCTTGTCGATAGGTGACCTGCTGCTGGTGCTCGGGGTGTCGCTCGTGACCTCCAAGGGCGCGCACGGCGTGCCGGGCTCGGCCATCGTGATCCTGGCGGCGACCCTGAGCGCAGTCCCCAGCATTCCGGTGATCGGCCTGGTGCTGGTGTTGTCGATCGACTGGTTCATCGGCATGGCACGCGCGGCGGGCAACCTGATTGGCAATTGCGTGGCCACCGTGGTGGTGGCCGATAAGGTCGGCGACCTGGACCGCGAACAGGCTCAACGGGTATTGAACAACCGTCAGCAATACGAGTTGTCCTGAGGCCATGAGCTTGCGGCGGGGGGCTGTGCCTTGACGGCGCAGCCTCTCGCAACGGGGGTGGTTACTGCAATGCCGCGGCTATCGTGTATGACAGAAAACAAACGCAGCCGTATCCGCTGTCTGCTGGTTTCTATGTCGCTGCGCGCCGCTAAGGCCTAAAATTCCCGGCAAATACCCAAGACTGTCGACGACTTCCCAGGGGCTGCCTGCCGGGTCGCGTCCGCCGCCCCAGGTTTCGCAAGTACCTCAAGGAAGGTTCCCCATGCTACTGAGGTCCCTCGCAGCTATTGGCATTCTGTTGCTGGGTATTCTTTCACCGATATTTCCGGTTCATGCGCAAGACATCACCTTGTCCGGTCGCATGACCACAAGCAGTCACCCTTGGCTGGACGCCAAGGCGCGGCAGTGGCTGGAAGGGCGAGGGCCGCTCAGGGTCGGGGTGGTGCTTCTCGATTATCCGCCCCTGTCGGTGTTCTATGGCGATCGCTACCAGGGCATCACCGCCGACTACCTGGCCCTGATGTTCGAACGGCCGCCGCAGGTGCGCGCCTACTCGTCGCGGGCATCCGCGCTGGCGGCCTTGCGCAGTGGCGAGATCGACCTGCTGGGCGCGGGCAGCGATGTCGAAGGCCGGGAAAATGGCCTGCTGCTCAGCGAGGCCTACCTGCCCGACCGCCCGGTGCTGGTGACTTCGCAGGCCCAGCCCTTCGACCCCAATCAAGCCGGTACCGTGCTGGGAATGACCGTCGGCTATCTTCAGGAACAGGCGGTACGGGAGGCCTACCCCCATAGCCAGGTGGAGTACTTCGATTCGCCTCAACGCGCGCTCGAAGCGCTGGTGCTGGGGGACGTCGATGCGGTGTTGGGGGATGCCCTGTCCTCGCATTACCTGATGCAAACCCATTACCTGCTGGGCCTGCGCATCGACAACTTCGCTCCCGTCGACAGCCAGGGCTTCCGCTTCCTGCTGCGTCCGGGAGACGAGACGCTGAGGGGCATCATCGACCGGGCGATACCGAGGATATCCAGGCGCTATGGGGAAGACATCCTGCGCAGCTGGAGCGCCGGCCGCCGCTTGAGCATCGACGAAGCGCGCGTGAAGCTGACGCCCGCGGAACAGCGCTGGCTGGACAGCCACCCGCAGGTCCCCGTGGCCATCAATTACTCGCTCGGGGCGCTGGGCGAGCTGGGACGGGACCGCAGCGTCACCGGCATTGGCCGCGACTACCTGGAATTGATCAGCCAGCGCAGTGGCCTGAAGTTCGCCTACCTGGGCACGCCAAACACCCTCGAAACCAACAGGCTCATCGCCGAGGGGCGCGCGCTTCTGACCCCGGCCATGCCTCAGTCCGAGCTGTTCGAGACGCCACTGGATGTCTTGTCGCCGTACCTGCGCAGCTCCACCGTATTGATGACCGCGACCAGTGCTGGTCGTCACGCCGGCCGGCGTTTCACCGGGCTTGCCGATCTGAATGGGAAGACCCTGGCGACGGGTGAGGGCTACTTTTTCATCGATACGATAAGACGCGACTATCCGGCGATTCAGCTCAAGGTATACCCCACGTTCCTCGAGGCCATGCGCTCGGTCGATTCGGGGCAGAGCGAGGTGTACCTGAGCAGCGACTACACCGGTCGCTATCTGTCGGCCCAGTATTTCGACAATCGCATCCAGGTCACCGGGATCCTGCAGAACATCTCCACGCCCATCGGCATCGGGGTGGCGAAGCACCAGCCGGAGTTGCGCAGCATCCTGGAGAAGGCGCAGCTGGCAATCACGCCGGAAGAGGTCGCGGACATAGTCCAGGCCTGGGCGCCGCGCTTCGCCAGGGGCGGGAGCGACTTCTGGCGCGACCATCGCGACAAGATTCTCCAGCTGGGCGGCCTCTTCGCGACCCTGATCGCCATCTCGCTGATCTGGGCGTTCTACCTGCGACGCCAGGTCCGCAGGACCCGGGCCGCCGAGGAGCGCGCCGAGGCCGCCAACCAGGCCAAGAGTGTCTTCCTGTCGACGATGAGCCATGAGATACGCACGCCGCTGAACGCGATCATCGGCATGCAGGAGCTCGCGCTGCTGCGGGCGAAACAGGGGGAGGCCGACAGCGTATCCCTGTCCGTGGCCCAGGAAGCGGCCCAGGGGCTTTTGTCGCTGCTGGGCAATGTGCTGGATATTGCTCGCATCGAGTCCGGAAAGATCGATTCGTTTCCTGAGCCGGTGCTCATCAACCAGCAGATCGAAGGCGTCGCCTCGGTTGTCACTGGCATGGCGCGACAAAAAGGCCTCACCCTGGACGTCAAGGTCGAAGGCGATCTGCAGGCATGGGTGCTGCTGGACCCGCTGCATTTCAAGCAGGTGCTGTTCAACCTGCTCAGCAACGCCATCAAGTTCACCGAGCGCGGCGGCGTCATCCTCCAGGCCCGCACCCGTCGTGAAGGGCACAGCTTGCGCCTGGACCTCGATGTCATCGACACGGGCATCGGCATTGGCGCCGAAGACATGGACAAGCTGTTCAAACCCTTCTCCCAGGTGGGCGTGCCAGGCGCGGGGCAGGCGTCCGGAAGCGGCCTGGGGCTGAACATCAGCCGCCGCCTGGTGCAATTGATGGGGGGCCAGATCAAGCCGCGTAGCGAACCTGGCAAAGGATCCTGCTTCAGCCTCGAATTGAGCCTGCCCATCTGTGACCCTCCAGCCGCTGTCGAGGGCGAAGCGGCGCAGCAGGACCCGACCGTTTCTGCCGAAGTGCCTCCGTTGTCCATCTTGCTGGCCGAAGATAATGCCTTCAATCGGGTGACCCTCAACACCCAGCTGGAAACCCTGGGGCATCGAGTGGTGGTCGCGGAAGATGGGCAGGAAGCCTTCAAGCGCTGGTTGAGCGCGGACTTCGACATCGTGCTCACGGACGGCATGATGCCGAGGATGGACGGCTTCGAACTCGCCAGGCGGATCCGCTGGGAGGAATCCCACAGCAGCCTGCCACGCTGTCGCATCATTGCCCTGACGGCCAGTATCGAGGCGAGTGCGGTGGAGCGATGCATGGCCGCCGGGATGGACCAGATTCTGTTCAAGCCCGCGACACTGGAAACGCTGCGGCAGGCTATCGCGTCCGGCCCGGCGGGCGGAACCGGCCCCGAGGAACCCCGATAAGCCGAAGCGGCCCTTTGCACGCCGGGTATCGGCCGCCCCCGCAAGCGCGGCCGATTCGATAAGCCCGGGAGCGGGGTCACCGGGATCGCTCCTTATGGATGAACGGGGTAGTCGGTGTATCCACGCTGGTCGCCGCCAAAGAAGGTGCTTGGGTCGGGGGCATTCAGCGCCAGCCCGTCGCGGATCCGCCGGGGCAGGTCGGGGTTGGCCAGGAAGGGGCGACCAAAGGCAATCAGGTCGGCGCGGTTGGCGGCCAGGGCCTGCTCCGCCGATTGCGGATCGTAGCCGCCGGCGAGCATCAGCACGCCGTTCCACTCCGTGCGCAGTTGCCCGATGATCGCGTCCCAGCGCGGGTCGAAGTTCTCGTCCTTGACGGTGCCGACCACGGCCGGTTCCACAAGGTGCAGATAGGCCAGGGGCCAGCGGTTCAGGGCGCGGACGATATGGCCGAAAGTGGCCTCGGGCGTTGCGTCGCCCATGCCCATGAAGCGCCCCATGGGGGTAAGGCGTACCGCCACGCGTTCGGCGCCCACTTCATCGGCGACGGCTGCCACGACTTCCAGCAACAGCCGGGCGCGATTTTCCACGCTGCCGCCGTACTGGTCCGTGCGCTGGTTGCTGTTGCTGTTGATGAACTGGTCGAGCAGGTAGCCGTTGCCCGCGTGGATTTCCACTCCGTCCATGCCGGCTTTCAGCGCGTTGCGCGCCGCGCGCCGATAGTCGTCGACGATCTGCGCGATCTCCGCCACTTGCAGGGCGCGCGGCACCGGCACATCGCCCCAGACGCCGTTGCCCTCGTCGTCGACGATAAAGGTCTTGCCTGGAACCGGCAGGGCGCTGGGCGCCACCGGCAGGGCGTTGTCGGGCTGGAAGCTCGGGTGAGAGACACGCCCCACATGCCACAGCTGCATGAAAATCAGCCCGCCGGCTTCGTGCACTTGGCTGCTCACCTGACGCCAGGCCGCCACCTGGGCATCGCTGTAGATCCCCGGGGTCCAGGCGTAGCCCTGGCCCTGGCGGGAAATCTGCGTGGCCTCGGTAACGATCAGCGCGGCACTCGCGCGCTGCCGGTAATACTCGGCGTTCATGGCGGTCGGCAGGTCGCCCGGCTGGCCGGCGCGGGAGCGGGTCAGGGGGGCCATGGCCACGCGGTGAGCCAGGGTGTAGGGGCCGACCGCAAGGGGTTGGAACAGGTGCTGGGTCATGGGTATTTCCTTATGAGGGCATCGATCGGGATGCCGTGGGTGCTCAGGCGGACGGTGCCTGGTTGAACAACAGGTGATTGCCGATTTGCGTGCCTTGCCTGCGCAGTCTCTGGCCCAGTGCCAGTTGCGCGGGCTGCCAGCTGCGCAGGGCACGCTCGAGGTCGTTGGGAAAGGTGCGCAGGGCCGCGGCCAGGGCCAGGGCATTGGTGGCGGCCTTTGAGGTGCTCGCCGCGGTGTGCGGCCGCGGTATGGCGGCGGCATCGCCGAGCAGCACTACCCGGCGCTCGACCATCTGCTCGACGGCCAGGTCGCGGATGGCCTGGACAAAAGGCGCCTGGGTCGCTTGGACTACGGCGCGAAACTGCGGCGGCAACAAGGCCTCGGCCTGCTCGATCAGGTAGTCCCGCCAGGCGGGAGCGAGCCGGCCTTCCGGCACCGAGAAGCCGCGTTCACGGCCATCGGCGTCAGTCATGATGCGCGGCAGGATGTCCAGCGGGGCGACCCGGTACCAGACCCAGTTGTAGAGCCGGTGGCCCGGGCGCAAATCGTTGTCGGTGCCCGGCACCAGATAACCGAGGATGTGTGAGCCCTGGTGGTTGGCGAAGCCGAAGGTGCCGAACAGCTCATTGCGCACCTCGGCGGGCACGGCGCGCTCGGGCACAAGACCTCGCCACGCCACATAGCCTGCGTAGCTCGGCTGGCTGTCGGGCCAGAGCAATCGACGCACCGTGGAACTGCCGCCGTCGGCGCCCAGCAACAGCTGCGCCTGTGCCTGGTGCCCGCTGTCGAAGACCGCGCTGACGCTCCCGGGCTCGCTCTGGTCGATGCCTGCCAGCGTCTGCCCCCGGTGATAGTGCTCGGGGCCGAAGGCATCGCGCAGGGTGGTGTAGAGCAGTGACCAGGACGTCTGGACCTGGGGCATGTACAGATGACTGCGGATCGAGCCATCGGGACGAAACACCGTGCGGTACTCCGAGCGCACGCCCAGTTCGCCCAGTGGCAGCTCGCGCCCGCTTTGGCGCAGCGCCTCGACCACCTCGGGCTGCAAGACGATGCCGCCACCGCGGCTGTCGAGGTCGTGGGCCGAGCGCTCGTACAGCTCGACGTCCCATTTCGCCGCGTGCAACAAATTGCCGGCGAACAGGCCGCCGAGCGAACCGCCTATGACAATGGCGCGACGTGGATGATGCGATCGGGTGGCTGGCATGGGGTGTTCCTCCTGTTGGGCACTAACCTAATCCGCCGGGCCGCGCGTGATAATCCAGCCGCCGCTCTACGCTGCATTGCGTGAAACGCAACGCCCTGAACGGCGACGGATGCATGACGCGGCGAGCGGGCAGTCGACGGCGGGCGCGGCGATTGGCCCGCTCGCTCCTCGATGCCTTGGCAGCGTGCGAAAGGACCGCCGCCGAAGCGGCGGCTGGACTCCGGGTTAGGCCGGCTGCTCGGAGCGGGTCAGCGGCAGGTTCAGCCAGCGCCGGCCGGTGGCATTGGCCACGGCATTGCCGATGGCGGCGGCCATGGGGCCCTGGACGATCTCGGCGGCGCCGAGGAACGGCTGTCCCGGTTGATCGAGCAGATGCACCTCGACCTGCCGGGGCAACTGCGCAAAGCGCAGGATCGGATAACCGCTCCAGTCGTAGCTGCGCACGCCGCCCGGGTCGTAGCCGACCTTTTCGAACAGGGTCCAGCTGGCGGACTGCACGATGCCGCCTTCCACCTGGTTGCGCAGGCCATCGGGGTTGACGATCTGGCCCACGTCCACTGCCGTGACCACTCGATCGAGCTGGACCTCGCCGGTCTGTGGATGCACCCGCAGCAGGACGGCGATGGCGCAGTAGCCCATGATGTTTTTGTAGCGGGCAAACGCGAAGCCGATGCCCGCGCCGGGCTCATTGCCCTTGTGCGGCCAGCCGCTGGCGTCCCGCACCCGTTCGACCACCGCCCGCGCCCGCGGGTCGCTCAGGTGAGCGAGGCGCAAGGCCACCGGATCGGCGCCGGCCCGGGCGGCCAGTTCATCGATGCAGGCTTCGATGGCGAAGATATTGATGTGGGCCCCCAGCGAGCGCATGGCGGAGGTGCGAAACGGCATGCGGGTGACGAAGTTCATGTCGATGCGGGTGGACGCCAGGCTGTACAGCGGCACGGCATTGCGATCGCCATCCCCTTCGGGCTGGGCGATGGGGATCGACGGCGCGGAAACGAATGGCCGGGCCAACAGCCGCGCGGGAATCAGGCGGCCGGCATTGACGATGCGTTCGTTGTGCGGCGTGGTCCACAGCTCATAGGCCCAGTCCTGCAATCGGCCCTGGGCATCGAGGCTGGCCTGGACCTCGGTGAGCATGGCAGAGCTGTAGGGCTCCCAGAGGTTTTCCTGCTCGCGCATCCACTGCACGCGCACCGGCGTGCCGGCGAGCCGCATCGCGATCAATGCGGCATCGGCCGCCGCGTCGTCCGCGCCGTTGTGGCCGTAGCACCCGGAGCCCTCGGTATGGATGCAGCGCACCCGCTCCGGCGCGAGCCCGACCATCTCGGCGATCCCCGCGCGCAGCGGGTAGACCCCCTGGGTGTGGGTCCAGACCGTGAGCACACCGTCCTTGAACCAGGCCACGGCGCAGGACGGGCCGATGGAACCATGCATCAGGTACTGCTTGCTGAACCGCGCGCGATAGCTGGCGCGGGCGCCGGGGGCCGGGTTGCCTTCATGGCTGATCGGGTAGCGGCGCGCGGGCAGGCGGGTCAGTAGCGCGTGGATGTCTCGCGCTTCGGGGATCGCCTCTCCAGCGCTCCAGCGGGCCTGCTCATAGCCGCTGCGCATCGCCTTGATGGCTTGCCACTCATCCCGGGCGACCACCGCCAGGTAGTTGCCGTCCTGCACCACCCGCACCACGCCGGGCAGGGCCTTGAGCGCCTCGGCATCGAAGGCTTCCAGGCGGCAGCCAGGGCGGGGCGGGCGGATCACCCGGGCATGCAGCATGCCCGGCAGGCGCAGGTCCTGGACGAACGCGGCGCCGCCACTGACCTTGGCCGGGATATCCAGGCGAGGCAGCGAGTGGCCGATCAGCTTGAACGCGGACGGCGGCATCGAGGGCGATTGCGCCTGCGCATAGTGGTGCAGGTCCACGCCCTTGACCGCCTCGGCATAAGGCATGCGCTGCCCGGCCGGGCCCTGGATCTGGCCCTCGTGCGTCGTCAGCAGCGCGGCGTCGACGGCCCAGCTGCGCGCGGCCGACGCCAGCAGCAATTGCCGGACCTGGGCCGCGGCGTTGAACAGGGCCGTGCCGCTGTCGAAAATGCTGTGGCTGCCGGCGGTGTAGCCTTCGTTGGGCGTCAGGGCGGTGTCCGCGGTAAGCAGGGTGATCGCGTCTGGCGCGAGGTCCAGGCGTTCGGCGGCAATCTGCAACAGCGCGGTTTTCACCCCCGTCCCCAATTCGGCCTTGCCGGTGTAGACGGTGACGCCTTCGGCCGCGACGCGGATCCAGGCATCGAGGTAGGGATTGGTGCGCAGGCTGCCCGGCAGATCGGGCGCCAGCACCAGCGTGCCGAGGGTATCGACTTCGCTGTCGGCCAGCGCCTGGCGCGCCGCCGGGACCAGGGTGAACGCCAGCACCAGCGCGCCACCACGCAGGAACGCGCGGCGCCCCTGGTCGACTTCATGGTGCCGGGTCATGGGGCGCGCCGCTCTTGCCTGGCCACGCGGCCGATGGCGTCGATGATCCGCAGGTGGGTGCCGCAGCGGCACAGGTTGCTCGCCATATGCTCGCGAATGGTGGCTTCGTCCGGATGAGGGTCGCGCTCCAGCAACGCCTGGGCGCGCATCAGCATGCCGGCGATGCAGTAGCCGCACTGGGCGGCCTGGGCCTCGATAAAGGCTTTTTGCAAAGGCCCCGGGCGCTCCGCGGTACCCAGGCTCTCCACCGTGCGGACGGCCTTGCCTTCCAGGCCGCTGCAGGGCGTCAGGCAGGAAAAGACCGGCCGGTCATCCACCAGCACCGTGCAGGCTCCGCATTGGCCCAGGCCGCAACCGTACTTGGCGCCATTGAGCCCCAGGTGATTGCGCAGGGCATACAGCAACGGCATGTCGGGCTCCAGCTCCAACGCATGGGGCGAGCCGTTGACGTTGAGGGTCATGTGGGTCATTGCGCCTCCTGGCGTAATTCGTGAAGGGTGGAAGAAAGGTCGGCCCACGGCTGGCCCGGGCTGGCCTGCTCGCGCAGGAACGAGGCCAGCGCCGCCAGCTGCTGGTTGTCCAGGCTGGCAGCGAAGGGCGGCATGACCGGGCCGGGCAACCCCGGGGTGGCGGGCACGCCTTCGAGCACGGTCTTGAGAAAGTTGCGCGCGCTTGAGGCATGCAGCGCCGACGTCCGCTCCAGGGCCGGGCGCCCATCGATCTGGCGCATCGGCGCGGCCGGGCCATGGCAACCGGCGCAGGCGCTCTGGAACAACTGGGCGCCAGGCGCCTGCTCGACCACTTCGGTGGGGCGCGCGGTGGCTGAAGCGGGTGCGGCGGGAGCGGGGTCCTTGAGGCTCAGCAGGTAGTCGGCAATCGCCTCGGCGTCGCTGCCCGGCATGTTGCCCAGGCTGAGGCTGACCGGTCGCATCGGCCCGGCGGCGGTGCCATGACCCTCGACCACCTCAGCCCGCAGGTAGCCCGCCAGTTGCTCGCGGCTCCAGGGCGCGGCGCGGTCGGCCAGGCCCAGCAGGGACGGCGCCTGCCAGCCGTCCACCATGCCGCCGGCAAGATGCTGGGCGGACTGCTCGGCGCCCAGCGGGTTGAGCGGAGAATGGCAGCCGGCGCAGTGGCCGGGGCCTTCGACCAGATAGCGGCCACGGTTCCAGGTTGCGGACTGCTGCGCCACGGGCGCCAAGGGCTCCGCGTGCAGGAACAGCAGGTTCCAGAACGACACCAGCGGGCGGATGTTCATCGGGAAATTCATCCGGTTCTGCATGGCCGGCGAATGCACGGCGGGGCCGCTCATCAGATAGGCGTAGAGGTCCGCGATGTCCCCGTCCGTCATGCGCCGGTAGTAGGCGTAAGGGAAGGCCGGATACAGCAAGTGCCCGTCGCGGGCGACCCCTTCGCGCATCGTCCGCTCGAAGGCCGGCAATGACCATTGGCCAATCCCGGTCCCGGCGTCCGGGGTGATGTTGGTGCTGTAGAGCGTGCCGAACGGCGTCACCAGCGCCAGCCCGCCGGCCAGGTAGCGGCCGCCGGGGCGGGTATGGCACACCGCGCAATCGCCGGCTTCGGCGACCCGCGCGCCGCGTTGCACCTGGGCGGCCTCGAAGCGTTGTGGCGGTTCGGCCGGCGCGATCGCCGGGCGCCACATCAACAGCGCGGCGCCTATCGCGCCTGCCGTGGCGAGAACCACGGCGCCCAGCCACAACTGCCTGGCGTTCATCGGGTCACCCTTCATTGGTCCGTGGAATCCGCGCGGGCGGACAGTGATGCAGTCGAGGTCATGGAAGTCTCCTTGAGCCGCAGAGGAGAGCGGTGACGGACCGCCCCGTGGCAAGTGCCCAAGGGTAGAGAAGGGGGGTGGACGGCGGTATTGGCAAACCGCGCAAAGACCTTTTGCGCCATCGGCAACGCCGGGATCGTTGCGTGATGCGCATCGCTCAATTGCCCCGGCGGTGGATTCTCCCGATTGAGCGTCGCGCCTAGCCTTGGCGAAACTTTTCTCCACGCGAACGAGGTTTCATCATGCCTACCGGCAACTTTGCAACGACGGCCAGCACGGCGCTGAAGGGCGAACGGCCCGCCACCCTCTCTGGCGCCCTGGTGGCCTTGCTGGCCTTCTGTTGCGGCGCGGTCGTCGCCAACCTTTACTACGCCCAGCCGATCGTCGAGCTGATCGCCCCGCAGATCGGCCTGTCGAACGCCCATGCCAGCCTGATTGTCTCGCTGACCCAGCTCGGCTACGCCGCGGGCCTGCTGCTGTTGGTGCCCCTGGCCGACCTGATGGAAAACCGCCGCCTGGTGGTGGGGTTCACGCTCGCCGTGAGCCTGTGCCTGATCGCCGCGGGCTTTACTGAGTCGCCTTCGCTGTTCCTGGCGCTGTCGTTGCTCATCGGCCTGACTTCGGTGGCGGTGCAGATTCTGGTGCCGTTGGCCGCGCACATGGCGCCCGAGGAAAGTCGCGGGCGGGTGGTCGGCAACATCATGAGCGGGCTGCTGCTGGGCATTCTGTTGTCGCGCCCGCTGTCGAGCCTGCTGGCCCAGGCGTTCGGCTGGCGCGGGGTGTTCTTCAGCGCCGCGGGCCTGATGGCGGTGATCGCCTGCGTGATGGCCGTTGCCCTGCCACGGCGCATGCCGACGCATCAGTCCTCCTATGGCGAGTTGATCGGCTCGGTCTTCGCCCTTGCGCGCCGCCATGCCGGCCTGCGTGAGCGCTCCTTGTACCAGGGCTTGTTGTTCGCCAGCTTCAGCCTGTTCTGGACCATCGTGCCCATCGAGCTGATTCGCCAGCACGGCTTCAGCCAGGCGCAGGTGGCGGTGTTCGCCCTGGTGGGCGCGGTGGGGGCGATCGCGGCGCCGATCGCCGGCCGGCTGGCCGACGCCGGGCATGGCCAGCGCGGCACTCTCGTGGCCTTGTTGCTGGCGCCGCTGTCCCTGCTGATAGGGGCGCTGCCGGGCAGTGGCTACCTGTGGCTGGTGGTGTGCGCGGTGCTGCTGGATTTTGCCGTGCAGCTGAACATGGTGCTTGGCCAGCGTGAGGTGTACGCCATCGACCCGCACAGCCGGGCGCGCCTGAATGCGGTGTACATGACCAGCATCTTCGTCGGCGGCGCCCTGGGTTCGCTGGTGGCCAGCCCGCTGTATGAGCAGGTGGGGTGGAGCCTGTCGGCGACTTCGATTGCCGCGGTCCCTGGCTTGGCGCTGCTGCTGTTTCTGCTCCGTCACTACCGCCAGGGCTGAGGATCCGGGGCGAAGGAGCAAGCGCAGGCCACGGTGCTTGAGCACAACCGTACAAGACACTCGGTGCGTGCTCAGGCATAGTCCCTGGCTTGATTTTTCGCTCGCGGAATCGGCTTATGGACAAGTTGCTGGCGCTGAAGATGTTCGTTGAAACCGTGCGCTGTGGTGGCTACTCATCGGCGGCGCGCAAGCTCGGCCTGTCGACGTCGTCGGTGACGCGGCAGGTGGCGGGGCTGGAAAGCGAGCTGGGCGCCAGCCTGCTCAATCGCACCACGCGCAACACCAGTGTCACACTCGCCGGGCAGGCCTATTTCGACAAGGCCGTGGCGATTCTCGAGGCCATCGACGAAGCCGACGCCAGCGTCGCCGACCGTGGCAGCGAGGCCCAGGGGCATCTGCGGGCCAGCGTTCCGGTGGAGTTCGGCCGGCGCATCATCGCCCCGCACCTGGGGCGCTTGCTCGAACGCCATCCGGGGCTGGAGATCAGCCTGTCGTTGAGCGACCGGGTCAGCGACCTGATCAGCGAGCGCATCGATGTCTCGGTGCGCCTCGGCTCCTCGGTGGTCAGCGATGACATCGTCAGCAAGAAGATCGGCGACTTCCAGCGTTGGGTCGTGGCCAGCCCCGACTACCTGGCGCGCACCGGCCTGCCGCGCCAGCCGAGCGACCTGCTGGAGCACCAGTGCCTGCGCTTCGACTATGGCGGCGTGCACCAGGACTGGACCTTCCAGGGCGACGAAGAGCCCCAGCGCCTGGGTGTGCAGGGGCGCTTGCAGAGTAACAACGCCGACATCCTGCGCGAGGCGGCGCTGGCCGGTGGCGGCGTGGCGCTGCTGGCCGACTGGCTGGTGCGCGACGATGTCGGCCAGGGCCGCCTGACCCGCGTGCTGGAGCAGTACGAGGTCAATCCCGGCACTGCCAGCACCTGCATCAACGCGCTGTACCTGCCCAACCACCGCGGCTCCAGTCGCATCAATGTGTTTATCGAGTTCCTCGAGGAAATCCTCGCCGCCTGAGCCTCGCTCGGGTCTCGAGCAAGACAGCGTTGCGCGCCCATCTGGCGTACGACTTCATCAATCCCTGGTGCTGGATCGGCGAGCTGAACCTGCGCCAGGCCATGGCGGCGGCGCACCGGCCACGGCCGATCGTCTATGTGCCGAGCCGCTGCGCGTTCGACCTTCCCGCCAGCCGCATCGAGCAGGGCGAGTACGCCCGGCGCCGGTTCGGCAGCCTGGCGCGCAGCCGGTTGTTCGAAGCGCAGATCACCCGGGCCGGCCAGGCGCTGGGGCTGCATTTTGCCTTCGAGCGAATCGAGCGCCTGGTCGACAGCGACCCGGCGCACAGCCTGATGCTCGAGCGGGCCGCCCGCGGTGGCGACTGCGCCGCGCTGTTCGAGCGGATCTTCCGTGCCTATTTCTGCGAGGGCCGCGATATCGGCGATGCGCGGGTGCTCGCGGAGCTGGGCGGGGACGGCAAGCGCGAGCAGGAGCGGCTGCTCGACTACCTGAGCAGCGGCGCAGGATCGGTCGCATTGCAGCGCCACAAGCGCGATGCCGCAGGTTGGTCGGGCGGGGTGCTGCCGGCCTTTCGCATCGGCGACACCCGGGTCTCGGGCGCCCAGCCCGGCGCCCTGCTGGCGCGGGTGTTGCGGGACGCGACGGTGGCAGAAACGCAGGTGGCCCATGCCTTGGGTTAGCCGTCATGTGGCCGCTGCCAACGGCGCTTCCCGGCGCATGGCCGGAGCAGGCTCGGCCCGCCGCGCAGGATCAGAACGGCCCGAGCTTGAGCGGGTACTGAATGACGATGTACAGCCTGTCGATGTCGTCGCCGGCCTGGGCGGCGTTGGCCCGGTGGCTGACGTGGGACAGTTGCAGCGACAGGTCCTTGGCCGGGCCCGATTGCACGATGTAGTGCAGGTCCAGGTCGCGTTCCCAGTGGCGTCCGCCCCGGCCCTGTTGCGGGCTGTAGGTGCCGCTGGCGCTGTCGAAGGGGTTGTAGGCGCCGCCCTGGGGCGCGTGGCTGCCGTCGATGCCGCGGCCGCTCACATAGCGGGCCATGAAGCTCAGGCCGGGAATGCCCAGGGCGCCCAGGTCGAGGTCGTAGCGCGCTTGCCAGGAGCGTTCGCCGGGGCCGTTGAAGTCGGCGTACTTGATCGAGTTGGCGAGGTAGATGGAGTCGCCGCCGACGAAGTCGAAGGGCGTGTCGCCGTGGATTTTCTGATAGGCCAGGGTGAACGCCTGGGCATCGATCCGGTATTTGCCGGAGAGGCTGTAGGCCGTGGTGTCGATGGCGCCGGCCGCGGCCTGGCCCTGGTCGCGGGTGCGGTACAGGTTGCCGTCGAGGAACAGCTGGCCAAGGCTGGCATGCAGGTTGGCGTAGTACTGGCGCCAGGTGTCGCTCAGCTCCGAGGCGTAGAGGGCGCCGCCCAGCGCCTGGCCGGCGAACAGGTCGGCGCCGATGAAGTCGATGCTGGCGTGGCGGGTGGTTGCCCCGTAGCCGGAAAAGTCGCCCTTGGCGGTGGAGGCGTCCTGGTTCTTGAAGGCGTTGAAGTGACCGGCCTGCAGGTCGAGCCCCTCGAGTTCCCGGCTGGAGAGCAGCAGGCCGCTGGCGTATTCCGGTTGCAGGCGTTTGTCGGCGGTGTCGAACACCGGGGTCGCCACGGTCATTTCACCGAGCGCCAGGGTGGTCCGCGAGGCCTTGAACTTCAGCGCGCCGCCGGCGCTGGAGTAGCGGTCTTCGCTGCGCCCGTCATGATCCAGCGGCAACAGGCCCGTCCCGGAATGCCCCTTGCCACCATCCAGTTTCAAGCCCAGGAAGCCGTGGGCATCGACGCCCACGCCGATGGTGCCGGGGGTGAAGCCGGACTCGAACGAGGCGATGAAGCCCTGGGCCCATTCCTGCTTGTAGCTCTTGCCGGCCGGGGTCGGGGAGCGATAGTCGTTGTTGAGGTAGAAGTTGCGGCTGAGCACTTCAAGATTCGCCCCCTCAAGGAAGCCGGGGGTGTCTTGCGCGCCCTGCGTCGCCAGCGCCGGGGCGCCGCCGCTGAGCAAGGCGAGCAGCCACAGCGGCTTCAGGCGCAGGTGCAGCGGCCCGGGGGCGGTGAGGTGTTTCGAGGCAAGCAGCATGCTTATGTCTCGCGTCAAGGTGGGTGGCCCAGGACGCGGTTGGCCGTGGTTCCGGCAACTGCCGGCACGCCTGCGTCCGCTCGGCGTGGCCATCGGATCGAGGCGAAGCATGGTTGCCTATTACAGGGCGCGGGGATTGTACGGCTGTGCTGCATTCGGCCGTTTGTGCGGCCAGGCGGGCGGCAGGTGTCGTTCGCAGTGGGCGCTGCGGCAGCTTTTGAATTGTCCCTGTTTTGGAATCAATGATTCTCGATTTTGCTGGATTGTCCCTTTTTGTTTTGAGCCCTAAATTAACCACCAAGCCGGCAGCAAAGCCTCCCCAACGGAACCCGCGCCGAGCCCCCGAATTGTGCAACTCAACGCTTGAACCCACTTAGCTATCGACATCAAAAGGAACGCGCCATGTCTATCCGTGAACTGCTCAACCCAAGCAACTCCGCCCTGATCCTGATCGACCACCAGCCACAGATGTCCTTCGGCGTGCAGTCGATCGACCGCCAGACCCTGAAGAACAACACCGTGGGCCTGGCCAAGGCGGCGAAGATCTTCAACGTGCCGACCATCTTCACCTCGGTGGAAACCGAAAGCTTCAGCGGCTACATCTGGCCGGAACTGCTCAGCGTGTTCCCGGATCACCAGCCGATCGAGCGCACCTCGATGAACTCCTGGGAAGACAAGAAACTGGTGGAAGCGGTCAAGGCCACCGGACGCAAGAAACTGATCATGGCCGCGCTGTGGACCGAGGTCTGCCTGAACTTCCCGGCCCTGGAAGCCCTGGCCGAAGGTTATGAGGTGTACATCGTCACCGACGCTTCCGGTGGCACTACCCAGGAAGCCCATGACATGTCGGTGCAGCGCATGATCCAGGCCGGCGCGGTGCCGGTGACCTGGCAGCAAGTGCTGCTCGAATTCCAGCGCGACTGGGCGCACAAGGAAACCTACGACGCGGTGATGGACCTGGTGCGCGAGCATAGCGGCGCCTACGGCATGGGCGTGGACTATGCCTACACCATGGTGCACAAGGCGCCGCAGCGTCAGGTCAAGTAAGCC
>NZ_JAQZAB010000098.1:0-64849 GCF_028640915.1 Pseudomonas sp. B3G-3 | reverse complement strand
TGAACGAGCCCCTTGAAACACAGGACACCGTTTCCCCCTTACCATAAGGGATAGGCAAACGACTGTGTTTATGACTACCAGCAAAGACAAAAGCATCGAAGTGCTCGGCCAGGAGCGGCGTCGCCGTTGGAGCGTCGAGGAGAAATTAACCATGGTGCGCGAGAGCCTGGAGCCTGGGCAAAGCGTCTCGGTGGTGGCCCGGCGCAACGGCATCAATCCCAACCAACTGTTCCACTGGCGCAAGCTCTACCAGGACGGCAGCCTTTCGGCAGTCAGTGCCGGTGAAGCGGTGGTGCCTGCTTCCGAGCTGGCCGATGCCCTCAAGCAGATCCGCGAACTGCAACGGATGCTGGGCAAGAAGACCATGGAGGCTGAAATCCTCAAGGAAGCGGTGGAGATCGCCCGCTCGCGAAAATGGATTGCGCACTCACCCTTGTTGCCGGGGGACGACCAGTGAAAGCGGTCAGTGAGAGTCTCGGTGTGGCGCGCTCGCAATTGACGGCTCGGCTCAAACAGCCCACTCCGGGGGCGCAGCCGCGTCGTCGCCGGACGCTCAACGATGCGGCCCTGGTCGAGCGGATCAAGCAGGCCGTCGGCGCATTGCCCAGCTATGGCTATCGCCGGGTCTGGGGCCTTTTGCGTCGACAGCATGAGCAGCAGGCCCAGCCACCGATCAACGTGAAGCGGGTATACCGCGTCATGCGAGACCACGACCTGTTGCTGGAGCGCCGGCGCAAGCAGCCGGGGGTGGCGCGGCGTCATGAAGGTCGCGTCGCGGTGGACACGAGCAACACCCGCTGGTGTTCGGATGGCTTCGAGTTTCGCTGCGAGGACGGCGAAAAACTGCGTGTAACCTTCGCTCTGGATTGCTGCGACCGTGAGGCCATCAGTTGGGTGGCCAGCCCAAATGGCTACAGTGGCGACGATGTTCGAGATGTGATGCTGGAAGCTATCGAGCAACGCTTTGGTGACCAGCTACCGACATCGCCGGTGCAATGGCTGAGCGATAACGGCTCGGCCTATACCGCTGAACAGACCCGGGGCTTTGCCCGGCAGATCGGCCTGCTGCCCCTGACAACTCCGGTGTGCAGCCCGCAGAGCAACGGCATGGCGGAGAGCTTCGTGAAGACTATGAAGCGTGACTACATCCGTCACATGCCCAAGCCCGATCGAGCGACGGCCCTGCGTAACCTGGCCATCGCCTTCGAGCATTACAACGAGGAACATCCGCACAGCGCACTGAACTACCGCTCACCTCGGGAGTTCAGGCGCCTGGCTGAGGCATCAACTTAACGGGGTGCCGGTGTCCGGTTTGATAGGGGCAAGTCCACTACCCTGTGTATGCGGTAGGTTACAACTGGCTTAACTCCAACTCTCAGGCAGCTGATTATCTTGCTGGTCGAATTCAGGCCGTTCTGGAACGATGCCGAAACGAGCTGGGTGTTAAGTGTCAGCATGGTGTGATTCTGGTCACTCACTCCATGGGTGGGCTGGTGGCGCGCATGTGTGCCAAACGTAACCCCAACTTGATCCAAGGGGTGGTACATGGTGTCCAGCCGGCCATTGGAGCGGCGACGGCCTACCGTCGGGTTCGTGCCGGATGGGAGGATATTGCCGGTGCTGTTGGGCTTGGCGGTACAGGCCAAAAAATCATGCCTGTTTTTGCCAATGCTGCGGGGCCTCTAGAGTTGCTGCCTAACCAACGTTATGGCACAGGATGGTTACGTGTCACCTGTAACGGCAGAGAGTTATTTCAATTGCCGGCAGGACCAGATCCATACACACAGATTTACTTGAAGAAGAAAGCATGGTGGAGGTTGATGGATGCCGCCTGGATAAATCCTATCGGAAACTTATCACCCGCTACTCTGGCTAGTGCATGGAGTAACTATGAAAAGATGCTTGGTCAGGCAAAATCTTTTCACTCTGCACTAGGCAACTATTATCACCCTAATAGCTTTGTACACTACGGAGCAGACAGCAATCACCAAGCGTTCAACCGAGTTACGTGGAAGCTTAGTCCCGGTGTGATCCCCTCTCATAAGCCGGGTTTGCCCGCTACTCCTGCTCCGACACCCTCACGCGAGCATGCCATTGCCTTGCGCTTGAGGAGTGAAAATCATGAGGGACGAGTTTGGATGATCAACGATCTCAGCGAGCAGCAGATGATTAATCAATATGGTGTCGGAATCATTCATAACACACTTGGAGATGGTTACTCCGCGGATATTCAGGAGCAAGATCAGGCGGGGGACGGTACTGTTCCGGCACACGCTGCTGAAGATGCTGCTGAACAAGCCGTATTTGCTGCCCGCATGACTGGCTATGATCACCAAGGCTCTTATAAGAATCGTAACGTACAGAATCTAACTCTGTATTCGATTCTAAGAATAGGTGCTACCGCCAAGAAGTTGTCAGCATGATCGCGAGACGTCATCTACTATTTATCGCCATTTTTATCTCGATATTGGGAGTCTGCGCCTACGGTTGGCGTTACTGGCGACTATCCCATTTTGAGCGGAGCCATGTCATGAGTGAACTGACTCAAAATATGCATACGTACTGCGTCGGACGGATGCTGATTGATTTACCGGCAGGAACTACCTGGAAGCCTCAAGCCAGTGGGGCGCAGCTGGGCAATATGACACTTTCCGTGACCACGGGGGTCAGCCAGCCGCAGTATGAGGAGTTAATAGATAAACGTTGGCAAGAAGTGCAGGCGTTCAAGGCCGATAACAATGGTAAAGCCTATCTGCGACCATCTGAGCGTATCACCACGGCTGATGGCGGAGCGGTTTTCGCCTATGAGTTTGAACATGTAGAGGGTCTGGCTGAGGATGATGAGACTGTTATTCAACAGCTCTTTCATCAAGCCGAAGGTTATCTATGGCGCGATGGTACGCTGTTCAAAATCACTCCATCACTCAACAGTAAAGACGCTATTCAGAGACTGTTTCCTCGACTGCATGCCCGTGCAACAGACGAAATACCCAGCCGCCCGGGCTTATGTCTGAGCGGGGCTTTTGTTGATGGGGTCTACGATCTTGCTCGCGGCGAACAGGAAGACGTCAGTTGGGCGTTTGAGCTGCCTCGTAATCTTGGTGTAGTAGTCAGGCAGGCGATGGTATGGAAACCAGGACAATCCGTACTTGACCGACGCCGTGAGGCAGACAATGAAAATGCAGGTTTGATTGCTCGTATGTTGTCCGAGCCAGGAGTTGTCGCTGGACGTCATGAATATCGAGCGGCGAAACGTATCGTTGGAGATCTGGCCGGAGAGGAATACGTCATGGGCGGTACTGAAGGAGACAGTCCGCAAGAGTTCAAGACCAATATCGGCGGTGAATGGGACTTTGTTGGACGAGGGGCTCCCGCACCATTACCCAGCATTAATATCGCTATGGACACTACCTATCTGACGTCACGAAAACCGTCATCGCTAGGTAGCTTTCCCGACTCAGAGGATGTAGCCGGAGGTCCAACCGAAGTTGAGTTTTTCGAGGTCTGGGACGCCATAATCGATAGCCTTCGCTTCCGTCCTGGAGCCCTGACACCTCCGCCGGCAGGTGGGAAGCCCCTCAACAGCCCTTCCGGACCCGGTCCGGTGACGTCCATCCATAGCGGTAAGCCGGGAACAGATGATTACGCTCTGGAGGAATTTCTGGCTGGGCTCTCATCGCCTCAGAACTGGATGGATAAATTGTAGGGCAGCGTCGTCTGAACATTGCAGCAGAGGCGGAACAATCCAAAGGAGTAGATATGGACATCATCCGAGACGATGAGAGCCGTAGTGACAATGGCCGGCTCCACCGAGACTTGCTGTCGGTTGTCGAAGTCCTCCAGCAGTTAGAAGACTCATGATGCGTGTGCACCAACTCTTCACTGTGCTTGGCATAGTCGCCTTGACCGGGATAACCAGTTGCACATCCTTTCCTTCTTCTCGGAACCCAGTCATGGACAAGACCGGATGGGTCACCCATTGCTTTGGCAGGCTCCTGATCGATTTGCCACCTCAGGCGGAAATCAGAGCGGGGTATTACTTGCGTGGGCAGGTTATTGAACCACTAAGCGGCGATCTTGCAGCACTTACATCCAGGATCGATCAGCACGAGCAGGAGCTTAAACGGCAGCAGCATGATACGAAGGGAAGCATGTTTGTGCGCCGGTACGATCTGGGCAAAGGCTCAACCGGGATACTGTCTTGGGCTTCCGATGCCAGCATCGAGTCGTATTACCTGTACGCCTATGCTGTTTCAGAACCGGTGTGGCAGCCTTATTACTGGAGGATTGAGATGGAGCCAGACCGCGAGCCTCGTGGCATTGAGGTCGCGAAGAATCTGGTACGCGATCTTCGCTCCCGCGAACCCAATGAAATTCCCACCGAGTCTGGATTTTGCATTGATCGTGGCTATATCGCAGGCAGTCACTTCCAGAGTGAGCGTTTCGATATCGGCGTGACCTTCCCGGATCATCCTGGTGCTCATTTCGAATTCACTTCCAGCACCGGCGCCGAAGAGGATCGCCTGTTAGATCGGGTGGGTGGTTTCCTGGCAGGTGCCGCCAGGGCTGTTACAGGTATTGAGACCTTGCGCAAAAGAGAGCGGGGTGGTCCGGTTCCCGCTGACGAGTACCTGTTGGCTGGCACCGACAAGGGGCAACGTATCTATACGTTCGCCTGGGAAGCCCAGGGCAAGGACGGCTCTGTCACCGAGCCAAATATCTCAGCTGCGCTTGGCGTACTCGAACGTAGCCCTGACAGCAGCGGCAAGCTGCCAGCGCCTCCATTCAAGTCAGACAGGGATGCGCTGGCGTTATGGGACACCATCATTGACTCCGTCCGCTTGCGCCCAGTGTCTTCTGCTCCGCGTGGCAGTAACGCCGGCAGCCCCTCTCCGGCTGCCCCAGCGGGGAGTACTAAGGCGGTGGATGACGATTACGCCATCGAGAAATTTCTGGCCGACCTGAAGCCGAACAATAGCTGGATGGATGAGCTGTAAGAGCTTCGTAGGCATCAGGACTTGTTGTGACAGAGGGTACTTGCCTCTCTGGAACATTGCTCTTCACACCCGACACTTTTCCTTCGGTGGGCATAAAACCTGTCGAGGGAGAAGTGTCTGGTAGTGCAACGGAAAAGGAACAGGCGTGGACGTCATTCGAAATGATGAGGACCGTAGGGGTAACGGCCGATTTCGCCGAGACTTGTCGTGGGGTGTCGAAGCCCCTCTGTGGCCCGCCCAAAGGGCTGGCTGGGTAGAAGATTTATGATGCGCACGCATCAGTTCTTCATTGTTCTGGGCATCGTCGCCCTGACCGGTATAACCAGTTGCTCATTACTTCCTTCTTCTCGGAACCCTGCCATGGACAAGACCGGATGGATCACCCATTGCTTTGGCAGATTTCTAATTGATTTACCACCCCAAGCGGAAGTTAGAGCGGGGTACTACCTCTGGGGCGATAACATCGAAGTGCTCGACGAAACACCAGTCACTCTGGCTGCCAGGGTTGATCAGCGTGAGCAGGAACTGAAGGCACAACCACATAGAAGGCAACAAGGTAGCCTGTTTCTTCGCCGACTAGACCTTGGGGGAAACTCGACAGGGCTGCTTTCCTGGAAATCCAATGCCAGCACAGCGATGTATCTATTGGATGCTTACGCTATTTCCAGACCGACATGGCGTGCTTACCGTTGGATGGGAGGTGTATCGACGGATCGTGAACCACAGGGCATTGAAAGTGCCACTTCGCTGGCCCACAGCCTACGTTCTCGCGAAGCCAATGAAACTCCCTCAGAGCCTGGCTTTTGTATTGATCGAGCCTATATCGCGGGTAACAGCTTTCAAGGTGAACGGTTCGATATTGGCGTGACTTTTCCCGAGTATCCCGGCGCCCACTTCGAATTCACCTCCAGCACCGGTGCCGAAGAAGATCGCCTGTTGGATCGGGCAAGTGGTTTCCTGGCAGGTGCCGCGAGGATGGTGTTAGGGATCGAGACCCTGCGCAAAAGAGAACGTGGCGGCGCGGTTCCAGCCGACGAATACCTGTTGGCCAGTACCGACAAGGGGCAACGCATCTATACGTTCGCCTGGGAAGCCCAGGGCAAGGATGACTCGATCACCGAGCCAAACATCTCCGCCGCACTTGGCGTACGTGAACGTAGCCCCGACAGCAGCGGCAAGCTGCCAGCGCCACCATTCAAATCAGACAAAGAAGCGCTGGCGTTCTGGGACACCATCATCGGCTCCGTCCGCTTGCGCCCCGTCTCCTCTGCTTCGTCCGGCGGCAGTGCAGGAGGTTCCTGAGTGCTCATCCTTCGGTACCTGATGCACCGCTACAACTGGATCAGGTCGCATCAATTCAACGATGGGCTGCCGCCCGCCGTGGCCGAAGAAAAACTTAAACCACTGTCTGGGATGGGGTGACCACTACAGGTTGTGTGGCGACTTAAATTGATCAGGTTTCTTTAGCGTTTACATGGATTGAAATGCAATGCCAAAACCTGCTTCTGGACCGATGAAACCGGATCATTCTCTACTGATTGTGTGGTCAGCACTCATCGCTTTCTTTGCCTTGTTGATCGTGCTGCTGCGGATTGCGCAGCAAAATTACATGATGGCTATTGGTGCGGTCTGGGCCGCGAACAGTCTGACAATGGTCCTGCATGCGCTGTACTGGCGACGTTATGGTTTGTCCAAAGTCTGCAAGGTCGCCGTCGTGATTCAGGCCGTGCTTACAATCGCGCCGCTGTTGTTCGGAGAGCTCGGGCTGCTAATGGTTTTCTTCATGTTTGGTGGAGAGCTTCGTTATTGGTAGTGCACCGATATGGCGGTTAATTCATCTCGGACTCCCCGCGAGGGAGTCGCTAAACGTCTGAACATTGCAGCAGAAACGGAACAATCCAAGGAACAGATATGGACATCATCCGACTCGGCGATTCCACCAGTCACGGCGGAACCGTGATTGAAGCGTTCAACCAAACCGACCTGAACGGCAAACCCATGGCCGGCGTCGGGCACAAGGTCACATGCCCTTTATGTAAAGGCGTGTTTCCTATTTCCGAGGGCAGCGCACTGCTGGATGTTGGCGGTGTTCCGGTGGCGCTGCATGGAATGAAAACCGCCTGTGGAGCCAGCCTGATCGCCAGCGGTCCGAAAGGAGACGCTGAGAGTTAGTCAGGTAAAGTTCTATGAAGGAAGGGCCTAGTAACTGTTGGGTGAGCTCAGACTTTCTGGCGCTTCGGGTGATGTGAGTGGCAATTCGTTGCTCCTTCATCAGTTGCGGCAAAATGGCTTAGGTAATTGAAGGCTGGAACTGAACATCTCGACTAACAGGACGCACATTTATGGAAACGCCCATCTCTCAAGTCAGCGAGCGTTTGAACAATCGTCGGTTTACTGTCGCGAACAACGCCCAAGGGCTATCCGGGGCAGGCACGGTATTTCATTACCGTGTCGAGGAAGATGCCATTTTCAGCACTTACCAAGGCGGGCGGATCCGCATGGGTAATCAAGTCGGGCGCGTGACAGGCCCCGATACCATCGAGCTTCTTTATCAGTGCTTGACGACGGATGGCGAGATGCTTGCCGGCTGGTCGCGTGGCACGGTGGGCGTTGATCAAGCAGGACGTACTACTCTGAGCTTTGTATGGGGTTGGTTGTCGGGCGCGACTGGGGGAGGGGAGTCGAACTACGTCGAGCTTGTCGCGTAGTGGTTAAGGTTCTGATGCTTGCGTCCATCAGCAGCACCATCGAGCAACCCTCGCACACGGCCCCTGAGCGTATCCAACCCCCGAACTATAATTAATAAGCACCCCCATTTGCCCGGCGAGTACCACCACGCCCATCCACAACCCACCACGCTCACCCGCCAGGCAGAGGGCAGTCCAACCAATGGGACGGGACGCCCAACTGATTACGCGAGAGGGGCCCGCCATGAAACTTCATTCCTTCCAGCATTACTCCCATGGCCTGGAAATGGCCGTTCACGATGCCTGGATCACCACCAAGGTGAAGTCGGCCCTGGCCTTTGCCGAACCGACCCGCGGCCTGCATATCAATGTCAAAACCCATGCGGGTATCGTCACCTTGAGTGGCCGGCTCATCACCCATAAGCAGTGTGAGCAGGCCGTCAGCCTGACCCGTGCGGTGCATGGCGTCGTCGATATCGAGGCCAGCGACTTGCAGACCCATATGTTCACGCCGGGCAGCCTGCCTGAAGCGCCCAACGCTGAAGAGAGCCGCGAATACTCTTCGCAGTCGTCGACGAAGAAGGACGACAAATAACGAAGGTGATTGCTTGAGCGTCGCCCCGGGAAAACTGGCCCGCGCTGGGTTCGATAGCCCTTTCGGCAGGGGCTCAGAAGGATCATCAGCACGCTGAAAGCCCCACCTCAGCCGGTGGGGCTTTTTTATCAGGCACCAAAGGCAGCATGAAACCAGGCTATATCTGGCCAGTTGCAACACGCAGGCAATCCCTTCAACCCAGTGCGGCCAGCATCAAATCCAGATTCTCTACCGCCGCCCCCGCCGCGCCTTTGCCCAGGTTGTCGAACACCGCCGCCAACAGCACCTGACCCTCACCCTCAAACACCATCAAACGCATAGCGTCCGTATCGTTCAGCGCCTGTGGATCAAGGCCGGTGAGTTCTTGTGCATGCCGAGGCGACATCACCTCCACGCAACCGCTCCCGGCGTAATGCTGCTCCAGACAGGCATGGATACGCGCGGCATCGACACCCGGAGCAAGCAGGCGCAATTGCAGTGGAATGGTCAGCACGATGCCCTGGCGAAACGCACCGTAGGCCGGGACGAACAGCGGCCGTTCGCTCAGGCCGCTGTGTTGCTGGATCTCCGGTACATGTTTGTGGCCCAGGCCCAGGCCGTAGATCTGGAAAGGGGCGGCTTTGGAGGCATCCGGCCCTTCGTGTGTTTCGACCGCGGCGCGGCCGCCGCCGGAGTAGCCGGAGATGGCGTTGATGCTGATCGGGTAGTCCTGCGGCAACAGCCCGGCTTGCAGCAACGGGCGCAGCAGGCCGATGGCGCCGGTGGGGTAGCAGCCGGGGTTGCTCACGCGTTTTGATGTAGCGATACGTTGCGCCTGTTGCGGGTGCATTTGCGCGAAGCCGTAGGTCCAGTGGGGGTGGGTACGGTGCGCCGAGCTGGCGTCGATCACCCGCACGGCCGGGTTGCGGATGCTGGCGACGGCGTCGCGGGCGGCATCGTCGGGCAGGCAGAGCAGGGCGATGTCGCAGGTGTTGATGGCTTCGGCGCGGCGTTGCGGGTCTTTGCGCTGGTCGGCGGCGAGGGTCAGCAGGTGCAGGTCGCTGCGGCCGCGCAGGCGCTGGTGGATCTGCAACCCGGTGGTGCCCTGGTCGCCGTCGATAAATACGAGGGGTGTGCTCATGTTGTGTGCTCGCAAGCCGGAAAAGTTGGGCAAATCTTCCGGCTGAAGCTGAAATAGAGAAAGTTGAATTTAATAACGCTAAGCTTCAGTTTTTCTGAATCTGGAGCGAGCCATGCGCGAAATCAGCCTCGACCGGTTGCGCACCCTGGTGGCGATTGTCGACCTTGGCTCCTTTGCCGAAGCGGCCCGCGCGCTGAACCTGGCGCCGCCTACGGTCAGCCTGCATATCGCCGACCTGGAGGCGCGGGTCGGAGGCTCGCTGTTGTCGCGCACCCGCGGGCGGGTGCAACCGTCAGCCATTGGCGAAACCCTGGTGGAGCGCGCGCGGCGCCTGTTGGCCGATGCCGAACAAGCGCTGGAGGATGTGCAGCGCCAGGTGCTGGGCCTGGCCGGGCGGGTGCGCCTGGGGGCATCCACCGGGGCCATCGCCCAGTTGCTGCCCCAGGCCCTGGAAACCCTCGGCCAGCGGCACCCGGGCATCGACCTGCAGGTGGCGGTGCTGACTTCCCAGGAGAGCTTGAAGAAGCTCGCCGAAGGTTCGCTGGATATCGGCCTGGTGGCCTTGCCGCAAATCCCGGTCAAGGGCTTGCGCATCGAGCCCTGGCGCAAGGACCCGGTCATGGCCTTCCTGCCGGCCCGCTGGCAGTGCCCCGACCCGGTAACCCCGCAGTGGCTGGCGGCCCAACCGCTGATCCTCAACGACCACAGCACCCGGCTGTCGCGCCTGACCTCGGAGTGGTTCGCCCTGGGCGGGCAGCAGCCCACGGCGCGCATCCAGCTCAACTACAACGACGCGATCAAGAGCCTGGTGGCCGCCGGTTATGGCGCCACCTTGCTGCCCCACGAAGCCGCCACGCCGCTGCCCGACACGCGGATCGCCATGCGCCCGTTGTTGCCGCCGCTGTGGCGACAGCTGGGCATTGCCCATCGGGACGGCGAGGTGGAGCGCTCGACCCAGCATGTGCTGGAGGTGTTGTGGGGGCTGAGCGCCGATTGACGCCTCGGCGTTCTAGCCCAGCAGATGCCTGGAAATGTGCTTCGAGATTTCCACCATCGAAGTCTTGCCGGTGAATTCGAACTTCACCTGACCCAGCGATGAAAAGTAGATCTCCAACTCGGAGTCCAGGTCGAAAGTGCCGGAGGTTTCCACCGAGTAAGCGACGATGTTTTTGTAGGGCAGGGAGGTGAAGTCCTTTTTACTGCCGGTGATGCCCTGCACGTTGACCGCGATGATGCGCTTGTTGGTAAACACCACGCCGTCGCGCATGGCTTTATAGGCGTCGATCACCTGCTCGCCTTCCAGCAGCAGGTCGCTGACCCGTTCCGCGTATTCGTCGTTTTGCTTGAGCTTGAAGAAGCCTTTGTTGTTGAAGTCGATCATGGGGGAGTCCTTATTCTTGAAGCGATATTCCAGGTTTTTTGCTGGCAGCTAAGGTTTATCGGACCTAGCTTAGGTTTAATCTGCTCCAACGTATATGAGCGAGCCTACACCGAGTACTGTGCTCTAACAGGGTCGTACATTGGTTTTATGGAAAGCCGGCTGTAGAAAGTGTCTGCTAAAGAAACTGCGCTTTTAACTGCCCATCTAGCACAGCCTGATCCCAGGACTTTATCTGGATAGAATGTGTTGCCTGCGCCGGTTAGTGAATTAAGTTCGAATTTTCCTCTGAGCTTTTTCTCAAATTTATGAAGGTCTCTTTGTTCTTCTGATATTCCAGTTGGGTGCTGAATGGTCTCTGGTTCGTAATGTATTAGAGCATTTCTGAGTTCTATCAGAAGTTTAACGTCCTGATATGGATAGCTGCTTTTGTCAAAAGGCTGACTTTCATTGAGGTCTAAGGCAATTTCGTACTTTTCTAGAATGGAATAGCTTGCTGTTCTGGGGATGCCGCGGGTCCATAGTTTTGCCATTAATTTGCAAGTTGGCAGCATGGCGACCTTTGCATAAGGTTCTTCAGCGCAGTCTGAGAAAAACTCATTGATTGTTGCCTCTAAGAATGCAACAGATAGCATTATTGTTGATACGATACAGGCATTATGTTCACGTAGTCCGTTTGTGGATTCGCTTTCGCCAAGAGTCAGTGTGGGCTCAAGCTCAGTACTGCGCTTTGCAAATAGACTTGCTGCCGAAAGATGAGAGATTGACAGGTAGTTTCGGCTGGTCATTGTGACTTGTATTTGCATATGGGCGTCTCTTTGGTTTTTTATCTGAGGTGAGTTGTAAAGGGCCTAGCGCTCTTGTTTTAGAGCTTGTGTCATTGGACTTTTTTGAGGCTTCAAAAGAGCTTTTCTGCATGCAAAATAGGTGGGCCTGATTCGAGCTTGCTGGTATTAGATATTAGGGCTTTTTCTATGTTCGCCACTTACTACTCCTGATTCTCCGGCCACGTCTCAGTCGGAAAATACGCCTCCAGCCCCGGCCGTTTGTGCTCCACGCCGTTGTCGATCCAGTAGCAGCTCAGGCGGCTGTAGTTGTCCAGGTCGCCGCGCAGCAGGCAGGTGCTGCTGTGGCTGGGCCAGTAGAAGCGCAGGACATCGGCTTCGGCGATGCTTGCCCGTTCGACTTTGCCGGTGGCGGTGGTGGTCGTGCCGTTGATGGTTTTCACCAGGGTCAGGGTGCCGTCCTGATAGCGGATTTCGGCGTTGCCCGAGTAGGTCACGCCGCCGTCCGGCTCCTGGCCGATCAGGGCGTAGCGGCCTGGGGTCATGCTGTAGTAGAGGTGGGGCTCCGGCTCGTTCTTGGTGGCGGCGAGGCTGCCGAGGCTGGTGAGCAGCAACCCGAGCAGGGCGCTGGCGGGCAAAAGGCGATTCATGGGGCGCGGTCCTTGGCGAAATCGACGGCCATGATTCCAGACTTGGCGCCGGCGTGGAATCCTCCCGCGCTGGCGCCGATCACGAGGGTTGCCGGTAGCGGTTGTTAAAACAACTTCCAGCTATAACTCAGCAACAACCGGTTCTCATTGATATCGGTCCGATAATTCGACCTTGCCACCACATTACGCACCTTGATCCCCAGCCCGCCCAACGGGCCGGACTGGATCACGTAACCGATATCCAGGTCGCGCTCCCAGTCCTTGCCCTCAAAGCCCTTGCCGGTGTCGACGTTGTCGCCGCGGATGTAGCGCACGGTGCTGGTCAGGCCGGGCAGGCCGCTGGCGGCGAAGTCGTAGTCGTAGCGCAGTTGCCAGGAGCGTTCGTCGGTGTAGGCGAACTCGTAGGTCGGCACTTCGTTGCCCAGTGGGGTGATGTTGGCGAAGACCCGGGGGAAGGCGCTGTCGCCGAACATGCCCTGGTAGCCGACGTAAAAGGTATGGCCGCCACGTTTGGCCGACAGCAGGGAGAAGAAGGCCTGGTTGTCGATGGCGCCGAGCAGCTGTTTGCCGTCCTCTTCGCTGTTGTAGTAGCCGAGGTTGGCGCCGAGTATCCAGTTGCTCAGCGGCTGGCTGTGTTTCAGGCCGAGGAAGCGCTGGTGGTAGATGTCCTCCAGCTGGCCGTACCAGGCGCTGACGCTGGTGCGTTTGTCGTTGAAGGCGTAGTCGGCACCAAAGTAGTTGAAGGCGTCGCTGCTGACCGCGCGTTTTGGCACGTGGCCGAGCATGGCTTGCAGTTTGCCGTCGCCGGATTCGTTGCGCAGGCTGGTGGAGCGCAGGCGGCCGCCTTGCAGGGTCAGGCCGTCGATGTCGTTGGAGACGATGCTCGCGCCCTGGTAGGACGGTGGCAGCAGGCGGATATCGCTGAAGCTCAGCACTGGCAGGTTGGGTTGCAGCTCGCCGATGCGCAGCTCGCTTTTCGCCAGGCGCAGTTTCAGCGCCAGGCCGAGGCGGCTGTAGTCGTCGGCGGCTTCGCCGTCCTCCTGCACCGGCAGCAGGCCGCTGTTGACCCGGCCCTTGCCGCTGTCGAGCTTGAGCCCCAGGGTGCCGATGGCATCCAGGCCCACGCCGAGGGTGCCGGGGGTGTAGCCGGACTTGAAGTTGAGGATAAAACCCTGGGCCCATTCCTGGGCCATGGACTGCTCGGTGCCGCGGATATCCGAATAGTCGCGGCTGAAGAAGTAGTTGCGGGCCTGGAGGGTGGCGGTGGCGTCCTTGATAAAACCGCCGTCTTCGGCCAGCAGCGGCTGGGGGGCGCTCAGGCACACCGCGCTGGCGCCCAGCACGGCGAGGGTCTTTGCAGGTTTCATTGCTTTTACTCTTATTGTTATGGAAAGCAGTTCACTGCCGCGCAGGCTAGGGGTGGGTGTGGCGCGGGCACTATCCGTTGCCTGCAGACCTGTATCCCTTTTCTGCAGGCGTGCTTTTTTGCGGCAAGGGGAGGTGGGCGCAACCGCGAGTCGGTTGCGCGCGAGGCGTCAGGCGTCGGGGTGTTCGGCGCGCAGTTCGTCGATCATCCGCAGGCAGTGGCTGAGCCCCGCCGACACATCGCCGACCCGGCGGCTGATGATGATCGGCGAGGTGGCGTTGGCTTCCAGCAGTGGGCTGAAGCCGATGTCGTCGCGGTGCAGCAATTGCACCGAGGCCGGCACCAGGGTGATGCCGATGCCGGCGCCCACCAGGCCGATGGCGGTCTGCAGTTCGTTGGTCCACTGCACGATGCGGATATTCAGGCCGTGGGTGTTGAACAGCGCGATCACGTGGTCGGCGTAGCTCGGGCGCGGGTTGCCGGGGTAGAGCACGAAAGGTTCGTCGGCCAGTTGCGCCAGGCTCACCGGCTGGCCGATCAGCGGATGCCCGGCGGGCAGGGCGGCCACCAGGCGATCCTCGGTCTGCACCTTCTGCACGATGGCCGGATCGTCGATGCGGATCCGCCCGAAGCCGATGTCGATGCGCCCGGCCTTGAGGGCTTCCACCTGTTGCAGGGTGGTCATCTCCGACAGCCCCAGTTCCAGGGCCAGGGTCTCGTGGCTGCGCAGGCGGCGGATCAGTTCCGGCAGCAGGCCGTACAGGGTCGAGGGGGCAAAGCCGATGCCGAGCCAGGTCTTTTCGCCGTGGCCGATGCGCCGGGTGTTGTCGCAGACCTTGGCCAGTTGCTCCAGCAGCGCGCTGGAATGCTCATAGAAAAACCGCCCGGCCTCGGTCAGGCGCAACGGCCGGCCGCGCTCCAGCAGCAACACCCCGAGTTCTTCCTCCAGTTGCTGGATCTGCCGGCTCAGGGGCGGCTGGGCGATGTGCAGGCGCTCGGCGGCCTTGGTGAAGTTGAGGGTCTGGCCCAGCACCTGGAAGTAACGCAGATGACGCAGTTCCATAAGGCCTCCGCAGGCAACGGTTGGATACCTTCAAGGTATCGATCCAGACCAATTCTATATTGGAACCCCGGAAAAAGCCGTACGAGAATCGGGTCCATAACTTCAAGAACCTGATGGGTATGGAAATGCTTTCGAGTGCCATTGAATCGATCGAAACGATCATCGTCGATCTGCCAACCATCCGCCCGCACAAGCTGGCGATGCACACCATGCAGAACCAGACCCTGGTGCTGATCCGCCTGCGCTGCGCCGACGGCATCGAAGGCCTGGGCGAGGCCACCACTATTGGCGGCCTGGCCTATGGCAATGAAAGCCCGGACAGCATCAAGACCAATATCGACCGTTTCTTCACGCCGCTGCTGCTCGGCCAGGACGGCGCCAATATCAATGCCGCCATGCAGCGCCTGGAGCGCAGCATCCGTGGCAATACCTTCGCCAAGTCCGGTATCGAAAGCGCCTTGCTCGACGCCCAGGGCAAGCGCCTGGGGCTGCCGGTCAGCGAGCTGCTCGGCGGTCGGGTGCGCGACGCCTTGCCAGTGGCCTGGACCCTGGCCAGCGGCGACACCGCCAAGGACATCGCCGAAGCGCAAAAGATGCTCGACCTGCGTCGCCACCGCATCTTCAAGCTGAAGATCGGCGCCGGCGAGGTGGACCGCGACCTGGCCCACGTGATCGCGATCAAGAAGGCCCTGGGCGACCGCGCCAGCGTGCGGGTCGACGTCAACCAGGCGTGGGACGAAGCGGTGGCGGTGCGCGCCTGCCGGGTCCTGGGCGGCAACGGCATCGACCTGATCGAACAGCCGATCTCGCGCAACAACCGCGCCGGCATGGTGCGCCTCAACGCCATCAGCCCGGTGCCGATCATGGCCGACGAATCCATCGAATGCGTGGAAGACGCCTTCAACCTGGCCCGCGAAGGCGCGGCCTCGGTGTTCGCCCTGAAGATCGCCAAGAACGGCGGCCCGCGTGCGGTATTGCGCACCGCGGCGATCGCCGAGGCGGCGGGCATCGGCCTGTACGGCGGCACCATGCTCGAAGGCGGCATCGGCACCCTGGCGTCGGCCCATGCCTTCCTGACCCTCAATACCTTGAGCTGGGACACCGAACTGTTCGGCCCGCTGCTGCTGACCGAGGACATCCTCGCCGAGCCGCCGCTGTACCGCGATTTCCAGTTGCACATATCCCAAGCGCCGGGCCTCGGCCTGAGCCTGGACGAGGAGCGCCTGGCGTTCTTGCGCCGCGACAAAGCCTGAACTGCCATTCATCACGTCTTAAGGAGTGCACCATGCTGTTCCACGTCAAAATGACCGTGAACCTGCCGGTCGACATGAACCCCGAGCGCGCCGCCCAGCTCAAGGCCGACGAAAAGGCCCTGGCCCAGCGCCTGCAGGAGCAGGGCAAGTGGCGGCACCTGTGGCGCATCGCCGGCCTGTATGCCAACTACAGCGTGTTCGACGTCGACAGCGTGCAGGAACTGCACGACCTGCTGATGCAACTGCCGCTGTACCCGTACATGGCTATCGAAGTGAACGCGCTGTGCAGGCATCCTTCGTCCATTCATGCGGATGACCGCTGAGCCCTCGCCAGCCCGCTGCACACTCTAATAAATACAAGATGAGGAATAACCATGAACGTCCGAATTTCCCACACTGCCAGTGCCCAGAAATTTCTCGAAGAAGTCAGCGGCCAGTTCAACGACCAGGGCAACCCGCGTACCAAGGCCCTGGTGTACCGCATCCTGCGTGACACGGTGAACATCATCGAAGACCTCGATGTGACCCCGGAAGAGTTCTGGAAGGCGGTCAACTACCTCAACGTGCTCGGCGCGCGCCAGGAAGCCGGGCTGCTGGTGGCCGGCCTGGGCCTGGAGCACTACCTGGACCTGCTGATGGACGCCGCCGACGAGCAGGCCGGCAAGACCGGCGGCACCCCGCGCACCATCGAAGGCCCGCTGTACGTGGCCGGTGCGCCGCTGAGCCAGGGTGAAGCGCGCCTCGACGATGGCGTCGATCCGGGCGTGGTGCTGTTCATGCAGGGCCAGGTGCGCAACACCGCCGGCGAACCGCTGGCCGGGGCCATTGTCGATGTCTGGCACGCCAACACCGGTGGTACCTACTCCTACTTCGACACCGCCCAGTCGGAGTTCAACCTGCGTCGGCGCATCGTCACCGATGCCGAAGGCCGCTACCGTTTCCGCAGCATCGTGCCGTCGGGCTACGGCTGCCCACCGGACGGTCCGACCCAGCAGTTGCTCGACCAACTGGGCCGCCACGGCCAGCGTCCGGCGCATATCCACTTCTTCATCTCGGCCGATGACCACCGTCACCTGACCACCCAGATCAACCTCGATGGCGATGAATACCTGCACGACGATTTCGCCTACGCCACCCGCGACGAGCTGATCGCCAAGATCACCTTCAGCGACGATCCGCAGCGTGCGGCGCAGCACGGGGTCAGCGGGCGTTTTGCCGAGATCGACTTCGACTTCACCCTGCAGCCGTCGGCCCAGCCCGAGGAGCAGCAGCGCCTGGAGCGAGTACGAGCGCTGGAGGACTGACATCGCGGCAGATCCCGATTCGGGGCCACGGGATAACTTGAGTTATCCCGTGGTTTTTTGCCGTTGTGAGCCGTGGTCGATGTTTTGCGTGACGTGCCAGCGGTGGCGAATGATCACCGCCCGATAATAACAATCCCAATAATTAGAACTGGGAGTGACCCGCTTATGGAAACGTATCTGTTGAGTGAGCGCAGCAGGGTATTCGCCCAGGCCGATCCCTATGCCGTGTCCGGCTATGTCAACCAGCATGTGGGCAGCCACTGCATCCGTTTGCCCAATGCCGGCAGCCCCCAGGCCAGCCTCAATCATCGGCAGTTCGCCAGCCTCGACCTGTGCTCGCTCAGCTACGGCGGCAGCGTGCGCGTCACCTCGCCGGCGCTGGAAACCATCTACCACCTGCAAGTGCTGCTGCGCGGTCACTGCCTGTGGCGCGGCCATCGCCAGGAACATTACTTCGCCCCGGGCGAGCTGCTGCTGATCAACCCCGACGATCCGGTGGACCTGACCTATTCCGACGATTGCGAGAAATTCATCATCAAGGTGCCCACCCGCCTGCTGGAGTCGGTGTGCCAGGAGCAGCGCTGGCTGTATCCGGGGCAGGGCGTGCGCTTCGTGGGCAACCGCTACCAGCTGGATGAACTGGAAGGTTTTATCAACCTGTTGAGCGTGGTCTGCCGCGAAGCCGAAGCCGTCGAATGCATCCCGCGGGTGCAGGAGCATTACGCGCAGATCGTCGCGAGCAAGATGCTCAGCCTGATGAAGACCAACATTCGGCGCGCGGGCCTGGGTTCGTCGTCGGCGACCTTCGAGGCGATTGCCGATTACATCGAGCGCAACCTCAAGCAGGACATCGGCTGCGAGGAGCTGGCGCAGCAGGCGCAGATGAGCCTGCGTTCGCTCTATGCGCTGTTCGAGCGCAACGCCCGCAGCACGCCCATGCGCTACATTCGCCAGAAGAAACTCGAGCGGATCCACGCCTGCCTGCGCGACCCCAGCTGCAACGTACGCAACATCACCGAACTGGCCATGGACTTCGGCTTCCTGCACCTGGGACGCTTCTCGGAAAGCTACCGCAAGCAATTCGGCGAACTGCCGTCCGACACCCTCAGACGCCGGGCTTGATCCGGCTTTTGCTTCTGCTTCTGCTTCTGTAGGAGCGGCCGGTCGACGCTCGATCGCCGGCGATGGCGAACGACACGTAGGTGTTTGATCCGACGCCATCGCGAGCAAGCTTCGCTCCTACAGAAACCGTGTCCGCCACGTCATCCCCGACTCCTCGTAGCCGCTGCCGAGCCTGCGAGGCTGCGATCGGCTGCGCAGCAGCCGCAAAACCTGAAACCGTGTTCATTCTGGATAAATGCGCGGCCCGGGTGGCGGCCGCTACGTCGGAATGCCGCCCAACCCGATCGCAGCCTCGCAGGCTACAGCAGCGGCTACCCCTGTAGGACTTGCCCTACAAAACTCTGCAGAAAACGGATAGTGGTCTGCACGCAACGGATATTGCCCCCGCACACCCCGCCCTAGCATGAGCCTTGCCTGAATAAAAACAACGGAGGCGGCGGCCATGACCCTGCGACCCGAATACCTTCACTCCCTGCTTGAAGAAGACCGTGACCGGGGCGTCTACCGCTGCAAGCGGGAGATGTTCACCGACCCCCGGCTGTTCGACCTGGAAATGCAGCACATCTTCGAGGGCAACTGGCTGTACCTCGCCCACGAGAGCCAGATCCCCAACAACAACGACTACTACACCACCACCATGGGCCGGCAGTCGGTCTTCATCGCGCGCAACAAGGACGGCGAACTCAATGCCTTCCTCAATGCCTGCAGCCATCGTGGCGCCATGCTCTGCCGGCACAAGACCGGCAACAAGTCGTCCTACACCTGCCCGTTCCACGGCTGGACCTTCAACAACTCCGGCAAGCTGCTCAAGGTCAAGGACCCGGCCGCCGCGGGTTACCCGTCGAGCTTCAACTGCGAAGGCTCCCACGACCTGACCAGGGTCGCGCGCTTCGAGTCTTATCGCGGCTTCCTGTTCGGCAGCCTCAACCCCGACGTGCTGCCCCTGGTGGAGCACCTGGGCGAGTCGGCGAAGATCATCGACATGATCGTTGACCAGTCCGCCGATGGCCTGGAAGTGCTGCGCGGTTCCTCGAGCTACATCTATGAAGGCAACTGGAAACTCACCGCGGAAAACGGCGCCGACGGCTATCACGTCAGCTCAGTGCACTGGAACTACGCGGCCACCCAGAGCCAGCGCAAGCAGCG
Source organism: Pseudomonas sp. B3G-3 (assembly GCF_028640915.1). NCBI lineage: Bacteria > Pseudomonadati > Pseudomonadota > Gammaproteobacteria > Pseudomonadales > Pseudomonadaceae > Pseudomonas > Pseudomonas sp. B3G-3. The sequence goes on along the minus strand of NZ_JAQZAB010000098.1, from coordinate 45,383 downwards.
CGAAGCCGGCGAAGAAATCAAGACCATGAGCGCCGGCAGCTGGGCCAAGCAGGGCGGTGGTTTCTACTCCTTCGACAAGGGCCACATGCTGCTCTGGACCCGCTGGTCCAACCCCGAGGACCGCCCGCTCTACGAGCGCCGCGACGAGCTGGCCCGGGACTTCGGCCAGGCCCGCGCCGACTGGATGATCGAGAACTCGCGCAACCTGTGCCTGTACCCCAACGTCTACCTGATGGACCAGTTCAGCTCGCAGATCCGCATCGCCCGGCCGATCTCGGTGGACCGCACCGAGATCACCATCTACTGCATCGCGCCCAGGGGCGAAAGCGACGAAGCCCGGGCCATGCGCATCCGCCAGTACGAGGACTTCTTCAACGTCAGCGGCATGGCCACCCCGGACGATCTGGAGGAATTCCGTTCCTGCCAGATGGGCTACCAGGGCAGCAACAGTGCCTGGAACGACATGTCCCGCGGCGCCGAACACTGGGTCGAGGGCGCGGACGACGCGGCCCGGGAAATCGACTTGCAACCGATCCTCAGCGGCGTGCGCACCGAAGACGAGGGCCTGTTCGTGATGCAGCACAAGTACTGGCAGCAAACCATGCTCAAGGCGGTGGCCGCCGAAGCTGCGCGAACCATTGCCGTGGAGGCTGTGTGATGAGCATTTCCCATGACACCGTGCGCGACTTTCTCTACCGCGAAGCGCGCTACCTGGACGACAAGGACTGGGACAGCTGGCTGGAGCTCTACGCCCCCGACGCGACCTTCTGGATGCCGTCCTGGGACGACAACGACGAGCTCACCGAAGACCCGCAGCGGGAGATCTCGCTGATCTGGTACGGCAGCCGCTGCGGCCTGGAAGACCGGGTGTTCCGGATCAAGACCGAGCGCTCCAGCGCGAGCATTCCCGACACCCGCACCTCGCACAACCTGAGCAACATCGAGGTGCTGGAGCAGGCCGACGGCCTGTGCAAGGTGCGCTTCAACTGGCACACCCTGAGCTTTCGCTACAAGACCGTCGACAGCTACTTCGGCACCAGCTTCTACACCCTCGATGTGCGGGGCGAGAACCCGCTGATCAGGGCCAAGAAAGTCATCCTGAAGAACGATTACGTTCGTCAGGTCGTCGATGTCTACCACCTCTGAGGCGACTGCCATGACTCATCAAATCGCACTCAATTTCGAAGACGGGGTGACCCGCTTCGTCGCCGCCAACGCCGGCGAAACCGTGGCCGATGCCGCCTACCGCCAGGGCATCAACATCCCCCTGGATTGCCGCGACGGCGCCTGCGGCACCTGCAAGTGTTTCGCCGAAGCCGGGCGTTACGACCTGGGCGAGGAATACATCGACGACGCGCTGACCGCGGATGAAGCCGAGCAGGGCTTCGTGCTGACCTGCCAGATGCGTGCCTTGAGCGATTGCGTGGTACGGGTGCCGGCTTCGTCGCAAGTCTGCCGAGCCGCCCAGGCCACCTTCGACGCCACCATCAGCGCGGTGCGCCAGCTCTCCGACAGCACCATCGCCCTGTCGATCAAGGGCGAGGCCCTGAGCAAGCTGGCGTTTCTGCCGGGGCAGTACGTCAACCTCGGCGTGCCCGGCAGCGAGCAGACCCGCGCCTATTCCTTCAGCTCGCTGCAGCGCGACGGCGAGGTCAGCTTCCTGATCCGCAACGTGCCGGGCGGCCTGATGAGCAGCTTCCTCACCGGCCTGGCGAAAGCCGGCGACCACATGAGCCTGGCCGGGCCGTTGGGCAGCTTCTACCTGCGGGACATTCGCCGGCCGCTGTTGCTGCTGGCCGGCGGCACCGGGCTGGCGCCGTTCACCGCGATGCTGGAGAAAATCGCCGAGCAGGGCAGCGAGTATCCGCTGCACCTGATCTACGGGGTGACCAACGATTTCGACCTGGTGGAAATGGATCGGCTGGAAGCCTTCGCCGCGCGCATCCCCAACTTCAGCTTCAGCGCCTGCGTGGCCAACCCCGAGAGCCGCCACCCGCTCAAGGGCTACGTGACTCAGCATATTCAGCCCAGGCACCTGAACGACGGCGATGTGGATGTGTACCTGTGCGGCCCGCCACCGATGGTCGAGGCGGTCAGCCAGTTCATCTGCGACCAGGGCATTGCCCCGGCCAATTTCTATTACGAAAAATTCGCCGCCAGCGCGGCCTGACAGCCCCCGCGCCCTTTGTAGGAGCGAGGCTTGCCCGCGATAGCGATAGTGCGTGCAACGCTGACCTTTCAGCCTGTCGGCTGATCGCGAGCAAGCTTCGCTCCTACAGAAGAAGGTGCGGTGGTGCGTCGGTATATTGGCATGAGGTTTTGAGATGAGCAGATTCGAGAAGAAAGTCGCCCTGGTCACCGGGGCGGCGCAGGGTATCGGCCGACGGGTCGCCGAGCGGCTGGCCGAGGAGGGCGCGCGGCTGGTGCTGGTGGATCGCTCCGAGCTGGTGTTCGAGTTGCAGGCCGAGCTGGCCCCCCGGTTCGAGGTGTTGGCGCTGACCGCCGACCTCGAACAGTACGCCGAATGCAGTCGGGTGATGGCCGCCGCCGTCGAGCGTTTCGGGCGCCTCGACGTGCTGGTCAACAATGTCGGCGGCACCATCTGGGCCAAGCCGTTCGAACACTATGAAGAGCAGCAGATCGAAGCCGAAGTGCGCCGCTCGCTGTTCCCCACCTTGTGGTGCTGTCACGCGGCGCTGCCGTACATGCTGGAGCAGGGCAGCGGCGCCATCGTCAACGTGTCGTCCATCGCCACCCGCAGCATCAACCGCGTGCCGTACGGCGCGGCCAAGGGCGGGGTGAATGCCCTGACCGCCTGCCTGGCGTTCGAGACCGCCGGGCGCGGGGTGCGGGTCAATGCCACCGCCCCCGGCGGCACCGAAGCGCCGCCACGGCGCATTCCGCGCAACAGCGCCGAGCAGAGCGCCGAGGAAAAGGTCTGGTACCAGCAGATCGTCGACCAGACCGTCGACAGCACCCTGATGAAACGCTACGGCACCATCGACGAGCAGGCCGCGGCGATCCTGTTCCTGGCCTCCGACGAGGCCTCCTACATCACCGGCATGGTCATGCCGGTAGGCGGTGGCGACCAGGGTTGAAGTCTCAGGCGTCATCGAAAATCGCACCCTGACCGTAGGAGCGAGGCTTGCCCGCGATGGCGTCCGGCCTGACACGCCGCAGCACCCCCATCGCCGGCAAGCCTGGCTCCTACAGAAGCGCGCAAACGTTCATCCGGTTTCTCATAAAACAACAACAAGAGTCAGATGCCATGCGAAACATAGACAGCAATCAATTGATCGACGAGGCACGCTTCAATGCCTTTCACTGGCGCGTGCTGTTCTGGTGCGCACTGATCATCATCTTCGACGGCTACGACCTGGTGATCTACGGCGTGGTGCTGCCGGTGCTGATGCAGGAGTGGGGCCTGAGCCCGCTGCAGGCCGGGGCGCTGGGCAGTTACGCACTGTTCGGCATGATGTTCGGCGCGCTGTTTTTCGGTTCGCTGTCGGAGCGTATCGGCTGCAAGAAAGTCATCGCCATCTGCGTGGTGCTGTTCAGCGGTTTCACCCTGCTCAACGGCTTCACCACCACGCCCACCCAGTTCGGCATCTGCCGCTTTATCGCCGGCCTCGGCATCGGCGGGGTGATGCCCAACGTGGTGGCGCTGATGAACGAATACGCGCCGAAGAAAATCCGCAGCACCCTGGTGGCGATCATGCTCAGCGGCTACTCGGTGGGCGGCACGCTGTCCGCCGGGCTGGGCATCGTGCTGCTGCCGAGTTTCGGCTGGCAGGCGGTGTTTTATGTGGCGGCGATCCCACTGTTGCTGCTGCCGCTGATTCTCAGGTTCCTGCCCGAATCCCTCGGCTTCCTGCTGCGCCAGGGCCGGGAAGACGAGGCGCGCCAGGTGCTGCAATTAGTCGAGCCGGGCTTCGTCGCGCAACCCGGCGACTCGTTCGTCAAGGCCAACCTCAAGAGCGCCGGTGGTGCAGCTGTTCCGCGAAGGCCGGGCACTGAGCACCTTGATGCTCTGGGTCGTATTCTTCTGCTGCCTGCTGATGGTCTACGCGCTCAACTCCTGGCTGCCCAAGCTGATGGCCAGCGCCGGCTACAGCCTGGGCTCGAGCCTGATGTTCCTGCTGGTGCTGAACCTCGGCGCGATCTTCGGCGCCGTGGGCGGCGGCTGGATCGGCGATCGCCTGCAGCTGCAAAAGGTCCTAGTGGCGTTTTTTATCGTGGCCGCGCTGTCCATCAGCCTGCTCGGTTTCAAGAGCCCGCATGGGCTGCTGTACGCCCTGATCGCGATTGCCGGGGCGACCACCATCGGCACGCAGATCCTGGCTTTCGCTTGCGTCGCCCAGTTCTATCCGGTGACGATCCGTTCCACCGGCATTGGCTGGGCCTCGGGTATCGGCCGCAGCGGGGCCATCGTCGGGCCGCTGCTGGGTGGTGCCTTGGTGAGCATCGAGCTGCCGCTGCACTATAACTTCATGGCCTTCGCTATTCCGGGGGCGGTGGCGGCGCTGGCGATCTGTTTCGTCTACCAGCGGCCCGCCAAGGCGCTGCCGGTCAGCCAGGCCAGCGCGCCATCGCTGTAGTGATGCCATGACCGGCGCGGGCGCCCAGGTGCCTGCGCCGGCGGTTCAGTCATGCCATGCCTCAGGGCTTCGGAGCTTGCATGCGGCAGTTGATCGAGGACTTTTCGTTGTCGGCGCTGGTGGCCGGGTTTATCGCCACGCTGATTTCCTATGCCGGGCCGCTGGTGATCATCTTCCAGGCGGCCAAGGCCGCGGGCCTGCCCGAGGAAGTGTTGTCGTCCTGGGTCTGGGCGATTTCCATCGGCAGCGGGGTGCTGGGCATCGTCCTCAGCCTGCGCTTCAAGGTGCCGGTGGTCATCGCCTGGTCGGCACCGGGCTCGGCGCTGCTGGTGGCGTTGCTGCCGGGCATTGGCCTCAATGAGGCGGTGGGCGCCTACCTGGTGGCCAGTGCGCTGATCCTGCTGATCGGCCTGTGCGGCATCTTCGACAAGATTGTCGGCCGGCTGCCGGCGGCGATTTCCGCGGCGATGCTGGCGGGCATCCTGTTCAGTTTCGGTACCGGGCTGTTCCGCTCGATCCAGGACAAACCGCTGCTGGTCGGGGCGATGTTCTTCACCTACCTGCTGTGCAAGCGCCTGTGGCCGCGTTATGCGGTATTGGCCGTGCTGCTGGTGGGCTGCGCCATCTCCCTGACCATGGGCGATATCGACCGCTCGGCGCTGGTGATCGGCCTGGCCACGCCGCACTGGATCAGCCCAGCGTTCAGCTGGAGCGCTGTGCTCAACGTCGCGCTGCCGCTGGTGGTGGTGGCCTTGACCGGGCAATTCGTGCCGGGCATCGCCGTGCTGCGCAACGACGGCTACCGCACGCCGGCCAGCCCGATCCTCGCGAGCAGTGCCTTTGCCAGCCTGCTGCTGGCGCCGTTCGGTTGCCACGGATTGAACCTGGCGGCGATCACCGCGGCCATCTGCACCGGCCGCGAAGCCCACGAAGACCCGGGCAAACGCTATGTGGCCGGGGTCATGGGCGGGCTGTTCTACCTGCTGCTGGGAATCTTCGGCGCGACCCTGGTGTCGCTGTTCAGCGCCTTCCCCCGGGCCTTGATCGCGGCCCTGGCCGGGCTCGCGCTGTTCGCCGCCATCGGCGGCGCCCTGAGCAGCGCCATGGCCGTACCGCGGGATCGCGAAGCGGCGCTGATCACTTTCCTGGTGACGGCGTCGGGCATGTCGCTGTTCGGTTTGTCGGCGGCTTTCTGGGGGCTGCTGTTTGGCCTGGTGGCCCATGGCGTGCTGACCCTGCGTCGCCCGCAAGCCTTACCTGCGGCGGGGGAGGCACCGGTCCAGGCGCGTAATTGACAGCACCCTGTATCGAAATCCTTGCACAGGCGAATCGCCACCGGCACGGCCTGTGCCTGCGGGCCTGCCGTGCGCTGCTGGTGAAATAAACGTGTGAATCCCCGGAAACCTGTGGGTTTTTCGATACAACCCTTACCCATTCTTTACCTTCATGCACTGCTCAATGTCGCGCAAACGCTGTCTGAAACGGCGAGAAACTTGTGGTTCTCGTCCTGAAAGAGAGTGAAGTGATGATGTTGAGTCGAGTTGCAAAAGTGGCGGTAGTGATCGCCTTGTTGTCGTCCCTGTCGGGCTGCTGGATGTTCTTCCCGCCGGGTGGCGGCGGCGGTGGCCAGCATGGCGGTTTTGGCGGAGGTCCCGGTGGCGGCGGCCCACGCTGACTGCGGCTGACCCGAGCCTGTAGGAGCGAGCTTGCTCGCGAAAAATCCCAAGGGCGACGTGGAGCGTCAGACACACCCTGTTGTCCCTATCGCGAGCAAGCTTGCTCCTACAGTGACCCTGCTGGTTGCAGATACCGCGTCGCCGACAAGCAAGCGGCTGGTCGGATACGCCGTCGCGACCCCCTTCTCGAGCCTGGGGCGCAGACCCCAGCACCTATACTCAACCCAGGCATGGTCGTGTGGTACCCGGTTGAAGCCTGCCCCGTCGTGGGCGGGTGGCCGTGGTCGACGCTGTGCGAGGGTTGCCATCTTGTACCTGCGTGCGCTGATCGTCGTGATGCTGCTGGTGCTGGCCGGGTGCGCCGCGACCCAGCGCGTCCGCGAGGCGGTGGCGCCGGTGGTGGTGCCGCCCAGCACCTGGCGCCAGGTGGACCGCGAGATCGCCCAGGCTTCGCAAGAGGCGGTGATCCAGGTCAAGGTGTTTGCCCGCGGCTCCATGGAGCACTGGCGGGTGCGGGTCTACGCAGTCACCGAAGAAACCTTCATCCCCTGGTTCAGCAGTTACTGGACCCAGGAATGGATGGCCATGAAAGTCAGTTGGTACAGCCTCACCGCCGGCGACGAGGAGGACGCGGCGGCGACGCGGCTGGCGGCCTACCTCAAGGAGCAGTATCAGGAACAGGTGCTGGCACCGGTGGCGGTGGAGATCGACCCGGATGCGATTCTCAACCAGGCCACGGAGTTCTATGTCGAGCTGCTGGACAAGCAGGTGCAGGTCATTGCCCAGCGCTATCGGCTGCCGGCCAAGCAGCTCGATCAACGGCTCAATGGCATCCAGGCAATTCGCCTGGGGCCGCCGCCGGCGCGCGATGCGTCGTTGTACCAGGTGCTGCACGCCAAGCCCTTGACCACGCTGCCGGCCTACTCGGCGCTGTACCAGCAGATCCATAGCGCCCCCGCGGGCACCGGCGAGGTGTCGTCCGAGGCCGGGATTGTCTCGGTGGCCAGGCAGGCCAGCGAAAAATTCGAAGCGCAGATGGCCGGCCGTGGCATTGCCGGCGCCGCGTCGGCGGTGGCCGGCAAGGTCGCCGGGGCGGTGATCTCCCTGGGGGCCGCAGGGTTTCGCGCGATCGCCCATGAGAGCGACCGGGCCGAGACCGAGGCGCAGATTCGCCAGAGCCTGGGCAAGGCGTTCGACCAGGCCTGGTTCAAGCTGTTGAACAACACCGGCAACGGGGTGATGGCCGGGGTGTATTACCTGGCCGGACAGGTCGAGGGCGAGCTGGGCAAAAGCGCGGTGCCGAACCCTCCGCTGGAGACCGTGCCGGGCTCCGTGCATCCGCCTGCCACGCCGGGCCTGAGCGCCCCGGAAACCGGCTGGCAACCGGAGCCATGAAGCCCGTCGGTCGGTCTTCCGGTTTTTTTCGCGCCGGCCTGTCGATTGTCGGCGATGCGGATCGACCAGTTCACAGAAGGGCCGACACCCGGTTCGTCCCCGGATGTCCAACCCCAATCAGCAGGAGCAGGATCATGTCTTATGTCGATGGTTGTGTACTGGCGGTACCCACCGCCAACCGTGAGGCCTTCAAGCAGCATGCAGAGACCGCGGCGAAGGTGTTCAAGGAGTTCGGCGCCCTGAGCGTGGTCGATTGCTGGGGCGACGATGTGCCCGAGGGCAAGCTGACCTCGTTCCCCATGGCGGTCAAGCTCAAGGAGGAGGAGACCGTGGTGTTCAGCTGGATCATCTGGCCGTCCCGTGAAATCCGCGACGCGGGCATGCAAAAAGCCATGGAAGACCCGCGGCTCAAGCCCGACGTCTGCCCGATGCCGTTCGACGGCCAGCGCATGATTTATGGCGGGTTCAAGATGCTGGTGAATGCCTGAGGCATCACCAGCGGAACATCGGCAGTGGTCGCAGCGGCGTACGCAGCAACTGCCGGGCCGAAGCGCGCGCCAACATCCAGTGAAAACCCTGGTCGGGGTAGCGTGCCTGGACCTTGCGGATAAACGGGCGGGGCAGGCCGAAGCTGAGCAGGCCCAGGGAGACGTCGATCGTGTCGGCCTGCCGGAACGCTTCGACACTCGCGGCGTGGGCCTGGCGATAGGGGCGCAGTTTGTGATGCTGCTCGATCAGCGCGCTGACCTGCTCATCCAGCAGCGATTCGCCGCGCTCGGCCAGAAAGGCCCGGGCCAGTTGGATCGACGGCGCCAGGTAGTCGAGGGTGCCATGAGTCCAGATACCCAGGTCATGAAAGGCCGCGGCGATCTGTACCGCCGAGGACAGCGGCCGGTCCTGCGGGTTGAGCGCGGTGTAGAAGCTCAGCACGCGATATATATGATTGCGATAGCCGGGCAGGTCCTTGCCGATCACCGTGGCGTAAGAGGCAAGGATCTGTTCGGTGAGCGGGCATTCGAGAACGACGTCCATGTGGTCTGCTCCGGGTCTGGAAGGGCGACAGTATAAGGCTCGGCGCAGGGCTTGAGGATGCGGGCGTCACGGCGTATCGACAGGTCGTGGATCGATTCAACGCCAGGAACAAAGGGCGGACCAGATGCTGGCCCGCCCTTTTTTCATTGCGCCGTTCGCTGGCGGTATTCGGTGGTGGTCATGCCGGCGTAGCCCCAGTTGTCGGTGTCGACTTCCTCGATGACGATGTGGGTCAGTTCCGGGGCCTTGTTCAGCACCCGTTGCAGGGTTTCGGTGATCTCGCGGATGACCTGGGCTTTCTGTTCGCGGGTCACGCCGTCACGGGTGATGCGGACGTTGACGAAAGGCATGGCATTACTCCTAAGGAAAGGATGGAGGTTGCAAGGGACGGGAGGCACGCGGGCCTCCCGCCGGGTTTACCATTTGCCGCTGCTCATGCCGCCGTCCACCGGCAGCACCACGCCGGTGGTGAAGCCGGCGCCGGACAGGTAGAGCACCGCGTCGGCGATTTCCTCGATGCGTCCGATCCGTCCGGCCGGTTGCAGGCCGTCGAGGAAGGCGCGGTGCGCCGGGTCGTGCATCGGCGTGTCGATGATCCCCGGGGCCACCGCGTTGACCTGGATGTTGAACGGCGACAGCTCCAGGGCCAGGGCGCGGGTCATCTGGTTCACGCCGCCCTTGATCAGCACCGGCAATGCCGCCGGGACCGCCAGGTTCGGTTGCAGCGCGACGCTGGCGCTGATGTTGATGATGCGACCCTGGCGCCGCTCGATCATGTGCCGCGCGGCGGCCTGGGAGGCGTAGACCACGCCCTTGAGGTTGGTCTCCAGCAGGCTTTCCAGCTCCTCGGGGCTGTAGTCGATAAACGCCTTGGGCAGGAAGAAGCCGGCGTTGTTGACCAGCACATCGACCTGGCCGAAACGGTCGATGGCGCGTTCGACCAGTTGCGTGGCGGTGGCCGGGTCGGCGATGTCGCCTTCGACCCCGAGAAAACGCTCGCTGTGGCCCAGGGTTTCGGCCGCCGCGGCCAGTCGCTTTGCCGAGCGGGCATTGCCGACCACGTTGTAGCCGCGGGCCAGGTAGGCCTGGGCCAGGCCGAGGCCGATGCCGCTGGAGGCGCCGGTGATGATGACGGTGCTGTTGGGGCTCAGGTTGAGGTTCATGGTGATAGTCCTGTTCTGCGTTGAGAGAAGTTCCAGCGCTGTTGGGCAGAACTATATTTGTGTGCCGAATACTGATAAATAGCGCCCCAGGTACTTCACTTGATACATGGTGTAATCAATGAGTCGGCAATTCGACGATGTGCTGCTGGGCAGCATCGAGCTGTTCTGCATGGCGGCGGAGATCGGCAGCTTTACCGGCGCGGCGCTGGCGGCCGGGGTCACGCCGGCGGCGGTCAGCCGCTCGGTGTCGCGCCTGGAAGAGCGGCTCGGCGTCCGCCTGTTCGTGCGCACCACCCGCAGCATCCGCCTGACCGACGGCGGGCGCGACTATCACCAGCAATGCCGCAGCGCGCTGAACCAGATGCTCGAAGCCGAGCGCCAGTTGACCGGGCAGCAGCTGGCGCCTTCCGGCACTTTGCGCATCAGCCTGCCGACCACCTACGGCCATCTGCGCATCCTGCCGCTGCTGCCGGAGTTTCGCCGGCGCTACCCGCAGATGCGGGTGGAGGTCAACCTGAGCAACCGCAATATCGACTTTGTCGAAGGGGGCTACGACATGGCGATCCGGGTGCGCGCGCAGCCGGATTCCGGGTTGGTTGCGCGGTTGCTGGAGGACGCCGAACTGGTGGTGTTTGCCGCCCCGGATTACCTGGCACGGGCCGGTACCCCGCAGCGGCTCGACGACCTGGCGCAGCACGAGTGCATCCAGTTCGAGCTGCCCAGCAGCGGCCGGCGCATCGCCTGGCTGTTCAACGGCCCCGACGGCCCCTGTGAAGTGCTCGCCGAGGGGGCCTACGTGTGCTCCGAGGACCTGCTGGGGGGCGTGACCCTGGCCAGGCATGGCGCCGGCCTGTTCCAGACCTACCGTTTCATGGTCGAGCGCGAGCTGGCCGAAGGGTCGCTGGTGGAGGTGCTGCAGCCTTACGGTGGCCGTTCGCGGCCCTTCAGCCTGCTGTATCCCCACAGCCGGCATGTGCCGTTGCGCCTGCGCGCCTTTATCGATTTCCTGCTGGAGAAACAGCCGGGCTGGAAGACCTGAAGCGGGGATGGGCAGCCCGGGATGGATTGGTTAGTATGGCGACCGGGCTTCCTGGGCGCCCACCTCGCGAAAGCGCAAGCACCTTCAATTTCCGCAAGCACCACGCTTGCATACCCCCTCCGGGCCAATAGCGAGCAGGCCGATTCTCTTGGAGTTGGTATGCCTATCAACAAATCCGTTCCCCGTTCACCCGCCAGTCAGGCCGCCAGCCTGGTACTGCGCGAAGCCAAACGCCTGCATCGCACCGCCACCAGCGGTTCGCTGGCCAGCGCCTTGCCGATTCTGCGGCGCTTGCTGGCGAGCAACAGTTTGCCTGGCCTGTCGTTGCCTGAGCTGTATCGACAGCGCGACAAGGTGCAGCGCAAACACCTGCTGCGCACCCTGGCCAGCGAGGCCGGTTTTGCCCATTGGGAGAGCTACCGCCAGGCCCTCGACGAGCTGGCGCCCGAGCAGTTGCAGCACTTCGAACTGGTCTACCGCCAGGCGGGCCATCTCAACTGCTGGTTCTCGTCGCCGGACGAGGCTCGGCAGTACGTGGCCCATCATGGCGGCCGGCTGTTGTGCGTAGGGCAACAGGCGGTGGTGCTGGTGGATCTGCCGGCGGCGTAAGGCGCTATCCATCGTTGTACAGAGGCACGGTACCCGGGATCTGCCCGGGTGCCGTTTTTATTGGCATGCAACATCTGAATCAACAACACACATCTGTAGGAGCGAAGCTTGCTCGCGATGGTCGTTAACGATGACGCGTATCGACCGGGTAAGCGCGCCGCCCTCAAGTTCATCGCGAGCAAGCGTCGCTCCTACAGGACTGCGTTTTTATTTACGTGCCTCGAGAATCAGGTTGAACGGCGTCTCCGCGGCCCGGCGGAACTGGCTGAAGCCGGCTTCGCTGAAGACCTTGCGCAGGCGTGCTTCGCCGGCCTGGGCACCGAGCCCGAGACCGACTTCCTGGGACAGCGAGTTGGGCGTGCAGATAAAGGTCGAGGCGGCATAGAACAGCCGGCCGACCGGGGTGATGTTCTGGTCCAGTTGATCGTTGGCGAACGGCTCGACCAGCAGCACGCTGCCGTCGTCTTTCAGCGACTGGAAGGCATGTTGCGCGGCGCCCACCGGGTCGCCCATGTCATGCAGGCAGTCGAAGAAGCAGATCAGGTCGTAGTCGTTGCCGGGGTAGGTCTTGGCGCTGGCCTGGGAGAACTGCACGCGGCCGGTCACCCCGGCTTCCTCGGCGCGTTGCGTCGCGGTGGTGACGGAGGGCTGGTGGTAGTCGAAGCCGAAAAACTGCGAGGCGGGATAGGCCTGGGCCATGATCACCGTCGAGGCGCCATGCCCGCAGCCGACATCCGCCACCTTGGCCCCGGCCTGGAGTTTTTCCACCACGCCGTCCAGGGCCGGCAGCCACTCGGCCACCAGGTGCGCCCGATAGCCGGGGCGGAAGAAGCGCTCGGTGCCGCTGAACATGCAGGGGTGGTGATCGCCCCAGGCCAGGGCGCCGTCGCCGCGCATCGCCGCCAGCAGTTTGTCCTTGTCGTGAAACAGCGCGGAGACCACCACGGCGCCACCGGCCACGTACACCGGCGAGTCCTCGATGGCCAGCGCCAGGGCCTGTTCTTCCGGCAGGCGGAACTGGCCGTCGAGGTGTTCCATGTAGCCGGACGCGGCATGGGCGCTCAGCCATTCGCGCAGCAGCCGCGCGTTGCAGCCGGTCTTGGCGGCCAGCGCTTCGGGGCTGACGAAACGACTGTCGGCCATGGCCCGGTACAGGCCCAGTTCTTCGCCGAGAATCATATTGGCGAGCATGGCTGCGCCGCCCATGTCTGACACCAGTTTGCCCATGAAATCGTTGAGCTTGGCTTCGTCCATGGCCTTGTCCTCCGCTGTGAGGGTCACTGTCGCAGACGGCCCGGCAGTGGCCGGAGGGGTATACGCGCACGCGAGGGGAGGCCGTGTCCCGGCGCTGCCGAAGGAATGGGTCTGGCAAGCCAGGCCTGTGCTTTGAGGAGCTGATGCACGGACGCCTCCCGCGTGGGCGGGGGGCGTGCCTACCGTCAGGAAGGTGAGGCAGGCCATCGGGCCTGGGCGTCGAACCCATGGCGGCAGGCGAGGCTGCGCGCGGGTTCCGGGGACGCCCGGAGCAAGCGATTCCTGGTTGGTAGATGAGTCAGTTTAGTTCCCCGGTGGGGGCGTCGCGGGGTTGGCCGATAAGGGGAGCAGGGCGCCGCTGACGGCGCCCTTGGGCAAGGTCGGTCAGGCCTTCAAGGGGTGCCGAACATGGCGGTCCAGTAGATGCCGGCATCGCTTTTCGGATCGATCGCATAGGACGCACCCAGCTCGCGGTATTGCGGGTTCATCAGGTTGGCGCAATGGCCGGGGCTGGCCAGCCAGCCATCGACCACCTTGCGCACGCTGTCCTGGCCGGCGGCGATGTTCTCGCCGATCTGCTGGCCGGCATAACCCGCCAGTTCGGCGCGGTCGCCGGGGGTACGGCCGTCGCGGTCCTTGTGATCGAAGAAGTTGTGGTTGGCCATGTCCCGGGTATGGTCCTGGGCCGCGCTGGCCAGGGTGGCGTTCCAGGCCAGCGGGGTGGCGGCGGCGAAGATCTGGTTGCCGCACTGGCGTGGTTGCGCGCGGGCGCTGTTGAGGCTTTCCAGGAGCTTCTGGCCTTCCGCCTGCCAGTCGCCGAGGCGCGCGGTCAGCAGCGGCCGGGCGAGGACGATGCGCCAATCCTGGCCGGTGCGGCTGACGCCGATATCGACGAACTGCGGGTCCAGCACCACCTGGCAGAAGCTTTCCCGCACCGCCTTCATGGCCGCCTGGGCATCGCGCGGCCCGGACAGGCTGATGGCCTGCACATTGACCATCGGGTAGGCGCTGCTGGCCAGGGCCTGCTGCAGGTTGCCGATGCTGTTGGCGGGCAGCACCAGGCGCGGGTCGGCGGCCAGCGGTGGCAGCTCCTGGGACACCTGGCCGGCGCAGCGCTGGGCCTGGCTGCGGTAGCTGTTGATCGATGTCACCAGTTGCGTCTCGTCGCTCGCCACGGCGCTGGTGGCGAAGGCCATGCTCATCGACAACAGGGGGAGCGACAGCAGGGTCAGTGGCAGAGCGGAGGATAGGCAGCGCATGGAGGTCTCCCTTGAGCGAATTGCGCCCATGATGCGCGATTTCGCCCCGGTCGGCGCAAGGTCTTTTTGCCGAAAACGGGCGCCGTTATCCATTCTTTTGGTTGCCGGCATGGCGCCGGTTACGGGCGGACGGCGGCGAACTACACTCAATTCCAGCCGCGCCAGCCGGCAGGCTGGCGGCGGCTTTCCCGTGCCCGGATCGGGCTTTTGGCGAAGGTGCGAGCATGCGCCCGACAGCGATTGCCGGCGGTCTCCTGATCCTCCTGTGCGGGGGGCTGGCGATGGCCGCGGGTGAAAGAGCGAACCCCGAAGTGGTGGAGGACAAGGCCCAGGTCCTGGAGCAGAAAGCCGCGGACCAGCAGCCGGCGCCCCGCAGCGAAACCATTACCCCTCCCGAGGCCCAGGCGGTGGACCCGGCCGGCGCCGCGCCGCTGGACGATGCCATCACCTGCCTGGCGCGTTCCATCTACTGGGAAGCCAAGGGCGGGGCCGCCGCCGACATGGAAGCCGTGGCCAGCGTGGTGCTCAACCGGCTCGGCCACGAGGGGTTTCCCGATACGGTGTGCGCGGTGGTCAAGCAGGGTTCGCAGCAGCGTGCCTGCCAGTTTTCCTGGTGGTGCGACGGGCGTGCGGACCAGGTGAAGGAAGATGAGCCCTACATCGCGGCCAAGGAAATCGCGCGCAAGGCGCTCAACCAGCAACTCCCGGACCGCAGCCACGGCGCCCTGTATTTCCACGACCGGCGCGTGCGGCCCGCCTGGGCCAGGCAATACCGCAAGACCGCCGAGACCCGGAAGTTTCTGTTCTACAAGCCGCAAGGCGACAGCGCCCGCTAAACCGGTTTACCCAGGCCATCTGTAGGAGCGAGCTTGCTCGCGATAGNGGCACGCTGCATCGCGAGCAAGCTCGCTCCTACAGGGACTGCGTCAACTACGCGGGCGGAGTATCATGCCCGGCCCGCCGCCGACGCCCGCTGTCCAGGCGTGCCTCAACCTTTGGAGCCCTTGCGCGCAATGCCCACCATCAGCCATTTCCAGACCCCGTGCCCGGAGGCCGTCAACAGCCAGATCCTGCAGATGGTGGTCGACTACCTGACCGACATCAGCGCGGTAGCGATCCCGCCCAGCAACCTGCTGTACAACATCTACCAGTACGCCATCGGCTACGAAGTGCATCTGTACCTGCAGGCCCTGGACGGCTCCCGGGGCATCGCCGTGGAACTGCTGGTGGCCACTGACGATGATGATCCGGAACAGGTGCTGGGTTTTGTGCTGTACCTGCCGGTCAAGGACGATCCCGAGGCGTGCGGCGTGGCCTATATGGCGGTGCGTGCCAGCCATCGCCGGCAGGGGATCGCCCGTTCGCTGCTGGCACGGATGCGCGAGCGCTACCCCCATGCCGAACTGACCTGCGCGGCGGGCAAGGTGCCCTGTTTCGAAGCGCTGGGCTTCCAGGTGCTGGGCGTGCGCGGTCCGCAGGTGCTGATGAACACCCGCGATCACGCCACCGACGGTTTGATGGGCCTGCTGGACACGGCGCCGATCTATCGCTCGCTGGAGGTGCGGCAGATCCACAGCTACCTGCTGCAAAAGCATGGCAAGCGGGCGATGCTCGATGCCGAAAAACAGCGCGACCGTCACCTGGACCAGATGACCCGCAACGCCCAGGCGCTGGTCCGCGAGCGCCTGGGGCAGGGCTGAGGCCGCTCGGTCGCTCAGCCCTTGAGCCGCACGCTCAGCCCGGCTTGTGCTGGTCGGCGGCCATGATCGAGGGGGCCAGGGAAATGCCCGCCATCTGGCAGATGTCCGCCAGCGTCGCCCTCTGCTTCTGGAAGGCCTTGGCCAGGTCCAGCGCGGCTTCCTGGACGTCGAGACCGAACTCCTTGATCACCTCGCTCTGATCGAACAGGAAGCCATAGGCCAACAGTTCCGGGGTTCGCGATTCGTCCTTGGGCACGATGACGATTTTCCAGAAGCGGGTCGGGTAGTGCACCGGGCCCTTGCCGAAGTCCTGCTCGACACAGGAGTCCCCCAGCACCGGGCCGGCAAAGATGACGGCCTGGCCGCCCCCGGCCTCGATCTGTTCGGCCAGCTCGCCCTCGAAGTAACCCCAGATGCCTTTGCGATTACGGTACTGGGCGCCGTCGGGCGTTTCCTGGTTGAACAGTTCATGCTGCGGCGTGCAGTTGGTCCAGTGGTAGGTGTCGGCGTTGGCGTACTCGGTGTCGATTCCCGGCTGGCCCCAGCAGTTGTCTTCGCGGCGCACGATATGGCCGCGATCGAAGTTGCCGGCCGGCGCGTAGATGTCGCTGTTGGTCAGCTGGAATCGGCTCGGCACCCGGCGGTCGAGGCGCCAGCTTTCGCCGCCGAAGCCCCGGCGGCCCCGCGCATCGCCCCGGACCTCGGGCCGGTAGTCGGCATTGGAGGCGGCCCACATCGGCATGCGGTACTTCTTGTTCACCACCAGCGAATAGCGGTGATAGGGCAGCTCCAGCGGAGCGTCGTCGTCCAGGTGGGAGAGCCTCATGGCCGGCACATTGCGCGCCGAGGCGGCATGTTCGCGGTAGTCGCCGACGCGGTAGAGCTGGGCCAGCTGGGCGCCCTCGACGAAGGGCGGCGGGACCGGCACCCCGAGAAAGTCCGGGTCGTAGCCGGGGCGGGCCTCGTAGTCGAGGTCGAAGGTCAGGGTCTTTTCCAGGGCCGCGACTGCCGGAGCGGAGTCGGTTGATGCCGGCTCGGCCGGCGCCACGCTCAGGCTGGAGGTAATGCTTGCCGGGCTGTCCGCGGCATGGCTGAGGATGTTGATGGTGGTGGGGCCGGAGATATGAAAGATGTTCTGCGACCTATCGGGCAGGCCTGGGCGGAGCGGCGTAACGGCCACTGCTTCGTTGACGCTGAGCGCGGCCAGCGGATCGGCGGTCTGCTCCATGAGCTGGGCCAGCAGCTCGGCCGGCCTGCCGCTCAGTTGCAGGGCCTTGAGCGCGCCGACGATGCTGCTGACCCGGGTGCCCTCGTTGGCCACCCAGTCCACGGTGCTTTCCTCGTCCCCTTCGGGGTTCCAGAGGCTGTGGTCGGTCTTGAGGATGTTGCCGGCTGCGTCGGTCCGGGGGATGCCGCAGTGATGCAGGGCGATCAGCTCCCAGTTGTCGCTGAACACCGGGGAGCCGGAGGCGCCTTCGGCGGTGTCGGTTTCGTAATGCAGGAAACCCTGGTCGAGAATGTCCAGCAGCCGGTTGTGGGTGGTGGCGTACTGGCGCGGGCCGCCATCGGGGTGCTGGATGATGTTCATCGGCCGGCCACGCAGGGTCTTGCCGGTGGCTTCGATCAGGCGGATGCAGCCGTAGTCCGACAGTGCCTCGCCGCGCGTGCCCTGCGCGGAAATGGCCACCAGGCAGAAGTCCAGCGCCTCGTCGGCGAAGTAGAACTGGTCCGGCTGCAGGTTGAAGTAGGTGCCTTCGTTGATGCCGCGCTCCTGCCTTTCGTAGAGAAAGTTGGCGGCGCAGTCCACGGCATCCACATACCGGGGAAACACATGCTGGTTGGTCAGCAACAGGCTGGGCGAGACCAGGAAGCCGGTGGCGAAGCCCTCGACCACCGTGCCCGGGCGTGGCGCATTGACCAGCCGCGCCACCGGCCTTGCCGCCTGGCGGGCGGCCTCGCTGGGGGCGTAGAAGGTCGGGTCCCAGGTGCCGATCCGGCGTTCCAGCCCGGCGCGGGTCAACAGGGCACGGGCGTTCTCGCGGGCAACCCACTTGGCCAGTTGCTGCGGTGAGTCGCCAGCGCCCGGGCCCAGTTCGCGGATGCGCGACAGCGATGCGGTTCGGGTATTGGCTTGCTGGTTCCAGCGCTCCAGGGCTTTGGCCATGTTGCTTCTACGGGCACTGGCAACGGCATCTGGCGTCTTGCTCATGGGCACCTCCTGGCGAGTACGGGATTCCTTTCGGGCTAGCCATTTGAGCGTAGACAACAAGTGCCACGGCAGACGGCTGGCGTCATGCCAGCTCGTCGGATCCGCCGCTCTTTATGCGCCTTTTATGCACCTTTGCCGGCGCGCTCCTGCAAGCGCTCGAGCAACACCTTGGCCACACCCTGGGCCGAGCCCGGGTTCTGCCCGGTTACCAGCTCGCGGTCGATCACCACGTTTTCGCTCCACGGCGAGCGGTTGCTGCGGTACAGGCCGCCGGCCTGTTCCAGGGCGGTTTGCGGATAGAAACGCATGGCGCCGCCGCCCAGCAGGCCCTTGGCCAATTCCTCTTCCTGGTTGCTGATCACCGTGAACTGGTAGCCGGCGTAGATCCAGCCCGGGGCGCTGGCCTTGCCGCCGCTGGCCAGCTGTCGGGTGAAGTCCTGCGCCTGGGGCAGGGTCGACAACAGGGCGATCGGGCCGTGGCAGACCAGGGCGGTGGTCTTGTTGTTCTGATGGAAGTTGCTCAGCAGCCGGCCCAGCTCGGGGCTGTGCAGCAGGTCCTGCATCGGTGCGTGGCCGCCGGGCACGTACAGCGCATCGAAATGCTCGTAGCCGATCTGCTCGACCCGGGCCAGGCTGATCACCGGCGATTCGCCGGGGGAGGTGATTTTCAACTGGTCGAGCAGCGCCTGGTGCGCCTGCAGCGCGGCGACATCATTGTTGAAGTACATCTTGTCGGTGGAGGAGCGGTCCAGGGTCGGTGCCTTGCCCTGTGGGGTGGCGAAGGTTACCGAGTGGCCGGCGTCGAGCAGCTGCTTCACCGGTTGCATCAGTTCGTTGAGGTAGAAGCCGGTGGAAAACACCTTGCCGTCCTTGAGGTCGAGGTGGTCGGAGTCCGAGAGCACCACCAGGACGTTTCCGGCCTGGGCGTTGAAGGTGGCGGCGGTAATGCTCATGGCAAGAGCGAGGGTGCTGAGTGGGCGCATGTGGGTTTCCAGTATGTGAGGTCAGGGAGCCGGCGGTGGCCGACGGGTGATTCACTGTATTCATGCCTCTGTGGGCGATAAACTCGCGCCACTGGAAATCACTTGTTCCCTGGAGGTTAAGGTGAGTCGCCGATTCGATTATCTGGCTGACGTCGAGGTGTTCGTCAGCGTGGTGGAGAAGGGCTCGTTGAGCGCTGGCGCGGTGGCGCTGGGCACCACTCCGTCGGTGGTCAGCCGGGCGATTTCCCGGCTGGAGGCGCGCCTCGGTGTGCAGCTGTTGCGGCGCACCACAAGGCGCCTGAGCCTGACCGAGGCCGGCCTGTTGTACCTGGAACAGTCGCGCGCGGCGTTCGAGTTGATCGACGGCGCGGAACGCAGCATTCAGGGCCAGGACGGCGAGCTGAACGGCCGGGTGCGCCTGAGCGTGCCAACCACCTACGGCCATTACCGGCTGCCGGCGCTGCTCGGCGGCTTTGCCCGGCAATACCCGCAGGTGCGCATCGAGCTGAGCATCAGCAACCGCAATGTCGACCTGGTGGCCGAAGGCTACGACCTGGCGATCCGCCTCGGCCAGTTGCCCGACAGCGGCCTGATCGGGCGCAAGCTGGAGGACGCGCCGCTGTGCCTGGTGGCGTCCCCCGACTACCTGCAACGCGCCGGCACGCCGCAGCAGCTGGAGGATCTGGCGGCCCATGCCTGCCTGCCGTTCATCATGCCCAGCAGCGGCCGGGTCGGTGCCTGGCTGCTGCGCGAGCAGGGGCGGGACCTGGAGTGGACACCCCAGGCGAATATCCAGGTGGCCGACGATGTACTGGGCATTGTGTCCCTGGCCGAGCACGGCATGGGCATCTGCCAGACCTACGAGTTCATCGTCCGCGAACGGATCGCCAGCGGCCGCCTGGTGGCGCTGCTGCCGGAGGCGAGCGGCCGTTCGCGACCCTTTTCGGTGATCTACCCGCCGCACCGCCAGCTGTCGGCGGCGGCGCGGGCCCTGATCGATCACCTGACCCAGGCCGTGGCCCAGTGACAGGCCGACTGGCCATCAGTCCCTGTGTTGCCCGGGAGGAGGATTAAAAAAGCGCCCACTCCCGTGGGGAAGGGGATTTACTGAGAATCGAGCGCTGATTACAATGATAATCATTGCTATTAATGTCCTTCCCTCCCTTGAGTGCACACCTTGAAGTCATCCTGTCCGCGTGCCCGCCGTAACACCCTGATCAAACGCCTGTTGCCGACACTGTCCTGCTGCCTGGTCGCCAGCCCGCTGTGGGCACAGGAGGCGGTCGAACTGCCGACCACCGATATCCAGGCCGATCGCCTCAGCCAGGACACCGGCTACACCACCTCGCAAGCCAGCACGGCGAGCAAAAGCAATGTGCCGATCAAGGAGGAGGCGCAGTCGATCAACGTGGTGACCCAGCAGACCCTGGCCGACTATCAGGTGCGCTCGCTGAACGACGCCATGAAGTTCGTCAGCGGCGTCAACCAGGGCAACACCCTGGGCGGTTCCCGGGACTCGCTGGTCAAGCGCGGTTTCGGCACCAACGACGACGGCTCGATCCTGCGCGATGGCGTGCGTTCCAACCTGGGGCAGAACTTCAGCGCCACTACCGAGCGGGTCGAAGTGCTCAAGGGCCCGGCGTCGATGCTCTATGGCGCGCTGGAGCCGGGCGGGCTGATCAACATCATCAGCAAGCAGCCGCAATATTCCCAGAGCACCACGCTCAGCGGCTCGGCCTACAGCGAAGGCGGCGGCACCATGGCCCTGGACACCACCGGGCCGCTGGGCGATACCGGCCTGGCCTACCGCCTGATCGCCGAGCGCGGCCATGAGGACTACTGGCGCAACTACGGGGTCAACGAGCACACCCTGGTGGCGCCGTCGCTGACCTGGACCGGCGAGCGCGCCAGCCTGACCCTGAACTACGAATACAACGACTACTCCAGCCCCTTCGACCGCGGCACCGTGTTCACCAACGGGCATCCGGCGGACATCGACTACGACAAGCGCCTGGACGAACGCTGGGCGAAAAGCGTCGGCATCCGCGAAGTGGCCAGCGCGCGCTTCGAGTACCAGCTGAGCGATGACTGGAAAACCCGTGTCACCTACGGCTGGAACAACGACCGCTACAGCCTGTCGATCGCCCAGCCCAACAGCCTGACCGGCAACACCCTGCGCCGGGCCGCCAACGGTGCCCACTACGACGACGAAACCCGCTACGCCAGCTGGGACTTCATCGGCCAGCAGGAGCTGTTCGGCCAGCGCCATGACCTGCTGGTGGGCGTCGACAGCGAGCACTCCGACCAATACCGCGGCAAGACCTACCGCAACATCGCCCAGGGTGGTTTCAACATCACCTCACCGGTCTACGGCAAGCTGGCCGAGCCGAGCCTGGTCAGCGCCACGCAAAGCAACCTGCGCAACCAGCTGACCTCGAGCTCGGTGTACTTCAAGGACAACTGGCACCTGGACGACCAATGGATCCTGGTGTTCGGCGGTCGCCAGCAGCATTACGACCAGTACAGCGACCAGGGCCTGGGCCGCAGCTACAAAGTCAATCGCGACAGCAATGGCGACACCTTCGTGCCGTTCCTCGGCCTGGTGTTCAAGGCCACCGACAGCCTGTCGCTGTACGGCAACTACAGCCGTTCGTTCAAGCCCAACACCGATGTCGACGATGCCGGCAAGACCTTCGATCCGGAAGAGGGCCGCAGCTACGAAGTGGGGGCCAAGTACGATCCGCTGCCGGGCCTGAACATCAACCTGGCGCTGTACGACATCGAGAAGAAGAACGTGGTGACCACCACCACGGTCAATGGCGTGAGCCTCTCGGAAGCCGCCGGCAAGGTCGGTTCCCAGGGCGTGGAACTGGACGTCACCGGGCGTATCGCCGAGCGCTGGGACCTGATCGGCACCTACGCCTACAACCACACGGAAATCCTCGACGACCCGAGCAACGAAGGTCACCGCCTGGCCAACGCCCCCAAGCACACCGCCAGCCTGTACCTCAGCCACCACCTCAACGTGCCCGCGGAATTCGGCGCCTGGCACGCGGGCGGCGGTGCCCGTTATGTCGGCGAGCGCGCGGCCAACAACGCCAACGATTTCTGGCTTAGCAGCTACACCGTGGCCGATGCCTTCGTGCGTTGGGAATCGCCGCTGTTCGGTTATAAAACCAGCCTGCAGTTCAATGTCGACAACCTGTTCGACAAGCAGTACTACCCGTCGTCCACCGGCAGCCAGCTGCAGGTCAATGTCGGCGAGCCGCGCACCGCACGCCTGAGCGCCAGCGTGACCTTCTGACAACTCCCGGACCGCTGCGCGTCGCCCTGCCGGGTGGCGCGTCGGCGGGATCCGTCTCGCCGCTGTCGCTCTTCCCCCCACCCATTCCGCCCTTCATGGCATTCCCGCCAATCTCCCGACTTTGCCCACCCGCGGCCCGATTCCCCATGGCCCGGCGTCAAGAAAGCCCTGGTCATGTCGATAGTTGAAAAGGCGAACTTGGCTATTTGCCACTATCGTTGCTGACTGAACCGCTCGCCGAAAGCGGTCACTCCGTTTTGCCCTCTGCCGTTTTTCTTCCCGTCACGTACATGGAGTAAGAGTGCATGGCTTTCCCCCCGCGTTTTCTCGAGCATTACCGCAAAGCCGACCGCATCATGATGGGCCTGATCTGGCTGATGTTCGCCTATGCGCTGGGCCTGGCGTTCTGGCACGACACCTTCACCCAGGCGCTGCTGGTGGGCGGTGGCACCACCCTGGTGCTGAGCCTGCTGTACCGCGCCATCAGCGGCACGCGCCTGATGCGCTGCTGCATCGCCATCGGTTTCATGCTCATGGCGGCGCTGCATATCAACCAGGCCAAGGGCCTGATCGAAGCGCACTTCGGCATTTTCGTGCTGCTGGCGGTGCTGACCTTCTATCGCGACTGGCTGCCGATTCTGCTGGCGGCGGTGACCATCGCCCTGCATCACGTGGTGTTTCATGTGCTGCAGCACCAGGGCTTCCCGGTCTACGTCATGGCCCATCACGGCGGTTTCGGCATGGTGGCGGTGCATGCCTTCTATGTGGTGGTGGAGACGGTGATCCTGCTGTACCTGGCGGTGCACAGCCATGCCGACGCGGTGGAGAGCCAGGACATGCTGGACAAGATGCTCGCCGCCACCTCCCAGCTGACCGTCGAGGTTCATCAGGGCGAAAGCGGCAAGGTGCATGTGTCGCTGGCCCAGCGCTTCGACCACTTCATGCAGCAGATCACCGCGCTGGTGGATGGCGTGGTGCGCGACACCCATGGCCTGCGCGAACTGGGCCAGGACCTGGCGAAAACCAGCCAGACCCTGGAGCAGGGCGCCCAGCACCAGTTGACGGAAATCACCCAGATGACCGGCTCCATGCAGCGCATGGGCGATGCCATGGGTGACATCGCGGTGCACGTCGAGCAGGCGGTCGAGCGCGCCGGCCAGGCCAGCGCGCAAATCAGCCGTGGCCAGCAAAGCGTCGATCGCGCCCAGGCGGAAATCACCCAGTTGGCGTCCCGCATCAACGGCACCAACGAAACCGTGCAACGCCTGGCGGGGCAGGCGCAGCAGATCGGCAACGTGCTGGAGGTGATCGGCAGCATCGCCGCCCAGACCAACCTGCTGGCCCTCAACGCCGCCATCGAGGCCGCCCGTGCCGGCGAGCAGGGCCGCGGTTTCGCGGTGGTCGCCGATGAGGTGCGCAACCTGGCCCAGCGCACCGCGCTGTCCACCCAGGAAATCAAGACCATCATCGAAGCCCTGCAACAGGGCAGCCGCCAGGCCGCCGAAGCCATGCACGACAGCCACGAAGGCGCCCAGCGCTGCGTCGAAGACAGTCGCCAGGCCTCCGCGATGTTCCAGGCCGTCGGCGCCGACATCTCCCATATCGACCAACTCAACGGCCGCATCGTCAGCACCACCCGCGAACAATCCAGCGCCAGCCTCGACATAGTCGGCCGCCTGCACTCGGTCCAGGCCATCGCCCAGAACACCGCCGACGACATGGGCAACCTGGCCCTGAGCAGCCAGCGCCTGCCACCGATCGCGATCCGCCTGGAGGCGTTGGGGCAGACGTTTCATAAGTAACGGGGGAGTGGCGCCTGCTTGCCGATAGGCAGCGGGCGCCATCACTGCAGCTGGTTCGCAGGCCCTGACCGGAATCCGGACTACAGGTCATTCAGACCAGTCGACGTCAATCTCAGAGTTCTCCAAGTTTCCAAGGGCGAGCCGTTTCGCCAACTTGAGATATCGACAACCTGAGTGTCGTTACACCGAAACATCACATCGACATTCACCGAAAAGGATGACGTTTATCCATGAAGAACAACATCACTGACTTTACCGAAGACGAATTTGTCCGCTATCTGAAAGAACTGCTCGCCGCTAACAAGACCGCAACCGACGATGTGCTTGACGATCTTCTAGAGGAGTTCTGCGAGATTACCGGTCATCCAGGCGGCACCGATTTGATTTACTACCCGGAGGACGGTTCAAAGGGAACCGCTGAAGACATCACGCGAGTTGTGAAGGCGTGGCATGCAGCGAATGGGTTACCGGGATTCAAGCAGTGATGATCAAAGGAGAGGGTGAGCGTCTGATATCACATTCATCAAAAGTGAGACCTCCAAAAATCTTGCTCAAGGTTAGCTGCCATGTCTTTAGATAA
This sequence comes from Pseudomonas sp. B3G-3, assembly GCF_028640915.1. Classification (NCBI taxonomy): domain Bacteria; kingdom Pseudomonadati; phylum Pseudomonadota; class Gammaproteobacteria; order Pseudomonadales; family Pseudomonadaceae; genus Pseudomonas; species Pseudomonas sp. B3G-3. The sequence goes on along the minus strand of NZ_JAQZAB010000098.1, from coordinate 20,780 downwards.
GGCTCGGATCGAGCACTACACAGAGAGTGAGTTCCAGCAGCTGATCAATGAGTTCTTCAGTGAAACCAACGACCTTGAAGGGCCCCAACTCGAAAAGTATCTGAGTACGTTGGCCGATCATTTTGAGAAAGTCACCGGGCATCCGGCGGGTTATGGACTCATTTACTACCCGGATCAAAACGGTATTGAAGACAGTCCTGAGGCGGTATTGAGTGAGGTGAAAGCGTGGCGGGCTGCAAATGGTTTGCCAGGGTTCAAGGGTTAAGGTGCTTATGAAAAACAACTTCTCTGATTACACAGAGTCCGAGTTCATCGAGCTTTTGGAGGAGCTTCGTAAAGCAGACGAAGAAGATGAAACGGATGCTAGGGCGGATGTGCTTCTGCTGCACTTTGAAAAGGTCAGCCAGCACCCGGCAGGCTCCGACCTTATCTACTACCCCGAAGAGGGTGCAGATAATTCGCCCGAAGGCGTCACTCAGATCGTGAAAGCATGGCGGGCCGCGAACGGTTTGCCGGGCTTCAAGGTGTGATGCCTTACCTTGTTGAGCACCAGACAGAACCGATAAAAAGCCCCGCTCATGCGGGGCTTTTTCATGGCCGGGAACGGGTCAGCCGGGAGGCAGGCTGGCGCGTATCTGGCTGACGCGTTGTTTCACGTCTTTCCAGGGCGCCTGGCTTGCCAGGTCCTGGCGCAGGAAGGTCAGCAGGTCGGCGATCTGCTGGTCGTCGAGGCTGTGGCGAAACGCGGGCATGTAGCCCAGTTCCGGGTTGGCCGGTTGGGCGATGCCTTCGAGGATCACGCGGATGGCGTTGTCGGGGCTGTCGGCGTAGAGGTTGCTGTTGAGGGCCAGGGAGGGGCGTACGCCGGTCAGGGTCGGGCCTTTTTCCTGGGCGTGGCAGGCCATGCAGGCCCCCGAGAACAGGCGGGCGCCGGGGGAGCCGAGGGGCTCGGTGCGTTGCTCGGCCTGGTGGTTCAGGGTGTCGGCGCTGGCTTGTGTGGTGCTGGCCGGCTGCAGGCTGGACAGGTAATGGGCGATGGCCTGCAGGTCGGCCTCCGGCAGTTGCGCCAGGCCTTCGTGGATCACCGGCGCCATCGGGCCGGCGGCGACGCCGTGGCGCGGGCTATAGCCGTGGCGCAGGAAGTCCAGCAGGTCCTGTTCGGTCCAGGCCAATGGAGCCTTGCTGCCGGCCAGGGCATGGGCGCTCCAGTCTTCGGCAACACCGCCGCTCAGGTGGTGCCGGCCGCCGCGTTCGCCAAACAGCGGATCGCGGGGCGAGTGGCAGGCGCTGCAGTGTCCCAGGCCCTCGCTCAGGTAGGCGCCGCGGTTCCACAGGGCGCTGCGCCCGGGATCGTCGGCCATGGCGCCGGGCCTGAGGTAGAGCCAGTTCCAGGCGAGGATGCCCGGGCGGATATTGAAGGGGAAATGCAGGTCGGTCTGCGGTGGCTGGTGGCGGACCGGAGGCTGGCTCATCAGGTAGGCGTAGAGCGCCTTGAGGTCCTCGTCGCGGGTCTTGGTGAAGGCGGTGTAGGGAAACGCCGGGTACAGGTAACGCCCGCTGCGGTCGATGCCGTGGCGCATGGCGCGCTCGAAGGCCGGATAGGACCAGCTGCCGATCCCGGTCTCCGGATCGGGGGTGATGTTAGTGCTGTACAGGGTGCCGAACGGGATGCGCATGGCCAGGCCGCCAGCATTGCGCGCCCCGCCCGGCGCGGTATGGCAGACCGCGCAATCGCCCAGGGCCGCGAGTTGCTCGCCCTTGGCGACTTGCGCATGGCTGAAGTACTGGGTGTCGTGATTGTCCAGCGGCGCGATCGCCGGCTGCCAGCTGATGAACACGCCTGCGGTGACGGCCAGGCTCAAGGCGGTCAGGCTCCAGCCGGCGAGGGTCTTGAGTTTGCTCATGGGTGGGCCTCCTGGCCAGTGCGGTCAGCGTCGGGGGCTTGCTGCAAGGCTTGCAACAACCTTTCCGGGGTAAAGGGCACTTGCCGCAGGCGCACGCCGACCGCGTCGAAAATCGCGTTGGCAATGGCCGCGGCGCTGGGTACCGAGGCTGACTCGCCGGCGCCCATGGACGGTTCTTCCGGGCGGTCGAGCAGTTGCACATCCACTTCGGGTAGCTCGTCGAAACGCAGGATCGGATAGCCGCCCCATTCCAGGGAAGTGCTGCCGCAATGGTCGAAGTCGACGTATTCCTTGAGCACCCGGCTGCACGACTGGACGATGTTGCCGTGCACCTGATGACGGACGCCGGCCGGGTTGACCATGCGCCCGCAGTCGTGGCTGACGAAGATCTTGTCCAGGCGGATCTGCCCGGTGCGCCGGTTGACGCTCAGGTCGCAGACCCACGCGGCCCAGGCGGCACCGAAGCCGGGGAACTTGCTGTGGAAATACCGGGCATAGGCAAACCCCCGGCCCTTGACCCATTCCTGCGACGGCGGTGCCGGGTGGCGGTGGGCGCTACCGTCCTGCCAGTCGGCCTGTTTTTTCAGCGCCTCGATCAGCGCCAGGGCGCGCGGGTCGTCCAGGTAGCGCAGGCGGAAGGCGATCGGGTCCTGCTGGGCGATGTAGGCCAGTTCGTCGATCCAGGATTCGTGGGCGAAGACATTGGGCAGCGCGGAAACCCCGCGCATCCAAGAGGCGCGGACGATCGGCGCGGCGTCCTGGCAGACGATGCGCATCTGCGGGAAACGGTATTGCGGGATCGCCGTGCGGTCGCCCATCTGCTGGATGTCGGGGCGGTTGGCGACGGTGCCGGTGAGCAACAGCGCCAGGGTCCGGGCGTTGTTCGAGGGGTAGCAGGTCTTCAATTCGTAGGCGGCCACTTCGCGTTTGCCGTCCAGGCCACCGCGGACCTGCATCAGCTGCGCGGTGCCCTTGGGTTCCCAACCGGCCTCCTGCTCGCGCATCAGTTGCACCCGTACCGGCCGCCCGACTGCCTGGGAGAGTAGGGCGGCGTCGGCGGCCACATCGTCGGCGCAGTTGCGCCCGTAACAGCCCGAGGCTTCCATGCGATTGATCTGCACCTGTTGCGGTGTGCGCCCCAGCAGCAGGGCGATGTCCTTGCGCAGGTCATGAGGATTCTGGCTGCCGGTCCAGACCTCGGCGCGCTCGGCGTCGATCATCGCCACCGCGCAGGACGGGCCGATAGAGGCATGCAGGTGGTAGGGCCAGACATAGTCGACATTGAGCGGGCTGTTGAGCGTGCCCAGGCTGCTGTCGATGTCGGGATCGTCGCGCAGCACGCGGTCCTGCTTGGGGTGGGCCAGGAGGGTCTTGTGCAGCGCATCTTGCCGTAGGTCGGGCAGCGCATCCCAGGTTTTCCACTGGACCTTGAGCTGGCGCATGGCGTCGATGGCCTGCTCCTCGCGCTCGGCGACGATGCCGACAAAGTCACCGATCACCACCAGTTTGACGATGCCCGGCAAATGCGCGATGGACGCCACATCCACCGCGATCAGCGCATGGCCCAAGGGCGCGCTGGCATCGGCGCCGGGGTAGGGCGGGCGTACCACGCGACCGTGGAGCATGCCGTCCAGGCGCAGGTCGTGGACATAGGTCAACTGGCCGCTGACCTTGGCCGGGATGTCCACGCGCGGGGTGGACTGGCCGACATAACGACCGGCACCGACGGCCTTGAGTTTGATGCGCGGGTCCAGGGGCAGGTGCAGGTCCTGTCCGCGGGCCAGTTCGGCGTAGCTCAGGCGTCGTTTGGGGCTCGCGCTGGTGTAGATCTGCCCTCGTTCAACCCGCAACCCGGCAATCGGCTGGTCGAGGATTTCCGCCGCGCCTTCCAGCAGCCACTGGCGCAGCTGGGCGGCGGCCTGGCGCAGGGGCAGGGCGCTGACCTGCAGGGTCGCGCTGGCGATGGTCGGGCCCTGGTCCGGGGTGCTGGCGGTGTCGCCGAGAATCATCCGCACCTGCTCGAAGTCGACATCCAGCTCGTCGGCGACGAGCTGCGCCAGCGCCGTGCGCACCCCGGTGCCGAGGTCGACATGACCGCAGAACGCGGTCACGCGGCCGTCGGCGCCTAGGGCGATAAAGCTGTCGACATGGTCCGGCGTCGGGTCCGCTGGCAACGGGGGCGTAGTACGGGTTTCGGCCATGGCCAGCAGCGGTTTGGGCAGCAGGGTGCTGATCATGATCAGGCCACCGGCCTGGAGCAGGCGGCGACGGGTCAACGGCAGGTCGTTCATGCTCGACCCCGCTCTGCCAGCAGCTGACGGGCCCTGGCCGCGGCTTGCAGGATCTCGAAGTGCGCGCCGCAGCGGCAGAGGTTGTAGGCCAGCTCGTTCTTGATCCGCTGCTCGTCGGCTTCGGGCTCGCGCTCGAACAGCGCCACCAGGGTCATGATCATGCCGTTGCTGCAATAGCCGCATTGCGCGGCCTGCTCATCGATGAACGCCTGTTGCACCGGGTGCAGGCGCTCTTCCTGCGCCAGGCCCTCCAGGGTGGTGACCTGTTTGTCCTGCACGCTGGACAGCGGCAGGGTGCAGGAGCGGGCGGCTACACCGTCCACCAGCACTGTGCAGGCGCCGCATTGCCCCAGGCCGCAGCCGTACTTGGGGCCATTGAGGCCCAAGTCGTTGCGCAGGGCATACAGCAGAGGTGTGTCTGGCGGCAGCTGATCCAGTAAAAGGTGGCGGCCGTTGAGGATAAAAGTCATGGCAGCTTGGGTCCTGTGAGTGAGTGGCGTGGCGCGTTGAGCACGCGACAGCGGTCAGGGCAGGTGTGAGCCGGCAACGCGTCCCGTTCAGGGACTGGACAACAAGGTTGCGCTCAGGTGCTGGGCAGATTTGCGGGGGCGAAGCATGCGGGGTTTGAGGTGGTCGATAAATAAGACGATTCTGGTTTTTTGTAGGCCGAAGCCAGGGGGTGATTCGGCTTTATCTGATCCGATGCCTGAGAAAATGATGGCTAGTAGCCATAATTGTCGCTTGTGACAGCCTTGGCCACGGCGTAGGATGCGCGCCCTGATCAGCCTGGCTGAACCGTTTTACCCGAATGCGACATGGATTGTTATGACCCACTCCCCCCGTTTTTTCTCGCCATTGCTCATCCTGGCACTGGTGACGATCCCGGCTTTCGCCGATCCAGGTGCCCAGCGCGCCGAGCTGCTGCAGGTTTACCGCCAGGCCGTCGAGCATGACGCCCAGCTGTCCGCGGCGCGCCACGAGTACCAGGCCCAGCGCGAAAGCATCCCCCAGGCCCGGGCCGGGTTACTGCCCACGCTCAATGCCGGCAGCACCGTGGAATCGGTGCGTCTGGAGCGGGACGAGCCGGGCCTGACCCGCACGCGCAGCACCACGGTGTTCCAGGCCAATCTCAACCAGCCGCTGTTCCGTGCCGATCGCTGGTTTCAATTGGAAGCCGCCCACGCCAGCACCGCCCAGGCCGAACTTGAATTGGGCGCGAAGGAGCAGGGGCTGGTGCTGACCACGGCCCAGGCCTATTTCGAAACCTTGCGCGCCCTGGACCTGCTCGCCGCCTCCAAGGCCGAGGAAGCGGCGCTCGAGCGTCAGCAGCAACAGGCCCAGGCCCGCCTGGAGAATGGCGCCTCGAGCATCACCGATGTGCTCGACGCCCAGGCCGCCCATGACAACGCCGGCGCCAATCGCAAACTCGCCGAGCGCAAGGTCGACGATACCTTCGAGGCCTTGTCCCGCTTGACCCGCCAGGACTATTCGACGATCGAGGGTATTCAGCATCAACTGCCGGTGGAACTGCCGGTGCCCAACGATGCCAACGAATGGGTCAGCCGCGCGGTGCGCCAGAACCTGGCGTTGCAGGCCAGCAGCTACGCGGTGATTGCCGCGGAACAGACCAACCGCCAGCGCAAGGCCGGTTATGCGCCGACCGTCGATGCGGTGGCGTCCTGGCGCAAAGGTGAAAACGACAGCTTCGGCTACAGCAACCCCACCGACTTCGGGCGGGATGGCTATCGAGGCAATGTCACGCAAAGCAGCATCGGCCTGGAGTTGAATATTCCGCTGTACTCCGGCGGCATGACCCGTTCCCAGGTGCGTGAAGCGACCGAGCGGCTGGCCCAGAGCGAAGACGAGCGCGAGGACCGCCGTCGCGAAGTGGTGCAGAACACGCGTAATTTCTACCGCGCGGTGAATTCCGATATCGAGCAGGTCATTGCCCGCCGGCAGACGATTCGTTCCGGCCAGGCTTCGGTCAAGGCCAACCAGGTCGGGCGCGACCTGGGCTCGCGCAACACCGCGGATGTGCTCAATGCCCAGCGCCAGCTGTACAGCGCGGTGCGTGAGTACAACAACGCGCGCTACGACTACATCATCGACACCCTCAAGCTCAAGCAGGCGGCGGGAACCCTGAGCCCGAAAGACCTGAGCGACCTGGCGATGTACCTGACGAAAGACTACGACGCCGATCGGGATTTCCTGCCACCGCAGGAGCGCAAGGCGCTCTGACGGGAGATTCATACAGTCGAGTGAAATAAATCTCAATCGATGATGTCGTATTGATACTAATTATTTCATTCTTGATGTAACATCTTGAAATATTAGGACTTTACGGCCGCAACGCGGCATGCATGGAAGCTTATGAGCGAACAAGGAAGGGGCGCCGAGTCGCCCACGCCAGACACTGGCCTGGTCTGTCTGGTGATGCTGGCCCGGTTTCATTCGGTGGCGGCATCTGCCGAGCAACTGGCCCACGAATTCGCTCCAGAGAACCAGCCGTTCACCCAGCGCGAACTGCTGCTCGCCGCGCGCAAGCTGGGGCTCAAGGCCAAGTCGGTCAGCACTTCCATCGCTCGCCTGGAGCGCACGCCATTGCCGGCGATCGCGGCCGATGGCGACGGCACATTCTTCATCATTGCCAAGCTCGACCAAGGCCAGGCGCTGATCCAGGACCCGCGTTCGGACCGGCCGGAGGTCATTTCCTTCGAGGCCCTGGCCGCGCGCTGGACCGGCGAGCTGGTGCTGCTGCGCTCCGAGGCCGGGTTGCCGGGGGAAACCTCGCGGTTCGACTTCACCTGGTTCATTCCCGCCATCGTCAAATACCGCAAGTTGCTCGGCGAAGTGCTGCTGGTGTCCTTTGCCCTGCAGCTGTTTGCCCTGGTGACGCCGTTGTTTTTCCAGGTGGTGATGGACAAGGTGCTGGTGCACCACGGGCTGACCACCCTGGATGTCATCGCCGCGGGGTTGCTGGGCATCATGCTGTTCGAATCGGCCTTGAGCGGTTTGCGCAGCTACGTGTTCGCCCATACCGCCAGCCGGATCGACGTGGAACTGGGCTCGCGCTTGTTCCGTCATCTGATCAATTTGCCGCTGGCGTATTTCCAGGCGCGCCGGGTCGGCGATTCGGTGGCCAGGGTGCGTGAGCTGGAAAACATCCGCAGCTTCCTGACCGGCAACGCCATTACCTTGTTGCTGGACGTGCTGTTCTCGCTGGTGTTCATCCTGGTGATGTTCTACTACAGCGGCTGGCTGACCCTGGTGGTGCTGTTGTCGCTGCCGCTGTACGTGCTGGTCTCGCTGTTTGTCACCCCGCTGCTGCGCGCCCGCTTGCAGGACAGTTTCACCCGCGGCGCGGAGAACCAGGCGTTCCTGGTGGAGACGGTGAACGGCATCGACACGGTGAAATCCATGGCCGTCGAGCCCCAGGCGATCCGCAAGTGGGACAACCAGATGGCCGCTTATGTGGCGGCCGGGTTCAAGACCCAGACCTTGTCCACCATCGCCAACGAGAGCGTGTCACTGATCGGCAAACTGGTGACTGTGGCGACCCTCTGGCTGGGCGCGCGGCTGGTGATCGACGGGCAGCTTTCAGTGGGCGAACTGATCGCCTTCAACATGCTGGCCGGTCGGGTCAGCGGCCCGATCATGCGCCTGGCGCAGTTGTGGACCAGCTTCCAGCAGACCGGCGTTTCCGTACAGCGCCTGGGCGATATCCTCAACACCCGCACCGAGCTGTCCCAGGCCACTCGCAGCGCCTTGCCGCCCCTCAGGGGGCAGATTGAATTCGACCAGGTGCATTTCCGTTATCGCGCCGACGGCTCGGAGATCCTGCGCGGGATCAACCTGCAGATCGCCGCCGGCGAAGTGATTGGCGTGGTGGGGCGTTCCGGCTCGGGTAAAAGCACGCTGACCCGCCTGCTCCAGCGCCTGTACGTGCCCGAGCGTGGACGGGTGCTGGTGGACGGCATGGACCTGGCGCTGGCGGACGTTTCCTCCCTGCGCCGGCAGATCGGCGTGGTGTTGCAGGACAACATGCTGTTCAACCGCAGCATCCGGGAAAACATCGCCCTGAGCGATCCGGGCGCGCCGCTGGAAACGGTGATGCATGCCGCCAGCATGGCCGGGGCCCACGAATTCATCCTGGAACTGCCCGAAGGCTACGACACCATGGTCGGGGAGCATGGCACCTCGTTGTCCGGCGGCCAGCGGCAACGCATCGCTATCGCCCGGGCCCTGATCGGCAACCCGCGGATCCTGATTTTCGACGAGGCCACCAGTGCGCTGGACTACGAGTCCGAACGGATCATCCAGCAGAACATGCAAAGCATCTGCGCCGGGCGCACGGTGATCATCATCGCTCACCGCTTGTCGGCGGTACGTGATGCCAACCGCATCCTGGTGGTCGACCGCGGACAGATCGTCGAGCAGGGCAACCATGCCGAACTGCTGGCGCACCAGGCCGGCCACTATTCGCGCCTGCACCGTATGCAGCAGGGCTGAGCGCCGCCCGATTTCACAGGTTATTTGTTCGGCCGCCGCCCCCGCCGCAGGGGGCGAGGCTGGACGCCATCCGGATTCAAGGACCGATTGCCCATGAGCGCCACTCCTTCGTTATTGCAGCGCTACCGTGACGCCTGGCAACACGCCTGGCGCCAGCGCAAAAGCATGGACAGCGTGCAGCGCCTGCCCCATGAGGCGCAGTTCCTGCCTGCCGCCCTGGAGTTGCAGGACACCCCCGTGCACCCGGCGCCGCGGATCTTTGTCTGGAGCATCCTCGGTTTTGCCGTGCTGGCCTTGCTGTGGGCCTGTCTCGGCAAGATCGAAGTGGTGGCGGTCGCGCCGGGCAAGATAGTGCCCAATGGCAAGACCAAGCTGATTCAATCCAGCGAAACCGCGGTGGTCAGGGCGATCCATGTCAGTGACGGCCAGGCGGTGAAAGTCGGCGAGCTGCTGGTGGAACTCGACCCGACGGCGGCGGATGCCGACGTCAGGCGGATTCAGAGCGAGCTGCTGGCGGCCCGGGTCGACAGTGCCCGTGGCTCGGCGATGCTCGATGCGATCAACCAGCAACAGCCGCCGGCATCGCTGATCGGTGCGATTGCCAATGCCAACCCGGAGCAGGTGCTCAGCGCCCAGCGCTGGTTGCAGGGGCAGTATCAGGAATACCGCAGCAACCTGGAGCTGGTGGACGCGGAAATCCTCCAGCGCAGCGCCGAAATCCAGTCGGCCCAGGCCCAGGTGGCCAGCCTGCGGCAAACCGTGCCGATCGCCACGCAATTGGCCGAGGACTACCGGCGGCTGCTGGAGCAACAGTACGTGGCGCGCCATGAGTACCTGGAAAAGGAACAGGCGCGCCTCGACCTGCTGCGCCAGTTGAGCGTGCAGCAGGCCAGTGTCTTGCAGTCCACCGCGGCCCAGGCTGAGGCGCGGCGCCGGCGCGAAGGCGTGGTCGCGCAGAACCGCCGGGCCATGCTCGACCTGCAACAGGAAGCCAACCAGAAAGCCGCAAGCCTGGTCCAGGAACTGGCCAAGGCCCGTTACCAGGAAACCCTGACCAGCCTCAAGGCCCCGGTGGACGGCACCGTCCAGCAACTGGCGATCCACACTGTCGGCGGCGTGGTCACCCCGGCCCAGCCGCTGATGGTCATAGTGCCCGCCGACCAACCGGTGGAAGTGGAAGCGATGCTGGAAAACAAGGACGTGGGCTTCGTCCGCGCCGGCCAGCCGGTCACGGTCAAAGTGGAAACCTTCACCTTCACCAAATACGGCACCGTCGACGGCGAAGTGCTCAGCGTCTCGAACGACGCCATCGAAGATGAAAAGCGCGGGCTGATCTACAGCAGCCGCATTCGCCTGAAGTCCGACCACCTGATGGTCAACGGCCAACGCGTGGCGTTGTCGCCGGGCATGTCGATCACCGCGGAAGTGAAGACCGACCAGCGCCGGGTGATCGACTACTTCCTGAGCCCGTTGCAACAGCATGTGGATGAGAGTTTGCGGGAGCGTTGAGTGTTGCCGGAAAGGGGGAGCATGCGAGTGATACGTTGGTTGAAGTTTGTACTGGCAGCGATCGGTTTGTTCACTGTACTGAAGCATGGCGTGATCCTGTTGATCGGCATGATCGATGATCCCGATGATCTGTATACCCAGGTCTATCCCTCACCGAGTGGACGTTACAGCGCCGCCCTTGTTTCTCGCTCGGGAGGCGGGGCGATAGCGCCGTTCTGTTCTGATGAGGTGCTTGTATTCAACAGCCTGCTGGATGTGGAAGAGGCGATTAACAGTAATAGCTACCAGGTTTATTTGGGTGAGTGCGACAGTTTTCTTGATCATGCCCCCTCACCGAAAGTGCAGTGGGTTTCCGACTCCGAGTTGCGCGTTGGTTTTGCGTTGGGGGGAGCGCGGATGTTTAGTCGTAACGTGAACTTGCGCGGGACGGATGCGTCGGGAAATGTGCAGGTCAGGTTTGCGGGTTATCGTTGAGAAGTTGGCTTTATATAAAGTTGGCCACAAAGAATAAGTTGGTAAGTTTTCGGGTTTGGCTTTGGTTAATAACGATATCGCTCAAATGTGATTTTGTTTTCTGATGGATGAGAAGGATGGGGTGAGTCATGCACGGACTGATAAGCGTCTTGCGTAACGGGATTCTAGGGGTTGTATGTTTTTTGCTGGCCGCCTGTTCCGCACCGGTATGGGTGGTCAAACCCATTGATATTTCACAGGCCGAACAAAGAGTCACAGCAGACTTTGTAGTCAGCAAGTCGGCTGACTATAGATTCGCTTTGCTGTTTGTTCAGGGAAACACCCTGGCTGAAATGAACAGCCGGGAAGAAATCTGGGGCACCAGCCACAAGGAAGGTGTCGCGATTCCTGTGCATCTGCGGGTCTTGAAAGATGGAACACCGGTGTTTGACGGGAACATAGTGACCACGGGTATCAACTGGGGTCAGACGTTTGATTACCAGGGGCGGCGAATCAACACGGCGGTGCGTTTGATCAAGACATTGGAATTGTCGCCTGGGAAATATTCGGTCGAAGTCGGCACTCTTGGGGAAGTACAGGAATTTCGCAGTATCGAGAGCTATGTAGAGTTTAGTTATTACAATCCCAAGCATTGAAGCGTTTTTGTAAGCTGGTAAAGGAAGCAACGTATGGAAAGGAAGTACAGTGTAACTTACAAGGTTGCACGGGCTGGTGCGGAATATGTCTATCAGCAGGACAAGGGCGATCATAAGACCGGTGATTCCCACTCTTCCACCGGTGGGCATATGTGGTATGCCCTGAACGATGGAACAGGCCCCGGAGAGAGTTATGGGTTCGAGTCAAAGTTTGATCAGATGCATGGTGAAGGGCAAGTCTCGAGGAACGATAATCTCGGTTATAAAGAGACGGCGTACGAAGTCAGCTTTAATCTGACAGAGGACCAATACAATAAGCTCAAGGCGTTTTCCAAAGATCCCGCGTCAGGCGGATTCGATGCTACGCGTTATAGACTGCTGACCAATAGCTGTGTGGACTTTGTATATGCTTCCTTGCAAGCCATCGGTTATAATGACAAGAAGTTTGAAGGCGCTCTTTTTCCGGCGGATAACATCGAACCGGTCAAGAGTCTTCTGCATACTTATGGTGCACAAATCATTCGTGACGACTTGACGCGTCACGGCGAATATTATGAAGCAAAAGATGGTCAGCAATGTTTATGGCTTGGCGTGGGTGATGTCTCTACTGCCCCTCAGACACCCGGCCTGATCAACATCGACATCAACCCATCCCCGCAACCCCAACAACACATCCAGGGCGAAAGCAAAGCCCAGCAGGACGTCGCCAACGGCTTCATTCAGAACTCGGCGACCAACAGCATTTTTGCCGTCGGCGGCATTCTCAGCAAAACCGATTTCACCTCCACCCAGATGTCCAGCCTGGCCTCGGGTGGCATTCGCCCGGGCGAAATGCAGCTCGACCCCAATGCGCGTCCCAACACCTACCTGACCCAGTTCTACCAGCCGTCCAGCCCGAACAAGCCGGACTTCAGCCTGCGTAATGCGGTAACGCTGAACGGCCTGTCGGCCATGACCACCTTCAACACCTACGTTGACCCGCTGCTGCTGGACCTGACCGGCAACGGCGTGCACATGACCGACATCCGTGACGGCGTGCTGTTCGACACCGACCACAGTGGCACGCTCAAGCGCAGCGGCTGGGCCGATCGCAGCACCGGCATGCTGGTGATCGACGATGGCAACGGCCAGATCAAGGACGTCAGCCAGATGTTCTCCGAGTATTACGGCGGCAAGGCCGGGGTGAACGGCGCGGCGGGCGAGACGAAATTCAAGGACGGTTTCGCGGCACTGGCCAGCGAGGACGCGAACAAGGATGGCGTGATCGATCAACGCGATCCGATCTGGAGCAAGCTGCGGGTCTGGGTCGACGGCACCCATGACGCGAAAGTCGATGCCGGCGAACTCAAGACCCTGGCCGAGCTGGGCATCACCCAGATCAACGTGCGGGCGGCGGCGTCCACTCAAACCGAAGTGCGTGACGGTAACCGGGTGCTCGCCACCGGTTCGTTCACCATCAATGGCAAGAACCAGGAAGCGCTGGCGGTGGATTTCCTCGGTGACCCGGTCAGCAACACCCTGACTGCCCAGGGCGCGGGTACCAAGGTGACCTCGACCACCAATGGCATCACCACCACCGCCTATGCCAGCCAGAGCACCGCCGGCGAAACCCTGGACGCGGCGCAGCTGGGCGTGGGCAACTTGTATGGCGGCAGCGGCAACGACACGCTGATTGCCGCGCCGGCCGGTGGCTGGCTGGTGGGTGGCGGCGGCAGCAACACCTATGTCGGTGGCAAGGGCGACGACGTCTTTGTGATCAGCGCCTCGGACGATCCGAAAAATATCCACGGCAATGGCGGCCACGACACGGCGATCATCGTCGGCGACAAAGGCGTGGTGCTGAACATGGCCCAGGCCGGCCTGACCATTGCCCAGGGCGGCAGCGGCGACGACACGATCATGAGCGGCGGCACCGGCAGTGCCTTCATCAAGGGCGGCTCCGGCAATTCGACCCTGGTGGGCGGGGCGGGCAGCGACGTGCTGGTCGGTGGCAGCGGCCACAACACCATCATCGGCGGCAGCGGCAAGGCGGTGATCTACGCCGGGCCCCAAGGCGACGTGATCTACGCCGCCGAAGGCGGCAGCATCATTCACGCCGGTGGCGGCGCCGACCGGATTTTCGGCGGCGCCGGCAATGACGTGATCGAAGTCGGCCATGGCAACGCGACCATCGACGGTGACGGCGGGATCAACCTGGTGACGCTGCATGGCAACCATGGCGATTACCGCATCACCCGCACCGCCAGCGGCTATGAAGTGGCCGACAAGGTGGCTGGGCGCGACGGCACGGTGACCCTGAAAAACATCCAGAAGCTGAATTTCTCGGATATCTCGGCGGTCGACCTGCAGACCCCCAACGCCATGCCGGTGGCCGACGTGCTGACCCTCGACAAGGACGGCAAGGCCTTCAACCGGACCCAGGCCCACCTGATTTCCGCGCAGAGCCTGCTGGCCAACGATCAACACCTCAACAGCCAGGGCGCGCTGCGCATCGCCAATGTCGGCGACGCGGTCGGTGGCACCGTCAGCCTCACCGCCCAGGGCGACGTGCTGTTTACCCCGGATGCGCGCTACACCGGCCTGCTCAGCTTCAAGTACGGCGTGGTCGATGCCGCCGGCAACCTGTCGGCTTCGGTGGTGGACCTGAGCAGCGGGCAGACCGCGCCGATGCGCGCCGGGGTGACTTTGCTGACCCCGGAAGTGCCGCTGGACCCATTGGCGGCCCAGGAGTGGTACCTGAGCGACACCAACGTGCTGCCGGTCTGGCAGGACTACACCGGCAAGGGCGTGCGTATCGGCCAGTTCGAGCCGGGCGGCCAGTTCGCTACCGCGCCCGAGATCTTCGACATCGCCCACCCGGACCTGGCCGCCAACGTCGACAAGGCCTGGCTGCAGACCCAACAGAGCAACGGCAGCCTGCCGGGCCTGGTGTCCAACCACGCCACCATGGTGGCGGGGGTGATGGTCGCCGCCAAGAATGGCACGGGCGGGGTAGGGGTGGCCTACGGCGCGACGCTGGGCGGCTACTACCTGGCCAACAGCGGCGCCGACCTCGCGGGGCTGGGGCACATGGTCAGCTTCGACATCGCCAACAACAGCTGGGGTTTCACCAACGATTTCGCCCTCAGCAGCTTCCAGGACGGTTTCGTCAACACCGCCACGGCGCTGAGCATGAATGCCCAGTACGCCGCGAGTAACGGTCGCGGTGGCCTGGGGACCATCATTGTCGCGGCCGGCGGCAACAGCCGCGCAACCGGCGGCAATGCCCAGGGCTCCTTGACCAACAACAACCGCTTCTCGGTAGAAGTCGGCGCGATCAATGCCCAGGGCGACTTGTCGACCCTGCAGATCGGCTCCTCGCCGTTCTCCAACCCGGGCGCCAGCCTGCTGGTGTCGGCGCCGGGCAGCAACGTGGTGTCCACCAGCCATATGCTGGAAACCGATCGTGGCTCGACCTTCGGCAACGACTACACCAGCATGCAGGGCACCAGCTTCGCCGCGCCGATCGTCTCCGGCATCGTCGCGCTGATGCTCGAGGCCAACCCGAACCTGGGTTATCGCGATGTGCAGCAGATCCTCGCGTTGTCGGCGCGCCAGATCAACGACCCGTCCACCCAGTGGAGCGACAACGCCGCCCACGGCTGGAACGGCGGTGGCATGCACACCAGCAACGACTACGGTTTCGGCGAAGTCGACGCGCGGGCCGCGGTACGCCTGGCCGAAGCCTGGATGACCCAGAGCACCGGGGCCAACGAGTATGTCTACAGCGCCTCCAGTGGCGCACTCGGCAAGAGCCTGGCGGCGGGGGGCACGCTGACTTCGTCCATTGCGATGAATGCCGGCCTCAATGTCGAACACGTCGAGATCGATTTCGACGCCCAGGTGGGCCGCCTTGGCGACCTGACGCTCAAGCTGATCTCGCCCGACGGCACCCAGAGCATCCTGCTCAACCGCCAGGGCAAGGTGCCGGACGGCATGCCCGGCGCGAGTGCCAGCGATGTCGGCAGTACGCAGTCGGGGTCGTTCAAATACAGCTTCATGACCACCCATGACTTCGGCGAGCGCTCGGCGGGCAACTGGACCTTGCAGGTGAGCGATGCGGCTTCCGGCCAGCCGGTCACGCTCAACGCCTGGTCGCTGCGTTTGTACGGCAGCAAGAGCACCCCGGACGACACCTATTTCTACACCGACGAATACCTCAAGTCGGTGGTCGGGCATGCCAACCGCGCGGTCCTGGACGACGCGGTCAATGGTGTCGCGGGCGGGCGCAATACCCTCAACGCGGCGGCCGTTTCCGGGGATAGCTCGGTCAACCTGTTGACTGGTATCGCCAGCATTGGCGGCGCGGCGTTGACGGTGAAGAACCCGGGCAGCATTCAGAACATCGTCACCGGCGACGGCAACGATGTGCTGGTGGCTGGCAAGGCCGATGCCTTGCTCGACGGCGGGCGTGGCAACAACAGCCTGACGGGCGGGGCGGGCAAGGACTTCTTCGTGGTCCATCGCCGGGAGGGTGGCAGCGATGTCATCAGCAACTTCGAGGCCGCCCGGGGCGAGATCATCGACCTGGTGGGCTTTGCCGGGAAGAAGTTCACCGACCTGGTGCTCAGCCAGCAAGGCGCGGACGTCAAGATCGACCTGGCCAAGGGCCAGAGCATCGTCCTGAAGAACCAGCTGCTGGCCGGGATCGGCGCGGCGAACTTCAAGTTCCAGGACACCTTTGTCGCCCCGACGGCCTACGTCAACAGCGACGCCTCGGCGGTCCAGCCGCAGGAAGGCCTGGGCACCGTGCTGCTCAACGGCGGCGCTAAGGGCGTGATGTACAGCAGCGATGCCCAGGGCAAGATGGTGGCTTCGTTGAGCGGCACTATCTACAGCCATGACAGCGCGACCTCGGATGTGTTCGTGGTGGCGGCCCAGTCGGGCGTCAAGGACTACAACAACGCCCTGCGCGGCTTCCGCCACGGGATCGACAAGATCGACCTGCGCCAGACCGGAGTGACCGATTTCAGCCAGCTGACCATCGAGCACAAGAATCGCGCCACCCTCAACGGCCTGACGCAGATTCATGGGGTGTACGTGACCCGTAACGGCGCCCAGGGCGCTGCCTCGAACGTCAACCTGGTGTACCTGGATGCGCTGGATGTGGCGCAGGTCAGCGCCTCGGACTTCATCTTCGCCGAGCATGCGCCGCAGGTGGTGCCGACCGTTGGCCCGGTGCCTGCGGTGACCGAGCAGCCGACGGTGACTGTGCCGGGTACGCTGACGCCGATTGTCGAGCGCCCTGGCGTGGACCAGCCTACGGTGGTGTCGCCGCTGCCGCCGGTCGATCTGCACCCGACGGTCAGCGTTCCGGTGGTCGACCCGGTGTTGCGACCTACGGTCACGATCCCGGACATCACCGTGCCGGAACACAAGACGATCGAGCAGATCCTCGCCGAACGTGGTGTCGACCTGAATCCGAAAGTGCCGGAACACAAGACCGTCGACCAGATCCTGGCCGAACGTGGCGGCAATCAGGGGCCGACGGTTCCCGAGCACAAGACCCTCGAGCAGATTCTCGCCGAGCGCGGCATCGGTTCGCTGGAGCCTTCGAAGGTGCCGGATATCGGGCCGGTCGGGCGTGAAGTGGGACGTACCCCGGTGGACGTACCGAGCCCAAGGCCGATCGTGATTCCCGATATCCCGGTGGTCGATATCGCGCACCGCGACCTGGATATTCCGAGTCGTCCGCGGGTCACTGTGCCGGATCTCCCGGTAGCGTCGGACCCATGGCTGAAGTTCGACGATCCGCTGCCAGCGGTGACCGACACCGATGATTTCTCGTTCGCGTCGATCCGCGACAGAATCCGTACGCGCCCGACACCGACCACCGTGGAGCCGGTAACGAGCTCGTCGCGCGACCCGCTCACGCTGAGCCCGTTGCCGACGGTCGATCCCGCGCCCGTGGCCAGCGATCCCAACACCATGACGGTCAAGGGCTTCTTCGCCAATGTCAGCCTGGGCGACGAGAGCAAGACCATCAACGTCGAGGCCACAGGCGCCAAGCTGCTGGCCGGCAACGGTGACAACAAGGTCAACGTGACGGGCCGCCGGGCCGAGATCACCCTGGGCAATGGCAACAACGTGATTGCCGGCGACATCAACAAGCTCACGGTCGGCCATGGCAACAACAGCATCACCGACAGCGGCTCCTTCGCCACGGTGAAGCTGGGCGATGGCAACAACAAGGTGGTGGTCAGCGGCAGTATGCCGACCGTGGAAGTCGGGCACGGGGTCAACGACCTCGAGTTCAGCGGCAGCATGGGCCAGCTGGTGTTCGGCCAGGACATCAGCCCCGAGCGCCTGTGGTTCCAGCATGAAGGGCCGGACCTGCAGATCTCGGTGATCGGCAGCCAGCAGGAGGTCACGCTGCATAACTGGTACGCCGCAACCCCCGAGCGTCCACGGGACATCATGACCGGCGACCGTCATCGGTTGCTGGGCAACGATGTGGAGAACCTGGTCCAGGCCATGGCGGCGTTCGCGCCGGCAGCACCGGCGACCATGACCTTCGGCGCTGCCGAGCAACAGGCCTTGCAGCCTGTGCTGGCGGCCAACTGGACATGACCGCGCAAGCTTGATCCGGTAACAGGGCCCGCGATGCTTGTCGCGGGCTTGTGCCGCTCTCGTTCGGGAGCGGCATTTTTTTATCCCCCCTGATCCCCCCATTTCCCCATCGGACTTCGTCGGGCTTCCCGATAACCCCGTTGCTCAGCCGACGCGGGTGGCAGGACCTGTCCGAACATTTCATGTCAGGCACAGCTGAATACAGCTCTGTTGACGTCAGAGATAGTGGCCATTTAGTATCGCGACACCTGAGTGATGTCAAAGCGCTATCGCAAGGAAGCTGAGAATTGTCTGTACTTAAAGTCGGGCTGTTGTTGCTCGCTATCCTCCCTGCTATTTCGCTTGCCGCTCCCACGCCGGGCGAACAGGACCTGATCCGCGAACGCCAGGACCGCCTGCTCGAAGAGCAGCGCCGGCGCCTGGAAGAACTCAAGGACCTGCCCGGAAAAGAGGCCGCTCCCACAGCGCCGACCGCGCCTGCCGACACCCGCTGTTTCCCGATCCAGGACATCGAACTCAAGGGCGCCGACAGCCTGTCCGCCGCCGAGCAGGCGCGCCTGCTCAAGCCCTATATCGGTCAGTGCCTGGGCGTCAGCCAGCTCAACGAGCTGCTCAAAGTCATCACCGACTACTACCTGGAGAAGGGCCTGGTGACCAGCCGCGCCTACCTGCCGCAGCAGGACCTGTCCGGCGGCCACTTGAAGGTGCTGGTGGTCGAGGGCCGGCTCGAAGGCTTGAAGGGCGCCGCCGACAGCCAGCTGTCCGAGCGGGAGCTGGCCATGGCCTTTCCCGGCCAGGTCGGCGCGCTGGTCAACCTGCGGGAAATCGAACAACTGGTGGACCAGCTCAACCGCCTGCCGTCGAACCAGGCACAAATGGAGCTGGCCCCCGGCAAGGAGGTCGGTGGCAGCCAAGTGCTGGTCAAGAACACTGCGCAAAAGCCCTGGCGGGCCGGGCTGTCGCGCAGCAACGACGGCCAGCGCAGCACCGGCGAGCAGCAGTGGGGCACCACCTTCGACTGGGACAGCCCGCTGGGGCTGGCCGACCAGCTGATGTTGCGCGGTGGCCACGATGCCATGAGCGACCACCAGCACACCTCCAACAACGCCATGCTCTCTTACAACCTGCCCTGGGGCTGGTGGAACTTCAGTTACACCTACAGCCAGAGCGAGTACCGCTCCCAGGCCCAGGCCAATGGTTTCAGCTTCAAGCAGACCGGCGACAGCCAGAACCACCAGCTGCGCGCCGAGCGGGTGATCCTGCGTGACGCGGTGAGCAAGACCTCGCTGAATGCCGGCCTGGCCTACCTGCGCACCAACAACTTCATCGAAGACAGCAAGCTGGCCCTGAGCAGCAATCGCCTCAGCGAAGCCCAGTTCGGCATCAACCACGGCCGGCGCATCGGCGGTGCCTTCGTCAACCTCGACCTGGGCATGCAGCACGGCATCGGTGCCTTCGACGCCCAGGACAATGGCCACCCAGGGCCGGGCGAGCCGAATGCGCGCTACCGCAAATACACCGCCACCCTCAGTTACCTGCAGCCGTTCAAGCTGTGGGGCGAGTCGTTCAGCTTCAGCAGCCTGATGACCGGCCAGCGCAGCGAAGACGTGCTGTTCAGCCCGCAGCGCACCAGCCTGGGCGGGCAGTCGTCGATTCGCGGGTACAAGGATCAGTCGCTGTCCGGCGACAGCGGCGGTTACTGGCGCAACGACCTGCGCTGGAGCCGTCCGGTGACCCTCGGCTGGCTGCGCCCGGTGTTCGCCGAGTACGGCAGCAGCCTGGGCTACGACCAGGGCGTGATCCGTGGCGACCGTTACAACGGTGAGCAGCACGGGCGTCTGTCGAGCAACTCCCTGGAGCTGTTCGCCCGCGGCCAGCACCTGGCGACCAGCGTGACCTTCGCCCATTCCCTTGAACGCCCGGATGTCCTGAGCGAGCGCGAAGCGCCGATCTACTTCCGCCTGGATTTCCTCCTCTGATTCGCGTTTTTTCGAGACCTTCGACATGGATGTTCGCCAATTCGCTTTCCTGGCCCGCCAGCCTTCTGCTGCCCTGAAAACCCGCGAGCACTTCTGGGGCATGCCCAAGCGCGGCCTGGCGTTCATCCTGGCCAACGCCATGTTCTGGCAACCGCTGTGGGCCCAGGCGGAAGGCATCGTGGTCAGCGCGCCGGGCACCAGCCTGGGGCAAGCGGGCAACGGCGTGCCCATCGTCAATATCGCCACGCCCAATGGCAGCGGCCTGTCGCACAACCAGTTCCACGACTACAACGTCGGCCAGCAGGGGCTGATCCTCAACAACGCCACCGACCGCACGCAAAGCACCCAGCTGGGCGGGATCATCGTCGGCAACCCGAACCTCAAGGGCGTCGCCGCGCAAACCATCCTCAACGAAGTCAACGGTGGCAGCCCCAGCCAACTGCGCGGTTACACCGAAGTGGCGGGGCAGTCGGCCCATGTGATCGTCGCCAACCCCTATGGCATCAGCTGCAATGGCTGCGGCTTCATCAACACCCCGAAAGCCACCCTGACCACTGGCAAGCCGGTGATCGAAAACGGCCAGCTCAGCCGTTATCAGGTCGATCAGGGGCAGGTGACCATCGAGGGCGCGACGCTCAACGCCAACAACGTCGACCGCTTCGAAATCATCACCCGCAGCGCCAAGATCAACGCCGAGATCCAGGCGAAAAACCTGAGCATCGTCACCGGGCGCAACGACGTCAACGCCCAGACACTGAACGCCACCGCCCGCGCCGACGACGGCAGCGCCAAGCCGGAACTGGCGATCGACTCTTCGGCCCTGGGCGGGATGTATGCCGGGGCGATCAAGCTGGTGGGAACTGAAGCGGG
>NZ_JAQZAB010000097.1:0-10663 GCF_028640915.1 Pseudomonas sp. B3G-3 | reverse complement strand
TGGCCGCTGTAGCGGTGCAGCAGCACCTGGAACGAGGCCAGCAACAGCATGAACAGGGTCACCCCTTCGCGCTGCGCCAGTTGTTTCAAGGCGCCCGGCAACGCGCCGTCCAGGCTGATGCCCAGGCGCGCGCCACGGTGGCTTTGCTGCAACGGACGCGGATGGTCCAGTGGCAGGTCCAGCACCTGGGTGCCGCCTTCCAGTTGCCGCAGCCAGTAGCCCAATTGCCGCTCGCGTTCGCCGGCGTCCATCCACTGCCGCTGCCAGGCCGCGTAGTCCGCGTACTGCACCGCCAGCGCCGGCAACTCGGCCGGCTGCCCCTGGGCATGAGCGCCATACAGCTGGATCAGCTCCTCGACCATCAGTTGCATCGACCAGCCATCGGAGACGATATGGTGCTGCACCAGCACCAGCACATGCTCGTCCGCCGCCAGGCGCACCAGGGTCGCGCGCAGCAAAGGCCCCTGGCGCAGGTCGAAGGCCTGGCGTACCTGGGTCTCGAGCACCTGCTGGATCAATTGCTCGGCGTTGCCGGGCTCCACCAGCAAGGACAGGTCCTGTTGGTCGATCCGCAAGCGGGCCTGGGCCTCGATCACCTGGGTCAGGCCCTGGGCGCCCTCGACAAAGCGCGTGCGCAGGGTTTCATGGCGAGCGATCAGCGCATCGAAGCTGCTCTGCAACGCCGCCTCATCCAGGGCGCCGCGCAGGCGCAGGGCCATGGGGATGTGGTAGGCGCTGCTGTCGGCATCCAGCTGCCAGAGGAACCACTGGCGCTCCTGGGCATAGGAGACCGCCAGGGGCTGCTGGCGATCCACCAGGGGAATCGCTTCCAGCGCTGCCGAGGTATCCGCTCCCAGCAGGCGCACGAAGTCTTCCAGCGACTCGCCTTCGAAGAGCCGCTTGAGCGGCGCCTCGATGCCCAGGTCCTGGCGCAACCGCGACATCACCTGGGTGGCGAGCAGCGAGTGGCCGCCGAGTTCGAAGAAGTTGTCGCTCAGGCCGACCTGTTCCAGCTTCAGCACCTGGGCCCAGATCCCGGCCACCTGCGCTTCAAGCTCGGTGCGCGGGGCCACATGGGCGCGCTGCAGCAAGCCGCTGTCGACGGCGGGCAAGGCGCCGCGATTGAGCTTGCCGTTGGCGGTCAGGGGCAAGGCCGGAAGGAACAGCACGTGGGCCGGCACCATGTACGCCGGCAGATGCTCGCGCAAGCCAGCCTTGAGGTGTTCCCGCAGCGCCAGTTGCGCGTCGGCCTGGGCCGCGTCGTTCCAGGCCAGGTCGTTCCAGGCCGGACCGGCCGGCACCACATAGGCCACCAGCTGCGGACCGTCCGGCCCTGCCTGGGCCAGGACCACCGCCTCGCGCACCGCCGGCAGTTCCAGCAGGCGTGCCTCGATCTCACCCAGCTCGATACGGAAGCCGCGAATCTTCACCTGATGGTCGATGCGGCCGATGTAGCCGATCGAACCATCGGCCTGGTAACGCGCCAGATCGCCGGTACGGTACAGGCGCTCACCCGCCTCGCCGAAGGGGTCCGGGACAAACCGCGCGGCGCTCAGGTCGCCGCGGTTCAGGTAGCCCCAGGCCAGCCCGGCGCGCCCGACATACAGCTCACCGATGCAGCCCTTGGGCACCGGTTGCAGGTTGCCGTCCAGCAGGTACCAGGACATGTCGGGGATCAACTCGCCGATCGGGCTGGCCCCCGCCAGCGTCAAGTCCGCCTGGGACAGCGGGCGGTAGGTGACGTGCACCGTGGTCTCGGTGATGCCGTACATGTTCACCAACTGCGGCTGGCGGTCGCCGAAACGCTGGAACCAGGGTTGCAGGGTATTGACCTCCAGGGCCTCGCCGCCGAACACGATGTAGCGCAGCGCATGCCCCTGCCCGGCGGCGCAGGCCACGTGCATCAGCTGGCGGAAGGCCGACGGCGTCTGGTTGAGCACCGTGACCCCTTCGGCGCAGAGCAGCGGGTAGAAATCCTGGGCCGAGCGCGCCACCTCCTGGGGCACGATCAACAGGCGCCCGCCATGCATCAGGGCGCCAAAGATCTCCCACACGGAGAAGTCGAAGGCATAGGAATGGAACAGGCTCCAGACATCCTCCGGGCCGAAGCGGAACCAGTCGGCGGTCGCCGCGAACAGCCGCAACACATTGTGATGGGGCTGCAAGGTGCCCTTGGGCTTGCCGGTGGAACCCGAGGTGTAGATCACATAGGCCAGGTCCTGTGGGGTCACCCCGACCTCGGGGTTGTGCACCGCGTAGGCGTCCAGTGGCTGCTCGAGCAACAGGGTGGTGCCGGCGAATGCCGGCAGCCCCTGGCGCAGATGTTCCTGGGTCAGCAACAGCCTGATACCGCTGTCCTGCATCATGTGTTGCAGGCGGTCCTGGGGATAGGCCGGGTCCAGCGGCACATAGGCACCGCCGGCCTTGAGGATCGCCAGCAGGCCGATCAGCATCTCCAGGCCACGCTCCGCCGCCAGGCCCACCAGCACATTGGGCCCCACGCCCTGTTCGATGAGTTTGTGCGCCAGGCGGTTGGCCCGTTCATTGAGCTGCCGGTAGTCCAGGTGCTGGCCCTGGAACGTCAGGGCGATGGCCTCGGGCGCCTTCGCCGCCTGCGCCTCGATCAACTGGTGCACGCAGGCCGTCGAGGGGAATGCCTGCGGCTGCGGATTCCACTGGGCCATGCTCCGCGCCTGTTCCCCGGCGTCGAGCATGGGCAGCTGGCCAATGCGCTGCTCCGGCTGGCGGACCATGCCCTGCAGCAACTGGCGCCAGTGGCCGGCCATCTGCTCGATGGTCGCGGCATCGAATACATCGGTCGCATAGATCAGCGAGGCAGCGATCCGGCCCTGGGTCTCCACGGTGTCCAGGGTCAGGTCGAACTGCGCCGACTGCCCTGCCGAGTCCAGGGCTTCGATGCTCAGGCCCGGCAGGCTGAGGGCGCCCGCTGGAGCCGCGGCCTCGACCTGATGGTTGAACATCACCTGGAACAGCGGGTTGTGGCTCAGGCTGCGCTCCGGTTGCAGCGCCTCCACCAGTTGCTCGAAAGGCAGGTCCTGATGGGCCTGGGCCGCCAGGGCGGTCTGCCGCACCTGCTGCAACAGCTGGCTTACGGACATCTGCCCGTCGACCTCGGCCTTGAGCACCTGGGTGTTGACGAAGAAGCCGATCAGCCGTTCGGTCTCGACCCGGTTGCGGTTGGCGATGGGCACGCCGACGCGGATATCGGCCTGGCCGCTGTAGCGGTGCAACAGGGTCTGGAACGAGGCCAGCAACAGCATGAACAGGGTCACCCCTTCGCGCTGCGCCAGGCTGCCGAGGGCTTCACTCAAAGGCTGCTCCAGGGTCAGCTCCAGGCGCGCGCCGCGATGGCTCTGGACGGCCGGACGCGGACGGTCCAGCGGTAGTTCCAGCAGGGGCTGCTCGCCCCCCAGCTGCGCAGTCCAGTAGGCCAGCTGGCGTTCCTTCTCACCGGCTTCCATCCAGTTGCGCTGCCAGATGGCGTAGTCGGCGTAGTGGATCGGCAGCGGCGGCAGCTGGGGTTGTTGCCCCTGGCTGTAGCCGATGTAGAGGGCCATCAGTTCATCCACCATGACCTGCATCGACCAGCCATCGGAAACGATGTGGTGCTGGGTCAGGACCAGCACATGGTCGTCCTCGGCCAGCTGCAACAGGCCGACCCGGAGCAAGGGCCCTTGCAGCAGATCGAACAGCTGCCGGGTCTGGGCCTGCACGAAGCCCTGCACCGCCGTGTCGATCTCGCATTCATCGGCCGCCAGCGTCTGGCGGGCGATTTCCAGGCGAACCTCGGGCAGCACCACTTGCAGCGCCGCGTCGGCATCCTCGACGAAATGCGTGCGCAGGCTTTCATGGCGGGCAATCAGGGTGTCGAAGCTGCGCTGCAAGGCCTCCACGTCCAGCCGACCACGCAGGCGCAGGGCCTTGGGAATGTGATAGGCCGTGCTGTCCGGCGCCAGCTGCCAGAGAAACCACTGGCGTTGCTGGGCATAGGAAAGCGGCAGGCGCTCCTGGCTCAGGCGCACCTGCGGAATCGGCAGGTTGGCCGGGGAAATGCCCTGCTCCAGCATCTTCTGCAGGTAGACCTTGCGCTTCTCCAGCGGCAGCAGGATGAAGCCTTTGACAATCTTCAACGCGGTGGCGTTATCCATTACACGGCCTCCATTTCGTCGAGCAACAGCTCCAGCGCACTCAGGTCGGCGCCCTGTGCCTGGCCCGGGGCCTGCTGCAACTGGCTGACGAACAGCCCCAGGGTTGGAAATTCGAACGCCATCTGCACACTGACTTGACGCCCAAGCTTGAGCTGGACTCGAGAGACCATCGCGGTTACCAACAAGGAATGCCCACCTGATTCAAAGAAGTTATCGTTCATGCCCACTTGCTCGACTTCGAGCACCTCGGCCCAGATCGCCGCGACCTGTTGTTCCAGCTCGCTCTGCGGCGCGACATAGGCCTGCTGCAACAAGCTGGTGTCGGCCTTGGGCAGCGCCTTGCGGTCCAGCTTGCCGTTGGGGCTCAGCGGCAACGCTTCCAGGAACAGCAAATGGGCCGGCAGCATGTAGTCCGGCAGCACTTCCTTGAGCGCCGCTTTCAGTTGTTCCCGCAGCCGGGCCTGATCGTCCTGGCTGTCTGCGCTCACACCCTGGGCGACCACCAGATAAGCCACCAACTGCGGACCACCGGCCGCGTCCTGGGCCAGCACCACGGCTTCGCGCACTTGCGGTAGCTCCAGCAGACGGGCTTCGATCTCGCCCATTTCGATCCGGAAACCGCGGATCTTCACCTGGTGGTCGATACGCCCGGCGTAGTCGATCACGCCCTCGGCGTCGTAGCGCGCCAGGTCGCCGGAGCGGTACAGGCGTCCGCCGTCCTGGCTGAACGGATCGGGAATGAAACGCTCCGCCGTCAGGCCTGGGCGATCGTGGTAACCCCGGGCCAGCAGGTCGCCGCCGATCATCAGCTCGCCCGTGGCGCCCTTGAGGGTCAGGTTGCCGCTGTTGTCCAGCAGGTAGATGGAGCGGCCCGGCAGGCCCTTGCCCAGGGGGATCTGGCTCGGCAGGGTTGCGCCGTCTTGCAGGTAGCCGCTGCAGTCATGGGCGGTGACACTCACCGTGGCCTCGGTGGGCCCGTAGGTATTGAGCAGGCACGCGTGCTTCAGCCCGGCCTTTTTCCAGGCGGCCACGCCTTCGGCCGGCATGGCTTCGCCGCCCAGGTTGAGCTGGCGCAGGCGCCCGAAGTCACGGGGTTCGCGGCTGGCGTAATCCTTGCCGAGCATGAACCAGTAGGCGGTGCTCAGGTCGACGATGCTGATGCCCTGCCCGATCAGTTCGCGGTAGAAGGTCTCGCTGTCCCACAGCTCTTTGCCGCGAATCACCACCGAGGCGCCGCAGATCAGCGCCGGGTATAGCTGCTCGACGAAGGCGTCGAAGTTGAAGGTGGAGAACTGCAGCCCACGGTCCTCGGCGGTCATCTTGAAATAATCCCGGGAAACCTGGGCGTGCTGGCTCAAGGCGCCGTGGCTGATATCCACGCCTTTGGGCCGGCCGGTGGAGCCGGAGGTGTACATCACGTACGCCAGGTTCTCCGGATTGCTGCGTTGGGCCGGATTGCCCCGGTCATCGCCAGCCAGCCATTCCTGGCCCTGATCCAGGCACAGGTGCGGCACCGCTACGCCATCCTGCAAGCGTTGCAGCAGTGGCGCCTGGGTCAACAGCAAGCGGATGCCGCTGTCCTGCATCATGTAATGCAGGCGGTCCTGCGGGTATTCAGGGTCCAGCGGCACGTAGGCGCCCCCGGCCTTGAGCACCGCCAGCAGGCCGACGATCATGTCCAGCCCGCGCTCCACGGCGATGCCGACCCGGACATCCGGGCCAATGCCCAGCTCGATCAGCTTGTGGGCCAACTGGTTGGCGCGCTGGTTGAGCTGGCCGTAGCTCAGTTGCCGGTCGCCACACAGCAGCGCCACCGCATCCGGGGTGCGCCGGGCCTGGGCTTCGATCAACTGCTGGACGCACTGCGGCGCCAGGTCCCGCGCCGGGGTCCGGCTGCGCTGCTCGTCGATCAGCCGGCACTCGGTGGCGCCGAGCAACGACAGTTCGCCGAGGCTGCCCTGCGGATTCGCCAGCATGCCCATGAGCAGTTGCTCCAGGTAGCCGGCCAGTTGCTGGATATTCGCCTGGGCAAAATGCTCCCGGGCATAGCTGTAGTCGAAGGACAGGGTCTGCCCCAGGTAGACCGACAGGGTCAACGGGTAGTTGGTCTGCTCATGGTTGGCCGCCGTGCCGAAGCTCAATTGCGCCGGGGCGCCTTGTGCCAGGGCTTCGGACACCGGGTAGTTCTCGAACACCAGGATGTTGTCGAACAGCGCCTCGCCACCCAAACCGGCCCAGCGCTGCACTTCATACAACGGTGTGTGTTCGAAGTCGCGCAGGGCCAGGTTGCGTGCCTGCACCACCTGCAGCCAGTCGCTGGCGGCCATGTCCGGACGCGGCGAAGCCACCACCGGCAGGGTGTTGATAAACAGGCCGATCTGCTGTTCCACGCCTTTAAGCTCCGCGGGACGCCCGGACACCGTAGCGCCGAACACCACCGTGTCCTGCCCGGTATAGCGTTGCAGCAACAGCAGCCAGGCAGC
Organism: Pseudomonas sp. B3G-3; assembly: GCF_028640915.1. Lineage (NCBI taxonomy): Bacteria > Pseudomonadati > Pseudomonadota > Gammaproteobacteria > Pseudomonadales > Pseudomonadaceae > Pseudomonas > Pseudomonas sp. B3G-3. Next base: position 4,011 of record NZ_JAQZAB010000097.1, on the reverse strand, counting down.
CTGCACCAGGGTGTTGACCGTGACCTTCTGCTGGCGGGCGAACTCGCTCAAGCGTTGGGTCTGTTGGCCGTCCAGTTGCTGCTGATAAGCCCCGTAGCCTTGGTCCGCGACGCTCTGCCCAGCACTGCGGTTGATGGGCTGGGCCAGGCGGGTCGGCTCGTCCAGGGTCGCCAGTTGCTCTTTCCAGAAGGCCTCGCCGAGCTGGGCGTCCTGGCGTTGCAGCCAGGCGATGTAGTCGCGATAGCGGCCAGGCGCCGCCCCTGCCGATTGCCCCGAGTAACCTTGCAGGACTTCCCCCAGCAGCCGCGAGTTGCTCCAGCCGTCCATCAGGATGTGATGGTTGGTGTAGATCAGGTGATAGCGCTGGTCGTCGAGACGCACCAGGGTCAGGCGCAGCAAGGGTGCCGCCGCCAGGTCGAAACCGCGCTGGCGCTCGGCATCGGCCAGAGTATCCAGAGCCTCTTGCTGTCGAGGCTGGCCACGCCAGTCATGCTCGACAAAATCCAGGGCAATGCGCTTGTGCACCACCTGGATCGGCACCGGCAGCTCGCCCTGCCAGAGGAAACCGGTGCGCAGGATATCGTGACGGTCGATGGCCGCTTGCCAGGCCTGACGGAAACGCTCGGGATCGAGCCCCTCCACGTCCACCCGCAGTTGGTTGATGTAGTCGCCGCCCTGTTGCTCGTACAGGGTATGGAACAGCATGCCCTGCTGCATCGGCGACAGCGGGTAGAGGTCTTCGATCTGGGCCAGGGACAGCGGCAGGCGATCCAGTTGCTGCTGGCTCAGGCCGGCCAGCGGGAAGTCCGAAGGCGTGACGCCACGGTGCTGCGGCTGGCTGCAATGCTCGATCAGCGCCTTGAGTTCCTCGGCATAGTCATCCGCCAGGCGCTGGATGGTCGCGGCGTCGAACATCTGTGTGCTGAAGGTCCAGCCCAGCTTCAACTGACCGCCATAGACCTGGCCATTGATGCTCAGCCAGTTACCCAACGGGGCCTCGGCACTCTGGTCTGCGCCCTTGGCTTCGGCACACGGGGCGAACCAGGCATCGGCCTCGTCGAAGCTGGCGTCGAACTGGCCCAGGTAGTTGAAGGTGATGCGCGGTACGGCCAGGGCCGCGAGGGTTGCCTGGGCATTGGCATCCCCCAGGTAACGCAGGGCGCCAAAACCGATGCCCTTGTTCGGCACCGCGCGCAGTTGCTCCTTGATCTGCTTGATCGAGTCGGCCAGGGCCGCCTGCGGCGTCAGCTTGACCGGGAATACGCTGGTGAACCAACCCACGGTACGGCTCAGGTCGATGCTGTCGAACAGTTCTTCACGGCCGTGGCCTTCCAGTTGCACCAGGGCGTTGGCGTCACCGGTCCAGCGGGTGATGACCCGGGCCAGGGCCGTCAACAGCAGATCGTTGATCTGCGTGCGGTAGGCCGCCGGGGCGTCCTGCAACAGGCGCTGGGTGTAGGTCGGGTCCAGCTCGGTGCTGACACTCAGGGCATCCTTGACCGCCACCTGGTCCGTTATCCGGTCACAGGGCAGGCCCGATTCGACGCCTTGCAGCTGGGCCTGCCAGTAAGCCAGTTCCTGTTGCAGCGCCGCGCTTTGGGCATAAGCCTGCAACTGCCCGGCCCAGGCCTGGGTCGAGCTGGTCTTGGCCGGCAGCTTGATGGTTTGCCCGGCCGCTTGCTGTACCAGGGCCTGCTGCAGGTCTTCCAGCAGCACCCGCCAGGACACGCCGTCCACCACCAGGTGATGGATCGCCAGCAGCAGACGCTGGCTGCCGTCCTGCAAGGTCAAGAGTACGGCGCGCAGCACAGGCCCCTGTTGCAGATTGAGGCTGCGTTGCGCCGCGTCGCACAGGGTTTGCAGCGAATCCTCAGCGACCTGGTCCGCCAGCCACAGCACCGCATCGGCTTGCATCGCGGCCAACGGTGCCGAAGTCACCGGCGCCGACGGCGCATAAGTCGCGGCCCAGCCGGCCCCCTCTTCGACGAAGTTCAGGCGCAGGCCGTCGTGGTGTTCGAGCAAGGCGTGCAAGGCTTGCTCCAGCGCCTTGGCACTCAGGGTCTTCAGCGGCTTGAGCAGCACCGACTGGTTCCAGTGCTGACGTTCCGGCACCGGGGTGTCGAAGAACCATTGCTGGATCGGCAGCAGCGCCATCTCGCCGCGCACCGGGCCCTGGTCGATCTGCAATCCGCCCTCGCCCTGCTCCGCCACCGTGGCCAGTCCCTGCACCGTCTGGTGCTGGAACAGGTCTTTCGGGGTAAAGCGGATACCGGCCTGACGGGCACGGCTGACCACCTGGATCGAGATGATCGAGTCGCCACCCAGTTCGAAGAAGTTGTCGGTCACGCCGACCTGTTCCAGCTTCAGCACATCGGCCCAGATGGCGGCGATCTGCTGTTCCAGTGGGTTCTGCGGCGCGACATAGGTCTGCTGCATCAGTTGCGCATCGACCTTGGGCAGCGACTTGCGGTCCAGCTTGCCGTTCGGCGTCAGCGGCAAAGCCTCCAGGAACAACAAATAGGTCGGCACCATGTAGTCCGGCAGGTTTTCCCGCAGGCGGGCCTTGATGCTTTCCCGCAGCTGCGCCTGGCGTTCGTTGCTCGAAGTAACGTCGGCATCCACCGGCACGATGTAGCCCACCAGTTGCTGGCCGCTCGGGCCTGGCTGGGCGATCACCGCCACTTCCAGCACCGAGTCTTGCTCCAGCAACCGCGCCTCGATTTCACCCAGCTCGATACGGAAGCCCCGCACCTTCACTTGATGGTCGACACGACCGACGTACTCCACCAGGCCGTCAGTGCGATAACGAGTCAGGTCGCCGCTGCGGTACAGCCGTGCACCGCTGGTGCTGTAAGGGTCGGGAATAAAACGCTCGGCCGTCAGCCCCGGCCGATCCAGGTAACACCGGGCCACGCCCAGGCCGCCCAGGTACAGCTCGCCCGCCACGCCCACCGGCAGCAGGTTGAGGTTGGCATCGGCGACGTAGGCGCTGCGATTGCCGACGATATTGCCGATCGGCGCATAAGCCGCGTCGCACGGATCGCCGGCCTTGGCCTTCCAGATCAGCGGGGTGACCACGGTTTCGGTCGGGCCGTAGCCGTTGAAAATGTACTTCGGCCGCAGCACCCGCCAGGCCAAGTCATAACTGGCCTGCGGCACCGCGTCACCGCCGAAGCAATAGACCCGCACCGCCGGCGGATTGCCGTCGCGTTCGGCGTGCACCGCCAGCTGTTGCAGGTACACCGGCGGGAACACACCGACGGTGACGCCGTAGCGGTGCATCTGCTCGTAGGTGTATTCCGGCGACCACAGGCTGTCATCGCGGATCAGCACGCTGGCACCGTAGATCAGCGGGTGCATCCAGCCTTCATGGGAGCCGTCGAAAGCGAAGGACATGAAATGCAGTTCGCAGTCCGCCGGGCTCATTTCATAACGCTCGCCGGTGGCCAGGCTGTGCATCGCCAGCGGGCCATGGGACACCGCCACACCCTTGGGCAGGCCGGTGGAGCCGGAGGTGTAGATCACGTAGGCGAGGTTTTCCTCGGCCAGGGTCACCTCCGGGCTGGTCATAGGGTAAGCCGCAAAGTCAGCCGCGCCTTCGACGCTGAGGGTCGGCAAACCATCGGGAATCGGCAGGCGATCCAGCAGATGGCTCTGGGTCAGCAGCAACCAGGCACCACTGTCCTGCATCATGTAGCGCAGGCGATCCTGGGGGTATTCAATGTCCAGCGGCACATAAACCCCGCCGGCCTTGAGCACGGCCAGGAAGGCCACCATGATCTCCGCGCAACGCGGCATGGCGATGGCCACCCGGACTTCCGGGCCGACCCCCAGCTCGATCAGCTTGTGCGCCAGCTGGTTGGCCTGGATGTCCAGCTCGCGATAGCTCAGGCGCTGCTCGGCGAAGAACACCGCCGGGGCCTCCGGCGCCCTGGCCGCCTGGTCGGCGAACAGTTGGTGGACAAAGCGGTTGGTGGGGTAAACCACCTGGGTGTGATCCCAGTCCTGGCG
>NZ_JAQZAB010000096.1:131272-212121 GCF_028640915.1 Pseudomonas sp. B3G-3 | reverse complement strand
CGAGAACATCGAACACGACCAGAAAATCCGCATCGGCCACGAACGCCACGACACGGTGGAAAAGAACACCTACACCGAACTCAAGGCCGAAGAACACCGCATCACCCACGCCGACCGCAAGACCGAAACCCGCGTCGACGACCACCTGACCGTGGGCGAAAACCAGCACATCAAACTCGGCACCGCGCAACTGACCAAAGCTGGCCAGGAAATCCACCTCAAGGCCGGGGCCAAGATGGTCATCGAGGCCGGCAGCGAACTGACGATCAAGGCCGGGGGGAGTTTTATCAAACTCGATGCCGGCGGCGTCACGGTGGTGGGGCCGGTGGTGAAGATCAATGCGGGGGGCTCGCCGGGGAGTGGCACCGGGATCGGCATTCTGATGCCGGGTCTGCCGGGAGCGGCCGATGCGGACAAGGCTGGCAGCCTGATGGAGGAGGCGTTGGCCAACCCGGCGAAAGAAACTGTGCCGGGTCAGCTGTGCATTCGTATTTCCCCGTTGCCCAACATGCCGGGGTATCCGGATGAGCCTTATCAGCTTTACGCCGATGGCGCACTTATCGACAAAGGCTTCAGCGACGAGAAGGGCAATGTGCTTTTCCAGCATATTCCCGGTACCCGCAACTACTCGGTGGAAACGGTGAATGGACACCGCTTCAACCTGGACATGAGCGAGACCTCGACCGAACAGACGCGCCAACGCAGTGAACGCCTGGGGCGTGAGGGATACCGCGACTTCCCGGGCGCGGCGGCCTCTCTGGAGGCGTTGAGCAGCAGTGAGGCGTTCCGCCAATTGTGGGCGGATCAAAGCGAGCAGAAAGAGTAAAGGAAGCACTCCATGACATACCTCGATCAGAAACTGTCGATCTCGCTTGAAGAAAGCGCCGCAACCCTGACCTCGGATTGGTTCGCTCACAAGAACAATCCGCTAAGCCCGCCACGTCCGGCAGGCAACGTGGTGACGCCGCTGGTGTGTGGCGAGGAAGCCTTCAAGAAGGTCTATGAATGCATCCAGGCAGCTACGAAAAGCATCGACCTCATCAGTTGGGGCTTCGACCCTGGATTGCGTCTCGACCGGGCCTCGACCGACAGCCCCAGTCTGGGAAAACTGCTCAGGCAGAAGGCCGAAAGTGGTGTCGAGGTACGGGTACTGATCTGGAACAACCGACTGGCCCAGCTCGGTGAAAACTCGGTGATCGGCGAGGGCTGGAGCGGCGCCGGCGGAACATCGATGGGTTCCGGAATGACCGCGGGCAAGCCGGCTGACACCAGCGCCCTGGGTGAAAAACGGAAAAAGCTTCTGGAAAAACAGCAGCAGGAGCAGGCACGCCTGGAAAAACTTCCGGCAAACGACGAGGCTGGCCGACGAGCCACGCGCGACCGTCTGATCGACATCCAGCAAAGCCTGGATGCCCTGAACAGCGGGTACACCAAGGGCCGTGATTCGGGAGGGACGGTTCAAGCCCCGAACGAACAGGTCGAGACCCGAGATTGGTATCGCTGGGTAAACAGCCGCGAAGCCCGCAATATCGAGTTTCGTACGCGGGATTTCGAGTTCATAGGACAGTTGACCTACGACGATCAAAATGGCCTGCGCATGCATTGGGGGCGCCTTGCCATCCTGTGGCGACTGCTCAAGGACGAGTCTCACGATGTGTCCTTCATGCAGATGATGCTCCTGAGCCTGTTTCCCAGCCATCACCAGAAAACTCTGGTGGTCGACTACATGGACCCGCAAAAGGCGGAAGGTCTCGTGATGGGCCACAACCTGCAGCGCAACTACTGGGACACCACCGCCCACGCCTACGACGATGCAGCCGGCAAGCGCGACCTGGGCTTCGGCCCCTGGCAGGACCTCTCACTGCACGTACTCGGTCCGGTGCTGTTCGACCTCAATCACAACTTCTGCAATGCCTGGGACAAGAGCAGCAGCTGGATACGCCGGGTCTTCAAGGGCACCCTGAATCACGAGCGCTCGTCGGTGAAACCGCTGAGCCTGATTCGTGACGGTGGAGAGCCCGCGCAGATTTGCCGGACCCAACCGGAAGAAGGCCCGGAAAAAACCATTCTCGAGGTATATGAAAAGGCCTTGGGCAATGTGCACCAGTACGCTTATATCGAAAACCAGTACTTCCGCTACAAACCGCTGGCCGAACGCCTGAAGAAAGTTGCCGCCGACTATGTCGCTGCTGGCAAACAACAGGATCTGCACCTGTTCGTGGTCACCAACAACCCGGAGAGCGGGCACTTCTCCAGTTCCACCTACGAGATGCTCGACACCCTTGGTCAGGGCGAACTGATGCCTTTGGCCCACCGCGACATGCTCTACGATCAACGCCAGCTTGCCTATCGCCAGCGCGAACTGAAGGCCCGCGACGCATCACCGACACGCGATCAGGAACTGGCCAAGGTACAGACGCAAATGCATGAGCAGGGTATCGATCCGAGTCGCGCGGATGAACTCCTGGCCATGGACCCCAACAAACACTACAACCAGGCCGCGGCTCGCGAGCTGGAGCCGGAGCTGCTGCCGCCCAAGGGGTTGAAAATCATTGTCGCGACCCTGGTCAGTTGCAAGGACGGCGGCGAAACTGCGACTGCCAAGACACGCGAGCAACGCCAGACCGAACGCGATATCACCGAACACCTCGGCCCGGAACAAGGCATGGCGCAATACAAGTCCATCTATGTGCACAGCAAGCTGCTGCTGGTGGACGACCTGTTCTTCACCCTAGGCTCCGCCAACATCAACGAACGCAGCCTGAACTCCGACTCCGAACTGAATATCGCCATGCCAAGCCCGCAAACCACCCGGACCTGGCGGGAGCGGTTGTGGGGGATGCATTCGGAAAACGAAATTAGTGTAAGCAAGCCAACACTTGCGGAGAATATCGTTGAAGATTTTAGGAACTGGGAGTCGGTGATTAGTAAAAATTGGGAAAGGCAAAAAATCAATAAAAAATTAAATGGAAATTTAGTTAGATTCTGGGATGTGGTGACACCTTATGCAAAAGCCGTTGATTAATTTACTGCTGATTTTTTCTTTTTGTCTTTTTGGAGTTGATGTTATGGCTTATGAGTTCAAGTGCGTACATGAGCAAAAAAATGCCCCGCCTTTGGATCCACAGGCCGATCAATGGTTTCAACGCGCTCGTTCTATCAGTAAAGAACGACTTCCAGACTGGTCGGAAGTTTCCAGGCTATATCAGCAGGCTGTAGAGAAGGATCACTGGAAAGCCATGCATAATCTAGCAGAGCTGTATCTGCGGGGTGATGGTGTGCTAAAGGACACTAACAAAGCTATTGATTTGTATATGCGAATGGTCAATCTACAAGTTCCTCTGGGTTATTATGATATGAGTGTAATGACGCAACGGGGGGTAGGTGTTGTGCAATCAGATAAAGAGGCTATGCTGTTTCTGATTAAGGCGGCTGACTTGGGTAGTCCCCAAGCACAAACTAGAATTGGCTATATTTATATCTATGACAAGAGAAAGGATGCTGTAGGGCTTGGGTACTTGAAGTGTGCGGAGAGACAGGATTATGCGGATGCAGCTTATAAGTTGGGATCGTATTATGAGGTTGTGGATGAGAACTACCCTGTTTCCATGCACTATTACCAGCGTGCTACGGCGCTAGGGGAGCCGAAGGGAGCAACGGAGATCAAAAATGTTTTTGAAAAAGGGCTGCATGATTACTCAAAGAATTTGAAATTAGCTAAGGCCTACGATGATATCTCTAGTCGTTTTTACAAAAATCCTGAACTACGACTACCTAATTTAGCAAAAGACTATCCACTTCCACCGCACCCTATTCAGGGTTATCACGCCGACAAAGACATCAACTGGAAGCCGACCGGACGTGATGATGACTATTAAAGCGCTGCTGGCTATTGTGCTATTGGGCAGCAGTGGTGTTTCCATGGCATACGATTTCAAGTGTGCTCATGAAAAAGACACTGCTCCGTCTCTGGACCAGCAAGCAGATCAATGGTTTAAACAAGCTTGGGTGCTTAGCAAAAAACGCCCGGCTGACTGGAGTAAAGTTGCCAGTCTGTATCAGCAGGCTGTAGAGAAGAACCATTGGAAAGCAATGCACAATCTTGCAGAGCTATATTTACGCGGGGATGGTGTCTCGAAAGATACAAATAAAGCTATCGATCTTTATATTCGAATGGTCGAGCTTGAGGCTCCGTTGGGCTACTACGATATGGGTGTGATGGTACAGCGGGGTATAGGGGTTACTCAGTCCGATAAGAATGCAATGCAGTATTTAATCAAGGCAGCAGATTTAGGTAGTCCTCAAGCTTTAACTCACGTTGGATATTTGTATGTATACGAAAAAAATAATGATCAGCTAGGGTTGAAGTTTCTTAAGTGTGCTGAAAAACAAAACCATGCAGATGCTGCCTACAAGCTGGCATCTTACAATAGTAATATTGATAAAAATTATCCGGTTGCAATGCATTATTATCAGCGGGCTACTGCGTTGGGCATGCGGAAGGCAGCATTGGTAATTGAAAGCACTTTTGCGGATGGCGATCTTGGTTATATAAAAGATGAAAAAATAGCACTTGCGTACAGTGATATTTCCAGTCAGCTGTACAAAAATCCCGAACTTCGCTTTCCTGATCTAGCCAAAGAGCACCCACTTCCAGCGCATCCTATTCAGGGTTATCACGCGGACAAAGACATCAACTGGAAACCAACCGGACGCGATGACGATTATTAAGAGAAACCCCACAACGAGAAGTATCCCGAAAAAATAGCTTCAACGAGCCTATGCGAAGCATCAAAACGCGACCTATGGGCTGTCCCGATCAAGGAGCCGCATAATGCATAAGACTTTCACGGTACTGGCGATCTTGCTGCTTGCCATCTCGATACTCAGCGCTTTGCTCGGGTTGGCTGGCATTGCTGGCGGGGCAAGCGGCAGTGGGGGCATTTCCGACTCTGTCGACGTTGCGTTCCTGATTGCTAAAGTGCTGCTCGCCTTGAGCCTGTTGTCTGGAGTGCTGGCTATTGCCTGGCCCAGGAGTGGATGAGGCTGGAGCAGGTTTCAGGATTCACAGGGTTATGAGCAGGTCTCTTCGTGACGACCCATAAAGGCTGCTCGTAAACGGGCGTGACTTGGCAGTCATAATCCCCAATAACGCGTTCATCTTCCCTTAACCTTGCATAACTGTGGCGTTCCCCTCCGAAGCCGCTACACTGCGCCAGCCGTTCATTTTTTCTTTGGGGCTTTGCGCATGAAATTTCGTTTTCTGCTGTGGATGATGGGGCTGTTGATGGGCAAGGCCAGCCGGACCAATCCTGCGTTCCAGCAGCAGTTGGGTGACAAGGAATTGGTGTTCCAGCTGCAGACACTGGATGGCAAGGTGGCGCGGCATTTCCGGGTGAAGGACCAGCGGATTACCAGCAAGTCGGGTGTGTATCCCGAGCCGGCGTTCGCCATTGCCTTTAAAGACGCGGCCTATGGTTTTGCCACGATGCAGGCGAAGAACAAGCAATTGGCCTTTATGACCGGGATTCAGGACAAGTCGATCCAGATCAAGGGCAACCCGGCGCTGGTGATCTGGTTCCAGGGGCTGACCAAGTACCTGAAGCCGAAGAAGGCCAAGCCGAAGGCTTGAGGGCGAGCTGTATACCAGCCGGAAGATGATCGCGGGCAAGCCTCGCTCCTACAGGAGCGGGGCTTTTTTCTGGGTGTCAGTGCTGGCTGAACTGCGAGGCCAGTTCGCGCAGCAGCACTTCGGCTTCGAGGACTTTGCTGACCACGTCTTCGGCTTTGTCGCGGGACAGGCCGAGGCGTTCGAGCAGGGCGTCAGGGATGTCTTCGACGGGGCCGGAGCCGATGCCGCGGCTGCGCAGCAGGCGCACGGCCAGGCACACCAGGTTCGGGTATTCGGCGTAGGCACCGTCATAGCTCGGGTCGTGCTGGAAGCGCAGGGCGGTGGACAACTCGTCCGGCATATCCCAGTAGCGCATCAGCCAGGCGCCGATCTGCTCGCGGCTGATGCCCAGCAGGTGCTGTTCGACATAGCTGTGGCACAGGTGCGGGTTGACCTCCAGGTGGCGGCAGATCAGCGAGAAGTGCGGCGGGAAGACGTGGGCCAGCAGCAGGTAGCCGAAGTTGTGCAGCAGGCCGGCGAGGTAGGTCAGGCCGGATTCCGGGCGCTGCGCGCGCGGCATGGCGCGGGTCAGGCCTTCGATGACGGCGGCGGTGTAGATCGACTGCTGCCAGTACGGCGTGCTGTGTTGCGGGTGGTCCTTGGGCAGGCTCAGGGTTTTGCCCAGGGCCAGGCCCAGCGCCAGGTTGATCACCAGGTCGAAGCCCAGCACGCGGACGATGGCATCTTCCACCGAGCGGATCTTGCCCGGCGAGGCGTAGTAGGGCGAAGCCGCCCAGCTCACCACTTGCGCGGCCAGGGCCGGGTCGGTTTCCACCACGCCGGTGATGTCGTCGATGGTGGCGTTGGGGTCGACCCGCAGCTTGATGATCTTCTGCGCGGTTTCGGCGAGCGGCGGAATCTCGATGGTCGCTTCCAGGCGTTGCTGGATGCGCCGGGCGGTGAAGGCCTGCATGGCCTGGGTGATTTCCTCGCGGTCGTCGTCCGGGCGGTCGAGGTTCGGGCGGATGCTGCTCAGGGCTTCGCCGAAGTTGCCGGCGCTGGCCTTGCTCAGCATGCTCTTGAAGGCGTCGCTGGTGATTTCCAGCAGCAGGCCCGGCTCGCCGGAGTTGATCAGCAGGTTCGGCTCGCGCAGCAGGCTTTCTTCATACAGGCAGGGCGAGCTGGTGAGCGCCGGCAGGCCGGGCAGCAGGCTCAGGTTGTGTTTGCCGAGCATGCGCTCCAGGCGTTCCGTGGAGACGGCGGTCAGGCGGCGGCCGGTCAGTTCGGCGAGGCGATTGAGGTCCAGCAGCTGGCTCTGCGGGAACAGCACCATCAGCGCGCCGACGGCGTCGTCCAGCAGGACGGCCTGTACCTTGCGCGCGGCTGGCAGGCCCGGGTGGTCGAGGACTTCCGTGAAGCCGATGTCCAGTTTGCCGAGCAGCAGCCGGATTACAGACGGAGCGTGCGGGGCTGCGGTGGCGAGGGCAACTTCTGTCATGGTCTGTATCCGTTTTCAAACAATTTCAGGAGTATAACCAGCTTGATCGGGGCATTCGCCCCTTAACTGAGACGCTGCTCACACTTGGCCGTATTGCTGCCCGTGGCGCAGCCAGCGTTCCAGCAGCGGGCTGACGTGATGCGGCCAGCGCTCCAGCAAGGCCTGGGCGGCATCGCGCACGGCCGGCAGCAGGTCGGCATCGCGCATCAGGTCGGCGACCTTGAATTGCAGCAGGCCGGTCTGGCGGGTGCCGAGCATCTCGCCGGGGCCGCGCAGTTCCAGGTCCTTTTCGGCGATGACAAAACCGTCGTTGGTTTCGCGCATGATGCCCAGGCGCTGGCGGCCGATCTGCGACAGAGGAGGATGGTAGAGCATGACGCAATGGCTGGCGGCGCTGCCCCGACCAACGCGACCGCGCAGCTGGTGCAGCTGGGCCAGGCCCAGGCGCTCGGGGTTCTCGATGATCATCAGGCTGGCGTTGGGCACATCGACGCCGACTTCGATCACGGTGGTGGCTACCAGCAGCTGCAACTCTCCGGCCTTGAACTGGCCCATGACCTCGGCCTTTTCCGCCGGCTTCATGCGCCCGTGGATCAGGCCGACCCGCAGTTCGCCCAGGGCGCTGCTCAGGTCTTCGTAAGTGGTTTCCGCGGCCTGGCAGGTCAGCTCTTCGGATTCCTCGATCAGCGTGCACACCCAATAGGCCTGGCGCCCTTCGGCGCAGGCGGCGCGCACCCGCTCGATGACCTCGACGCGGCGCGAGTCGGTCACCAGCACGGTGTTCACCGGCGTGCGGCCTGGGGGCAGTTCGTCGAGGATCGAGGTGTCCAGGTCGGCGTAGGCGCTCATGGCCAGGGTCCGCGGGATCGGCGTGGCGGTCATGATCAGTTGGTGCGGGCACAGGCGCCCACCCACGCCTTTCTGGCGCAGGGCCAGGCGCTGCTGCACGCCGAAGCGGTGTTGTTCGTCGATGATCACCAGCGCCAGGTTCTTGAACTGCACTTCGTCCTGGAACAGCGCGTGGGTGCCGACCACCATCGGCGCCCCGGCGGCAATCTGTTCCAGGGCCGCTGTGCGGTTCTTGCCCTTGAGCTTGCCGGCCAGCCAGGCGACTTCCAGCCCCAGCGGTTCGAGCCAGCGCTTGAAGGTGATGAAGTGCTGCTCGGCGAGGATCTCGGTCGGTGCCATCAGCGCCACTTGGTAGCCGGCCTCCAGCGCCTGCAGGGCGGCGAGGGCGGCGACCACGGTCTTGCCGGCGCCCACGTCGCCCTGGATCAACCGCAGCATCGGTTCGGGCTGGCTGAGGTCGTAGGCGATCTCGTTGCCGACCCGCTGCTGCGCGCCGGTGGGCGGAAAGCCGAGGTTCTTCAGGTACTGCGCCGGCAGCCGGGTAGCCTTGGGCAGCGCCGGGGCGAGTTGCGAGCGCAGGCTTTCGCGCAGGCGCTGCTGGGACAGCTGATGGGTCAGCAGTTCCTCGAACGCCAGGCGATGCTGTGCCCAATGGTGACCCAGGGCCAGCTCGTCGACATCGGCGTCGGCCGGCGGGTGGTGCAGGTAGCGAATCGCATCGTCCAGCGGCGCCAGCTGGTAATCCCGCGCCAGCTCTTGCGGCAGCCAGTCCGGCAGGCTGCGCGGGCCGAGCAGGGCCAGGCTCTGCTGGCACAGCATGCGCAGGCGTTGCTGGGTCAGGCCTTCGGTGAGCGGGTAGATGGGGGTCAGGGTCTGGTCCACGGGCGGCGGTTCATCGCCGCTGATGGCGCGGTATTCCGGGTGGTAGATTTCCAGCCCCGAGGCACCGGGACGGGCTTCGCCATAGCAGCGCACGCGGGTGCCGCGCTTAAGGCCTTCCTTCTGCGCGTTGCTGAAATGGTAGAAGCGCAGGCTGAGCCCGCCGGTGCCGTCCTGCAGGCGCACCAGCAGGCTGCGGCGCTTGCCCATCACCACGTCGGCGCCGCTGACGGTGCCTTCGATCACCGCGTCCTGGCCGGGGCGCAGCGCGCCGATCGGCACCACGCGGGTACGGTCCTGATAACGCAGGGGCAGGTGGAACAGCACGTCCTGCAGGTTTTCCAGGCCGACCTTGGCCAGCTTTTCGGCCATGGCTTCGCCGACGCCCTTGAGTGCCGTGACCGGCACGTTCGACAGCTCAGTCATCGCGACGGCTTAACTCGCGGCAGGCGGCTTGGCCACCGAACACAGGCGGATCGAGTCAGCGAGGATCTCGATGGCTTTCGGCCGCGGGAAGCTGGCGCGCCAGGCGATCGCCACGGTGCGGAACGGCACGGGCGCGCTCAGCGGCCGTACTTCGATCACGCCGGGGGCGTAGTGATGGCTGTCCACCGCCGAGAGCGGCAGGATCGAGACGCCAAGGCCGGAAGCGACCATGTGGCGGATGGTTTCCAGGGAGCTGGATTCCACCGTGGTGTGCTTGGCGCCGTCGTTGCCTTTGGCCAGGGTCGGGCAAGCCTCGAGTACCTGGTCGCGGAAACAGTGGCCTTCGCCCAGCAGCAACAGGCTCTTGTCGTTGAGCAGGTTGGCGTCGATGCTCTCTTTCTGGGTCCAGGGGTGGGTGCTTGGCATCAGCACGTAGAAGGGTTCGTCGTACAGCGGCAGGGTCAGCACGTCGGCTTCGTTGAACGGCAGGGCGATGATGATCGCGTCCAGTTCGCCGTTGCGCAGCTTGTCGCGCAGTACGTGGGTGAAGTTCTCTTCGATGTACAACGGCATCTGCGGGGCGACCCGGTGCAGTTGCGGGATCAGGTGCGGGAACAGGTACGGGCCGACGGTGTAGATCGCGCCGACTTTCAGCGGGGCGGTCAGCTGGTTCTTGCCAGCCTGGGCCAGTTCGCGAATGCCCTGGGCCTGTTCGAGGACCTTTTGCGCCTGGGCGACAATGCCTTCGCCGACCGGCGTCAGACGTACCGCACTCTTGCTGCGCTCGAAAATCAGCACACCGAGTTCGTCTTCAAGCTTCTTCACGCCCACCGACAGGGTCGGCTGGCTGACATGGCAACGCTCGGCCGCGTGGCCGAAGTGCTGCTCTTGGGCGAGGGTAACGATGTAGCGTAATTCAGTAAGAGTCATAGCGGACGTCCATGAGGTTGCGGGCCAAGCATACCGGCTGCAATCGATAGACGCACGTTATCAGACTCAATGCTCGCTGTGACACCGGGCAATGCATGCGGGTCATGCCTGGAAAAGCAAAAAGGCACCTTTGGGGTGCCTTTCTGCTGGGGATCGCCTGTGCGTCATGCTCAGCGGCGACGTTTCTCCAAGGAGTAAACGAAGGGCGCGACGATCTCGATCGAGCCGTTGTTGAGCATGTCCGCCGGTGGCTTGGGCAGCGGTTGGGCGCGGCGGATCATTTCCAGGGTGGCCCGGTCCAGATCGGCGTTGCCCGAGCGTCCCACCAGCTCATAGGACAGCACGTTGCCTTGGGCGTCGACCACGAAGCGCAGTCGGTTCAGGCCTTCCTTGCCGCGTGCCTGAGCGCCCGGCGGGTACTTCTTGTACTTGGCCAGGTGCGCCAGCAGCGTGCCTTGCCAGCTTTCCTTGGCGGCGATCTGGGCCGGCGAGGGGCCCGGAGCAGGGGCCGAGGACGGTGCCGCGGTGGGCGTCGGCGGAGCGTCGCTGGGCTTCTCTTCGCTGGGCTTTTCCTTCGGCGGTTCCGGCTTTTTCTCCACCGGCTTGGGCGGTTGTGGCTTGGGCTTGGGTTTGACCGGCTTGGGCACGGAAATCGTCGGCTTCGGCGCTTCCGCGAGTTTGGGCAGCGGCAACTCTTCGACCGGAGCCGGCGGCTGCGGTGGCGTCACGACCTTGGGCGGTGCGGGAGGAGGCGGTGCCGGAAGCGGCGCCAGCTCGACCATCATCGCCTGGGGTGGCAGCTCGACCGGCGTGGGGGAACTCCAGTTGAGCGCGAGCAGGATCGCGACCGCATGGACCCCCAGTACGATGGCCAGGCTACCGCTGTAACGCGTCAGTTTTTGGCGCGTCGTGATCATTTCTTGGTAGCCGTCTCAAGTCCGACCAGGCCGACCTTCAGGTATCCGGCGGCCCGCAGGGCATCCATCACGCTCATCAGGTCGCCATAATCCACGCCTTTGTCGGCCTGGAAGAAGATCGTCGTGTCTTTTTTGCCCTGGGTCTTGGCGTCGAGGGTGGCGCCGAGGGCTTCGGCTTTCACTTCGTCGTCGCCGAGGTACAGGCGTTGGTCGGCCTTGACGCTGAGAAACACCGGTTTCTCGGGGCGTGGCGCCGGTTTGGCCGTCGAGGCCGGGAGGTCGACCTTGATGTCCACGGTGGCCAGCGGCGCCGCGACCATGAAGATGATCAGCAGCACCAGCATCACGTCGATGAACGGCGTGACGTTGATTTCGTGGTTTTCGGCGAGATCGTCTTCTGCGCCTTCTTTCAAATGCAGGCCCATGGCGGATTACCCTACTTTGGCCACATGAGGTTGCGCAGAGCGCTCGGCGGTCGGCAGGTGATCGAGATCACGGCTGACCAGCAGCAGGACTTCTGCGGAAGCGTCGGAGACCTGGGCCTTGTAGCCGGCGATGGAGCGGGCGAAGACGTTGTAGATGACCACCGCCGGAATGGCCGCGACCAGACCCAGGGCGGTTGCCAGCAGGGCTTCGGCGATGCCGGGGGCGACGACGGCGAGGTTGGTGGTCTGGGTTTTGGCGATGCCGATGAAGCTGTTCATGATGCCCCATACGGTACCGAACAGGCCGACGAAGGGCGCGGTGGAACCGATGGTGGCGAGCACGCCGGTGCCGCTGCTCATGTTGCGGCCGCAGGCGGCTACCAGGCGCTCGAGGCGGAAGCTGACGCGTTCCTTGATGCCTTCTTTCTCACGGCTGTTGGCCGACAGGCGCATTTCTTCCAGGGCGTCGTGGACCAGCAGATTGGCCAGGGTGCCTTCTTTGGCGGCGGTGACGCTGGCTTCCTTGAGGGTGGTGGCCTTTTTCAGGGCGAGGATCTCACCGCGCAGGCGACGCTTGGCGCCCATCAGCTCGAAGCCTTTGGCGATCCAGATGGTCCAGGTGATGATCGAGGCGATAGCCAGGCCGATCATCACCAGCTTCACGATGATGTCGGCGTTCTGGTACATGCCCCAAGGAGACAGGTCGTGCGCCATGCCCAGGCTGTTGTCCGCTTCGAGGACTTCAGGTGCGTCGTCGGCCGGCTCGCCTTCGGCAGGTGCCGGCGCTGCGGCGACCGGGGTGGCTACCGGCGCCGTGGCATCGGCCGGCGCGTGGGCTGCCGCAGGTGTCGAGGCGCCAGTCGGGGCCTGCTCATCGGCGAAGGCCGCGGTCGGTGCCAGCAGCAGGCTGAACAGCAACGCCGCGGCCGCACTCATGGCGCGCAGCGGGCTTGGGCGTTGGGTTGGCGAAGCGGAGAATGGATTGCGTGTCATGCTGGCCGGACCTGAGAGGGAAAAGGGTAAGTGTCCTTCTAGGCCTCGCAGGGCCGAGAACAAATGGGCCGTCATTATTGCAACTAATTCTTGTTAACAGAAGTAATAGAGTATCTTTTTTTCTTTGATTGCTAGCCGCTCGTCCATTGCCGACGCTAGTCTGTGCCTTTCTGATAGGAGTTTTCTGATGTCCGCCCCTTCTGTTCTGATCGCTGGCTGTGGTGATGTCGGCAGCCGTCTGGCGAAGCAACTGCTGGCTGAAAACTGGCAGGTCTACGGCCTGCGGCGCACGGTTTCGCAATTGCCGGAAGGGGTGATCGGCGTGGCGGGCGATCTTTTCAGCGAGCAGTGCCCGGCAGCCTGGCCCACCACACCGCTGGATTACCTGGTGTATAGCGCGGCCGCTACCGAGCATGACGAGGCGGGCTATCGCGCGGCCTATGTCGAGGGGCTGACCCATGTGCTGGGCTGGCTCAAGCAGAACGGGCAGTCGCCGAAGCGCCTGTTGTTCGTTTCCAGCAGCAGCGTCTATGGGCAGAAAGACGGCGAGTGGATCGACGAGACTTCTCCTGCGCAGGCCGGCGGCTATTCCGGCCGGCTGATGCTCGAGGCCGAGCAAGTGGCGTTGCAGAGTGGCATTCCAGCCAGCCTGGTGCGCTTGACCGGGATCTACGGCCCGGGGCGGGAATGGCTGTTGAACCAAGTGCGCCAGGGGTATCGCGTGGCCATCGATCCGCCGTTGTATGGCAACCGCATCCATGCCGACGACGCCGCGGGGTTGCTGGCCTTCCTGCTGCAGGCCGATCGGCGTGGCGTGCAGCTTGAGGACTGCTACATCGGGGTCGACGACGCGCCGGTGCCTTTGGCGGAGGTGGTGGGCTGGCTGCGCGAGTACCTGGGCGTGACCGAGTGGGCGGACAATTCGAGTGTGCGGCGTTCTGGCAGCAAGCGCTGCAGCAATGCCCGCGCCAGGGCCCTGGGCTGGGAGCCGCGTTATCCGAGTTTTCGCGAGGGGTATGCGGAGATTATCGAAGGCTGAAACTGTAGGAGCGAGCTTGCTCGCGATAGCGGTCTAACCTGAGACACCGCTGATCGCGAGCAAGCTCGCTCCTACAGGGAGGCGGGGATCACTGTTTTTCCAGTAGCCACTGGCGCGTACCCGGAGTGAGGGAAGGTACCTCGTCCGCCTGGGCGGTGTTGATGGTCTGGAAGATCTCCAGTTGCTCGCCGTTACGCGCGAAGATCCACGGGTTGCCCTGGCCGTTGAGCTGCAGCCAGAGGTTGTCGTAGCCGCCGCTCATCGACGCGCAGTCGCCGGCGAGGCAGAGTGCGTAGCGATCGGCGCCCGGCAGGCCCATGACCTGGCCGTTGGACTGGAACAGCACGGTGCCGCCTTGGCCCGGGCCGTTGACGATTTTCCATTCGCCGCCCAGGTAGGCCGAGTACAGCGCGCGCTCGAAGTTGGCGCCCAGTGGCGCGCCTTCCGGGGCCGGGTCCTTGGGACGATCGAAGACCTGTTCCGGCTCGTTGTCGTTGGCTTCTTGCAGCAATTGTTTGCCGTCGCGTTTCAATTCGCTGGCGGAGCTGCCGTAGAAATCGATTTTCCAGGAACCGGACTCTTCAGCCAGCACCTTGCCTTCGACATTTTCGAAGCCGTTGGTGTAGCGCGCCTGGCTGGCCTTGGTGTTGACGTCCCATTCCAGGTTCGGGCCGTAGCCTTGCAGGGCTTCGCGCAGCGGTCCGCCTTTGGCGGCGGCGTCGATGGCGACCTGATTGATCCAGGTGCCACTGATGTCACGGTCGGCGGGATCGCTGGCACAGCCGCCGAGGAACAGGGCGCACAACGAGAGGGCTAGCGCTTTGCGCATGAGGAAATCCTTTCAGAGCGAAGACGGCGCGGCCTGGGTAGCCGCGCCGGACGTGTTACTCGATGACCAGGATGGCATCCATTTCAACCTGCGCGCCTTTTGGCAGGGCGGCAACGCCGATGGCGGCGCGGGCAGGGTAAGGCTGCTGGAAGTACTTGCCCATGATCTCGTTGACCTTGGCGAAGTGGCTCAGGTCGGTGAGGAAGATGTTGAGCTTGACGATGTCCTTGAACGAACCACCGGCGGCCTCGGCCACGGACTTGAGGTTCTCGAATACCTGGACGGTCTGGGCTTCGAAGCCTTCCACCAGTTCCATGGTCTTTGGATCGAGCGGGATCTGGCCGGACATGTAGACGGTGTTGCCTGCCTTGATCGCCTGGGAATAGGTGCCGATCGCGGCGGGTGCCTTGTCGCTGGTGATAACGGTCTTGGTCATGAATGACTCCTTGTAATGGGCGGGCTGTATAGCGAGCTATGCACGCATGCGAGTGATGCGAATGACCCCGGTCAGGGCGCGCAGTTTCTTGATCACACGAGCCAGGTGCACGCGGTCGTGCACGCTGACCACCAGTTGGACCACGCTGATGCGACCATCCCGTTCGTCCATGCTGATTTTCTCGATATTGCCGTCGGCCGCGTTGACGCTGCTGGCCAGCAGGGCGATCAGGCCGCGCTGGTGTTCCAGCTCGACGCGCAGCTCGACGTTGAATTCGCCGGTGACATCCTTGGCCCACGAAAGCTGGATGCATTTTTCCGGGTTGTGGCGGATTTCGCTGATATTGCGGCAGTTGTCCAGGTGCACCACCATCCCCTTGCCCGCGGACAGGTGGCCGACAATCGGGTCGCCCGGGATCGGCGTGCAGCACTTGGCGTAGCTCAGGACCAGGCCTTCGGTACCGCGAATGGCCAGCGGACCTTCCGGGCTTGGCAGCTGTTCGCCTTCGCCGAGCAGGCGGCGGGCGACCACATAGGCCATGCGGTTGCCCAGGCCGATGTCTTCCAGCAGGTCTTCGATCAGTTCCAGGCGATACTCGGTGAGCATCGCTTGCACGCGTTCGGCGGGGATCTTTTCCAGCGCGCTGTCGAAACCGTTGAGCACCTTGTTCAGCAGGCGTTCGCCCAGGCTGATGGACTCGGAGCGGCGTTGCAGTTTCAGCGCATGGCGAATGTGGGTGCGAGCCTTGCCGGTGACCACGAAGTTGAGCCAGGCCGGGTTGGGGCGTGCGCCCGGGGCGCTGACGATTTCCACGGTGGAGCCGCTTTGCAGCGGTTCGGACAGCGGCGCCAGGCGGCGATTGATACGACAGGCGATGCAGCTGTTGCCGACGTCGGTGTGCACCGCGTAGGCGAAATCCACTGCGGTGGAGCCTTTGGGCAGCTCCATGATCCGGCCCTTCGGCGTGAACACGTAGACCTCGTCCGGGAACAGGTCGATCTTCACGCTCTCGATGAATTCCAGGGAGTTGCCGGCGCGTTGCTGCATCTCCAGCACGCCCTTGACCCACTGACGAGCCCGGGCATGGGTGCCCTTTGGCTGCTCGTCACCGCTGGATTTATACAGCCAGTGGGCGGCGATGCCGTTGTTGGCCATCTCTTCCATTTCGCGAGTGCGGATCTGGATCTCGATCGGAACGCCGTGCATGCCGAACAGCGTGGTGTGCAGCGACTGGTAGCCGTTGGCCTTGGGAATCGCGATGTAATCCTTGAAGCGACCCGGCAGTGGCTTGTACAGGTTGTGTACGGCGCCGAGCACGCGGTAGCAGGTGTCGACCTTGTCGACGATGATCCGGAACGCGTAGACGTCCATGATCTCGTTGAAGGCCCGGCGTTTGCCGCGCATCTTTTTATAGATGCCATACAAGTGCTTCTGGCGGCCGCTGACCTCGCCCTGGATGCCGTCGATGGCCAGGCAGTGGCTCAGGGATTCTTCGATCTTGTTGACGATTTCCTTGCGGTTGCCCCGGGCGCGCTTGACCGCCTGGTAGATCCGCGCGGAACGCATCGGGTGCATGGCCTTGAACCCGAGGTCTTCGAATTCGATGCGGATGCTGTGCATGCCCAGGCGGTTGGCGATGGGCGCATAGATCTCCAGGGTTTCCTTGGCGATCCGCCGGCGTTTTTCACCGGACAGCACTTCCAGGGTGCGCATGTTGTGCAGGCGGTCGGCCAGCTTGACCAGGATCACGCGAATGTCGCGCGCCATGGCCATGGCCATCTTCTGGAAGTTTTCCGCTTGGGCTTCGGCCTTGGTCTCGAAGTTCATCTGGGTCAGTTTGCTGACCCCGTCGACCAGTTCGGCCACGGTTTCACCGAACTGCGCTTGCAGCGCTTCTTTGGCGATACCGGTGTCTTCGATCACGTCATGCAGCATGGCCGCCATCAGGCTCTGATGGTCCATATGCATGTCGGCGAGAATGTTTGCGACCGCTAATGGGTGCGTGACGTACGCCTCGCCGCTGCGACGGCGCTGACCGTCATGGGCTTGTTCGGCGTAGAAATACGCTCGGCGGACCAGATTGACCTGGTCCGTGCCGAGATAGGTCGATAAGCGATCGGCGAGGGCGTCTATGCTCGGCATGATGACTCCTGCCGTAGGCTGTGATCCCGCGCCGTGCTACGTCGACCAGGCATAGGCTTAGACGGCCTCGTTGGACTCGTCCTCGAAAGCAGCAAAAAGCGGTTCATCTTCAACGATTTCGGCTTCGGCGATAGCTGCGTAGTCGATCAGGCCTTCAGCGATTTCGCGCAGGGCGACGACGGTAGGCTTGTCGTTTTCCCATGCTACTTTCGGCTCTTTGCCGCCGGTTGCCAGTTGACGGGCACGCTTGGTAGAGAGCATGACCAGCTCAAAGCGGTTATCCACGTGTTCTAGACAGTCTTCAACGGTTACGCGGGCCATGGTCTTCCTCGTAGCAAATGCAATATGCGCGCTGCCCGGATGGGCGAGCGGACTCAACAGTTTAAAAAATCACCAGCGATTAGGGAAGCGCTGATTTTTTAACCAAGCTTTCCGACGCGCTACAAGCGCCAATGTAAAGCCCTTGCAGCGGTTTTGGGAAGTGCTATTCAGCCCAGCAATTCGGCGAGCAATTTGCCGAAACGCTGTTGCTGGTGCTTTTGGTGCAGCTGGTTGGTGCGGAAAATCGCCTTCAGGTCGTCCAGCGCATGGGCGAAATCGTCGTTGATGATCAGGTAGTCGTAATCGACGTAGTGGCTCATTTCGCTGACGGCTTCGCGCATCCGGCCTTCGATGATCTCGTCGCTGTCCTGGCCGCGGTTGGTCAGGCGCTGGCGCAAGGCCTGCTGGGACGGCGGCAGGATGAAGATCGAACGCGCCTGGGGCATCAGCTTGCGCACCTGCTCGGCACCTTGCCAGTCGATCTCCAGGATCAGGTCGTGACCTTCGTCCAGGGTCTGCTGCAAGTGGCTTTGGGAGGTGCCATAGAGATTGCCGAAGACTTCGGCGCGCTCGAGGAAGTCGCCGTGTTCGCCCATCTTCACGAACGCTTCGCGGGAGACGAAGTGGTAGTTCACGCCGTCCACTTCGCCCGGGCGCATGGCGCGAGTGGTGTGGGAAACGGAAACACGGATCGACGGGTCGGCGTCGATCAGGGCCTTGACCAGGCTGGTCTTGCCCGCGCCCGAGGGGGCGGAAATGATGTAGAGGGTGCCGGTGCTGTGGTTCATGTCTGGGTAGCCTTACTCAATATTCTGTACTTGTTCGCGCATCTGCTCGATCAACACCTTGAGGTTGACCGCAGCCTGGGTGCTGCGCGGGTCGAAGGCCTTGGAGCCCAGTGTGTTGGCTTCGCGGTTGAGTTCCTGCATCAGGAAGTCCAGGCGCCGGCCAGCGGCGCCGCCGGACTTGAGTACGCGGCGCACTTCGATGATGTGGGTGCTCAGGCGGTCCAGTTCTTCGGCGACGTCGCTCTTCTGGGCGAGCAGCACCATTTCCTGTTCCAGGCGGGTAGGGTCCAGTTCGGCCTGCATGTCGGCGAAGCGATCGAGAACCTTCTGGCGCTGGGTCGCGAGCATCTGCGGGACCAGTTCGCGCAGGGTCACGACATCTTCCTCGATGGAGGTCAGGCGTTCGTTGATCAGCCGGGCCAGCTCCGCGCCTTCGCGCTCGCGGCCGCTCTTCAGCTCTTTCAGCCCCTGGTTGAACAGGCTCAGGGCTTCGTTGTTCAGCGCCTGCGGGTCGCTGGCATCGGCCACCAGGACGCCGGGCCAGGCCAGCACTTCCAGTGGGTTCAGCGCCGCCGGCTGCTTGATCAGGCTGGCAACGGACTCGGCTGCCGCCACCAGTTGCGCGGCGCGCTCCCGGTCGACCTGCAGTGGTTTGCCGGTGGTTTCTTCGGTGAAGCGCAAGGTGCATTCGAGCTTGCCGCGCGACAGTCCCTGGCGCAGCGCCTCGCGGACCGCGCCTTCCAGATCGCGAAAGGATTCCGGCAAGCGCAGGTGCGGTTCCAGGTAACGGCTGTTGACCGAGCGCAGTTCCCAACTCAGGGTGCCCTGAGTGCCGGCCCGTTCTACCCGGGCGAAGGCGGTCATGCTGTGCACCATGGAGGTACCTCCGATACAGGTCCGCCACCAACCGCAAAGGGTTGTACGGGCCCGATATGAATGAATTGAAGCCGACAGGCTGCGAAGGCGCAGGATTGTAGCGCAGTGCGGTGGATGCTCCCAAACCGCGGGTGTGACAAAGCGCTGCGAAGCGACCGGAGGGCCGTTCCAGAGGTGTCGCCGACGGGCCGGGGTTTTTAGAACTGCCCAGGCAAGGCCGTGGGCTCTATAATGATCGGCAGTTTTCCGTCCCCGTACAGGTATTCCCTATGAAACGTCCAAGTGGTCGCGCTGCCGATCAGCTCCGCTCGATCCGCATCACCCGCAACTACACCAAACACGCCGAGGGATCTGTACTGGTCGAGTTTGGTGATACCAAAGTGATCTGCACGGTCAGCGTCGAGAACGGCGTGCCCCGCTTCCTCAAGGGTCAGGGCCAGGGCTGGTTGACCGCCGAATACGGCATGCTGCCGCGCGCCACCGGCGAGCGTAACCAGCGTGAAGCCAGTCGCGGCAAGCAAGGCGGCCGTACCCTGGAGATCCAGCGTCTGATCGGTCGTTCCCTGCGCGCTGCGCTGGACATGACCAAGCTGGGCGACGTCACCCTGTATGTCGACTGCGATGTGATCCAGGCCGATGGCGGTACCCGTACCGCGTCGATCACCGGTGCCATGGTGGCCTTGGTGGACGCTTTGAAAGTGATCAAGAAGCGTGGCGGCCTGAAGGGCGGCGACCCGATCAAGCAAATGATCGCGGCGGTGTCCGTGGGCATGTACCAGGGTGAGCCGGTGCTGGATCTGGATTACCTGGAAGACTCGGCGGCCGAGACCGACCTGAACGTGGTCATGACCAGCACTGGCGGTTTCATCGAAGTCCAGGGCACTGCCGAAGGCGCGCCGTTCCAGCCGGAAGAACTGAACGCCATGCTGGCTTTGGCCAAGAAAGGCATGAGCGAGATCTTTGAATTGCAACAGGCAGCCCTGGCTGACTGATTGCCCGGTAGCTTTCAGCAAGGAGAGCAGCATGAACGACGACCAGCTTCCGCAACCTGTCCCGAGCCATGAGGTGCGTCAGTGGGCGATGTTCTGTCACCTGTCGGCGTTGCTGGGCATCTGGATTCCGTTCGGCACCCTGATCGGCCCGCTGGTGCTCTGGCAGATGAAGCGCGAGACGGACCCGTTCATCGATGCCCAGGGCAAGGAAGCGCTGAACTTTCAGATCACCGTGGCTCTTGCCTCGCTGGTCTGTTTCCTGCTGATGGTGGTGCTGGTGGGTTTCCTGCTCTTCGGTCTGCTGGCGATCGGCGCCCTGGTGCTGACCATCATCGCCGGGGTCAAGGCCAATGAAGGGATGGCGTACCGCTACCCGTTCACCTGGCGATTGATCAAATAGGCCGAGCGCCCACAAAAAAGCCGACAGTGATGTCGGCTTTTTTGTGTCTGCGAAAAGACGCTTAGATGGTCAGCGTCCAGTCGTAGTCCACGATCAGCGGCGCGTGCTGCGAGAAGCGCGGCTGGCGTGGCAGGCGTGCGCTGCGCACGAAGCGACGCAGGCCTGGGGTCAGCAGCTGATAGTCGAAGCGCCAGCCCAGGTTGAGCATCTCGGCCTGTTCGTTGTCCGGCCACCAGCTGTATTGATCGCCTTCGCGGCTGACTTCGCGCAGGGCATCGACATAACCCATGTTGCCGACAATCTCGTCCATCCAGGCACGCTCAGGCGCCAGGAAACCCGGAGATTGCTGGCTGTCACGCCAGTTCTTGATATCCAGCTTCTGTTGCGCCACGTACAGCGAGCCACAATAAATGTACTCGCGACGTTTGCGCCGCTGTTTATCCAGGTAACGGGCGAAGTCGTCCATAAGCTTGAACTTCTGGTTCAAGTCTTCATCGCCGTTCTGCCCGGAAGGAAGCAGCAAGGTCGCGATGCTGACCTTGTCGAAATCGGCTTGCAGGTAGCGCCCGTAGCGGTCGGCCGTCTCGAAGCCGAGACCGCTGATGACAGCCTTCGGTTGCAACCGCGAGTACAAAGCCACACCGCCTTGGGCGGGAACTTCGGCATCGCAGGCATAAAGGAAGTAGCCATCCAGTTGGAAGGCTGGATCGTCCAGTTCAAAGGCGGAGGCGCGGGTGTCCTGCAGGCAGATGACGTCGGCATTCTGTGCTTGCAGCCAACTGAGCAAACCTCGCTCCACTGCAGCCTGAATACCATTGACGTTCACACTGATGATCCGCATAAATGGCCCCAAAAATCACGTGCGTGTATGATACCCGAGGTCTACCTAATTAGCTAAATCCGTGGTATTTGGGGCTTTTTCATGCAGGCGTATCAGCGCGATTTCATTCGTTTTGCCATCGATCGCGGGGTTTTGCGCTTCGGTGAGTTCACCCTGAAGTCCGGGCGTACCAGTCCTTACTTCTTCAATGCCGGCCTGTTCAACAGCGGTTCGGCCCTGGCACAGCTGGGGCGTTTTTATGCCGCGGCGATCGTCGACAGCGGCATTTCTTTCGATGTGCTTTTCGGTCCTGCGTACAAAGGTATTCCTTTAGCGGCAGCGACGGCCGTGGCCCTGGCCGAGCATCATCAGCGCGATCTGCCATGGTGCTTCAACCGCAAGGAAGCCAAGGCTCACGGCGAAGGCGGCAGCCTGGTCGGCGCGCCATTGACTGGCGATGTGTTGATCATCGACGACGTGATCACCGCGGGCACCGCGATTCGCGAAGTGATGCAGATCATCGAGTCCCAGGAAGGCGCCAAGGCGGCGGGTGTGTTGATTGCCCTGAACCGTCAGGAGCGTGGCAACGGTGAGTTGTCGGCGATCCAGGAAGTCGAGCGCGATTTCGGCATTCCGGTGGTGAGCATCGTTTCCCTGACCCAGGTCCTGCAGTTCCTGGCGGACGATCCGGCACTCAAGCAGCATCTGCCGGCGGTGGAAGCCTACCGCGCGCAATTCGGCGTTTGACCCTGTTCTGTAGGAGCGAGGCTTGCCCGCGATAGCGGTCTAACCTGATACACCGCTATCGCGGGCAAGCTCCGCTCCTACGGAAGGCGCAATAAAAAGACCCCGCCTGGCTTGGCCAGGCGGGGTCTTTTTATTTGCAGCGCTTAAGGGCGCTTGCGATTGCTGATCAGGGTGCCGACACCGGTATCGGTGAAGATCTCCAGCAGAATCGCATTGGGTACGCGACCGTCGATGATCAACGAGCTGCCCACGCCACCCTGTACTGCTTCCAGCGCACAGCGAATCTTCGGCAGCATGCCGCCGTAGATGGTGCCGTCTTCGATCAGGGCATCGACCTGCTGGGTGGTCAGGCCGGTCAGGACCTTGCCCGACTTGTCCATCAGGCCGGCGATGTTGGTCAGCAGCATCAGCTTCTCGGCTTTCAGCGCCTCGGCCACCTTGCCGGCTACCAGGTCAGCGTTGATGTTGTACGACTCGCCGTTGGCGCCGACGCCGATCGGCGCGATCACCGGGATGAAATCACCTTTGACCAGCAGGTTCAGCAGGTCGGTGTTGATGCCGACCACTTCGCCCACGTGGCCGATGTCGATGATTTCCGGGGTGGTCATTTCCGGCGTCTTGCGGGTGACGGTGAGCTTCTTCGCGCGAATCAGCTCCGCGTCCTTGCCGGTCAGGCCGATGGCGCTGCCGCCATGGCGGTTGATCAGGTTGACGATGTCCTTGTTCACCTGGCCGCCGAGAACCATCTCCACCACGTCCATGGTCGCCGCGTCGGTGACGCGCATGCCATCGATGAAGTGGCTTTCGATGGACAGGCGCTTGAGCAGGTCACCGATTTGCGGGCCGCCGCCGTGCACCACCACCGGGTTGATCCCGACGGCCTTCATCAGCACGATGTCGCGGGCGAAGCCGGTCTTCAGCTCCTCGCTTTCCATCGCGTTGCCGCCGTATTTGATCACCAGGGTCTTGCCGACATAGCGGCGAATATAAGGCAGCGCTTCGGACAGGACCTTGGCGGTATTGGCGGCGGCATCGCGTTCGAGGGTCATTCAGGGCTCCGGCACTTCAATAAAGGCGCTTGAAGAAAATCAAAACGGTAGTTGGAGGTCAGGTGCAACACGTTTCAGCTGGGTGTGGAACACATCCTTGATGCGCTGCAGTTCGGCTTCGTCATCGGCCTCGAAGCGCAGCACCAGCACCGGCGTGGTGTTGGAGGCGCGAACCAGGCCCCAGCCTTTGGGGTAGTCGACTCGTACGCCGTCGATGGTGGTCAGGTCGGCGCCTTCGCCCCACTGCGCGTCGTGCAGCGCATCAATGATGCTGAATTTGCTCTCTTCGGTCACATGGATATTGATTTCCGGCGTAGAAATATCGTTCGGGAAGGTGGCAAACAGCTCTTCCGCGTTGGATTTTTCCTTGCTGAGGATCTCCAGCAGCCGCGCGGCGCTGTAGATACCGTCGTCGAAACCGAACCAGCGTTCCTTGAAGAAGACATGCCCGCTCATTTCACCGGCCAGCAACGCGCCGGTCTGCTTCATTTTCTTTTTGATCAACGAGTGGCCGGTCTTCCACATGAGTGGGCGACCGCCGTATTCCTTGATCAGCGGGATCAGGCGGCGGGTGCATTTGACGTCGAAGATGATCTCCGCGTCCGGGTTGCGGGCTACCACGTCCTTGGCGAACAGCATCAACAGGCGGTCGGGGAAGACGATGCTGCCGGTGTTGGTTACTACGCCGACACGGTCGCCGTCGCCGTCGAAGGCCAGGCCGAGATCGGCGTTGGTTTCGGCGACCTTGGCGATCAGGTCTTCCAGGTTCTCCGGCTTGCCCGGGTCCGGGTGATGGTTGGGGAAGTTGCCGTCCACTTCGCAGAACAGCGGGATGACTTCGCAGTTCAGGGCTTCGATCAACTGAGGCGCGATGACGCCGGCAGCACCGTTACCGCAGTCGACCACCACTTTCAGGCGGCGGGCGAGTTTGATGTCTTGAACGATTTCAGTGTTGTAGCGATCGAGGATATCGACCTTGGTGATGCTGCCCTGGCCGCTGCTCAGGTTGTTGGTCTTGAGGCGATCGTGCAGGGCCTGGATCTGTTCGTTGGCCAGGGTATCGCCGGCGATGACGATCTTGAAGCCGTTGTAGTTCGACGGGTTGTGGCTGCCGGTCAGCATCACCCCGGATTTGCCAGCCAGCACATTGGCCGCGTAATACAGCGCCGGTGTCGGTACCAGGCCGACATCGCTGACGTGGCAACCACTGTCGTGCAGGCCCTGGATCAGTTGCTCCACCAGCTCGGGGCCGGACAGGCGACCGTCACGGCCTACGCAAACGTTGGGTTCGCCCTGGGCCAGGCTCTCGGAGCCAATGGCTCGACCGATCCAGTAGGCGGTTTCTGCGTTCAGGGTTTCCGGAACGGTTCCGCGAATGTCGTAGGCGCGAAAGATGCTTTCGGGGAACTTGGGTACGACTTGGGCTGCATTGCTCATCACTGGGGGTGCTCCGTCTAAAAGGGGGCAGGACAGGCCGGAATACTGACCGGAAGGCTCAAACTGAAGGGTATGACGGCGTTTTTGCCCTTGGGTTCATGGTGTAAAAGTGCCATCTGATGAGCGTCAGCTCTTTTCAATCACCTTGTACCGTGATTCCGGGTGCTTGAGTCCGCGAATAAATCTGCTGAGTTTTTCGTGCTGAAACACAACCCACCAATCTTAGGCGAGCCGCTGGTGCGGCCCGGATTTTTTGCTTAATGGCTGCCGGAGTGACCGAAACCGCCTGCGCCACGCTGGCTTTCGTCGAAGGCTTCGACCACTTCGAAATGCGCCTGGACCACAGGTACCAGCACCAGCTGGGCAATGCGTTCGCCCACTGCGATGTTGAACGCGGTCTGGCCACGGTTCCAGCAGGAGACCATGAGTTCACCCTGGTAATCGGAGTCGATCAGGCCGACCAGGTTGCCCAGGACGATGCCGTGCTTGTGGCCCAGGCCGGAGCGCGGCAGGATCAGCGCGGCGAGGCCAGGGTCGCCGATGTAGACGGACAGGCCGGTAGGAATCAGCAGGGTCTGGCCCGGTTCCAGGATAGTGTCCTGCTTGAGCATGGCGCGCAGGTCGAGGCCGGCGGAGCCTGGCGTGGCGTACTGCGGCAGAGGGAATTCGTTGCCGATGCGTGGGTCGAGGATCTTGGCTTGTAAAGCGTGCATGCGAGTTAAACCTGGTTCAGCCGTTCGGCGATGAAAGAGATCAGTTGGCGGGCAATCTTGCCCTTGCTGGTCTGGGCGAAGAGAGTTGCGTGCAACTCCCGGTCAATCACGCTGCAGGCGTTTTCCTCACTGTTGAAGCCAATGCTCGGGTTGGCCACGTCGTTAGCGACGATCAGGTCGAGGTTCTTGTCTTTGAGTTTGCGCGCAGCGTAGTCGAGCAAGTGTTCGGTTTCAGCGGCGAAGCCGACGCTGAACGGGCGGTCGGGGCGGGTGGCGATGGTGGCCAGGATGTCCGGGTTGCGCACCATCTGCAGCAGTAGGCCGTCGCCGTTCGTAGGGTCTTTCTTCAATTTCTGTGGGGCGACGACTTCCGGGCGGTAGTCCGCGACCGCGGCCGAGGCGATGAACAGGTCGCAGGGGATGGCGGCTTCACAGGCGGCGAGCATATCGCGGGCGCTGACCACGTCGATGCGGGTCACGCGATCCGGGGTCGGCAGGTGCACCGGACCGGTGATCAGGGTCACCCGGGCGCCGGCTTCGACCGCGGCTTCGGCCAGGGCAAAACCCATTTTCCCGGAGCTGTGGTTGGTGATGTAGCGCACCGGGTCGATGTTTTCCTGGGTCGGGCCGGCGGTAATCAGCACGTGTTTGCCGGTCAGCGCCAGGTGCTGGAAGCAGTCGGCGGCGCACAGTGCCAGATCGTTGGCTTCGAGCATGCGGCCCAGGCCGACGTCGCCGCAGGCCTGGCTGCCGGACGCCGGACCGAAGACCTTCAGGCCACGGCTTTGCAGCAGCTGGGTATTGGCCTGGGTGGCCGGGTCACGCCACATGGCCTGGTTCATGGCCGGGGCGATGGCGACAGTGGCATCGGTGGCCAGGACCAGGGTGGTCAGCAGGTCGTCGGCGATGCCTTGGGCCAGACGGGCGATCAGGTCGGCCGTGGCCGGGGCGATCAGCACCAGGTCGGCCCATTTGGCCAGTTCGATATGACCCATGGCGGCTTCGGCCGCGGGGTCGAGCAGGTCCAGGTGGACCGGGTGCCCGGACAGGGCCTGCATGGTCAGCGGGGTGATGAATTCACTGCCGCCACGGGTCATGACCACACGCACTTCCGCGCCATGGTCGAGGAGTCGGCGAACCAGCTCGGCGCTCTTATAGGCAGCGATGCCGCCGCCGACGCCGAGAACGATGCGTTTCCGATACAGCCGCTGCATAGGCCTGCCTTTCAGTTCAATGATTGCTGCGTGTAACACCCCCTCCCCAGGGGAAATCCCACGCAAAAAGATGGGCTAAGATAGCACAGCGACCGCTATGGAACAGCGGCGCCCACACACATGGAGGTGCTATGAGCATTCGCGACTGGCCTGCGGCGGAGCGCCCGCGGGAGAAGCTTCTCGAGCAGGGCGCGCTGGCCCTTTCCGACGCCGAATTGCTGGCGATCTTCCTGCGCACCGGGGTCGCTGGAAAAAGCGCGGTCGACCTGGCGCGACACCTGTTGCATCAGTTCGGCAGCCTGCGTGGCCTGCTCGAGGCGGATCAATTGACCTTCAGTCGACAGTTGGGCCTGGGCCCGGCCAAGTTCGCGCAATTGCAGGCAGTGCTGGAAATGGCGCGGCGGCATCTGGCGGAAAAGCTCAGTCGCAATTCGGTGCTGGAAAGCCCGGTGGCGGTCCGCGACTACCTCAAGGCGATGTTGCGGCATGAGCCACATGAGGTCTTCGGTTGTCTGTTTCTCGACTCCAAGCACCGGGTGCTGGCGTTCGAAGCGCTGTTCCAGGGCTCCATCAACACCACCAGTGTCTATCCGCGGCAGGTGGTCAAGCGTGCCCTGGCGCACAACGCGGCAGCCCTGATCCTGTGTCCGCAAATTATCGCAAGTAGTTTTGTTGACAATTTGCTAGACGCCAATAGTAATGCTTAAGTGGTTGCGGTTTCTAAGGAGTGCTTTCAGTGGCTGCGGATGTCAACGTTGACATGAAACGCTAGCAATATCTCCAACCTATTTCTGCCTGTGGGATGGGCTGAGCTCAGACCGAGGGCTTTTACCAGCGCTGCCCGAACCCGCCAAAAAATCACCAGCTCGATGACACTAGAAATCGTGACGACCCCTCCAGCCGGATTTTCATATATCTCTCTTCAAAGCTAATACACAGTAAAAGAGTGTTGCCTTGATAATGTGATTCACACTGTGCACCTCTCTGAAGAGAAGCAACGATTTCCTGATAAAGTCCATGAACGAAATTTCGTGATACTTTTCACGACTCATGCCCTCTTTACTCGGGTAGTAAGTGATGCACTGAGTGGATTCTTTATATTCGAACTTGTAGTGCGCTATCGCATTCCTGAGCTTATTATCAATAGCATCTATATCTATGCGGTAAAAACAATCATCTACAAAGCCGATTTTATTCCCTAGGTCGACATTTGCAAATGCATTGAGATTCTCCAGCTCTGCTCGCGTCCCCTTTTTTGTTATTTTCAACGATGGCTCGAATAGGTCAAAATCCCCACGCTTCAGGAGATTATTCAGGCCAGCAAGCAAGGTGACCTGACGCGAAAAGACCTCCGCAAGATCTTTATAGTATGTATTACATGTATCGAAATCAGCGGTAGAAATTCTTGCCGGGATTTGACCCAGTTGTTCCGTGTCAGCGTAATCGTAAAAAAAAGCGGGCCGGAATGGTAAGTCCATCGATACCAGTCGCGGGTATAAAGATAGGCAGTCGTTATGCAAGTTCTTGAGAAATCCGCTATCAATGATTCTATCGAAAAAGGCCAGCATTTTTTCAGGATGATGTTCATGTAACCAAAAATAGAGCTGCGGAGCCCTCTCGCTAATTTCAGAGTTATGTTCGTGAATCGTAAAAGGTGAGGACATTACCGACGTGGCTGAGTACAAAGCGGCCAGAACATCTTGCTTCTTCCTCGACTTCAAACTCACGCCAGGAATTCTTTCACACACCTTCTCAAACGTACTTAAATCGCCTCGCTTGTACTGGGAAATCAAACTCGCAAGATCCCGCTCCATCGGGTGCAGCCAATTCAGAATGTGCAAGCGATGGTTTAAGTGGTGATACGCTTCCATGCCTATCTCTCCAGTTACCCTGAAAAATGTTGTCATACCCATGACATACTTTCCGAAGTACACCGGAAAATCCAAATGAAGATCTACAAAGGGCTTGTCGCCCTTAAAAGGCCCATCAAACTCTAGTTCTTCAGCGCCTTGTAATTCAGCATCCGGGCGGCCGAAAACGAATGAAATGCGCTCTTCGCAGGTAGGGCAGGCGAACTGAAAAGGCTGCACATCCCGATTAGACATTCCTATCCTGCAATCGATTTCAGTGCCGCAAGTTATACACCGAAAACATTTACAGATATTCATACCTACTCCTCGTTGCCCGTCCAGTATCGAGTCACCTCTTCGAGCGCCCGGATGTGAAACGCATCTTCATCATCAAATTCCTCGCCGCACTTTCTCGCCATTTTATAAAAGCCAGTTCCGGGCTTGATGTCTCCATGCTTATGAACCACCAAGACGGTGAGAAAACCTCTGCCTTCGGAGTATTCCTCGACCGAAATTTCATCGAGAAGTAGGCTTAGTCGCGGATCGCTCGGGTCTATAGCCAGCGGGAGCTGAGCCACCAGGTCGCTATAGGAGATCAATGGGTTACCGGGTCTCCGAGCACGCCTTACCAATATTGCCTTGGCCACCGTTTTCGCAGTGACCCAGTCCGATGCTACAAAACCATGAATATGACCGATCATTGATACCTCCCTACCGTACCGGAAAATTCTTGGGGCACGCTTAGGGCGTGCCCGAAGATGCTGCTTTATCCCTCTAAAACTATATACGTGGCGTTTGTGCTCCAATCGTTTTAGATCGATGTCACTTCATAAGCCTTTGTCCACGCATCGGCGTCTTCTGGAGCCCATGTAACAAACACTTCCGCTACGCACGAGTAACAACTTTTCTCAATCTCATAGATTACTTTTTCCGAACACCATAGTGTGAGGTAGACCTTTGCGCCTGTGTGTTTATTTAGAGTCGTTGAAGAACACAAGGTGATGGTTTTACCGGCTCCAAAAGTCACTGTCCGATTTTTTATCAATGCCTTAGCAAGCTCTGGCTTCAATACTTTAGTGAACAGCGTGCTATCCACTTTTCCGATTACCGGAACTACAATCACGCCAGAGCCATGTTCGGCACAAAGCTCGAAGAACTTGGCCAATCCTTGCGTTGTTCTTTCCTTATTGTCACCGCTCGCGGAGAACAAGTAACGCTCACGACTCATTGCCAACTCCCTTTTCAACTTCGAAATTCAATAGATGATAGGTCACTGACTATCTGGCAAAGATGCAGACTGCAACCGAACGAAAATACAACGCTGGCCAGCAGAATTCATGGTGGCCGTTGCACTAGCGGAAAAATGATCGTTGGAAGGATTGGGTTGCCCAAGCTTCATGGCCTGAAACAACTCAGAGATCGCTTTGCCCGTGATGGGAGCATTCTGCTTGAAGAAACAGCAGGATTTGCTGGAGTGGAGCTCGTTAATCATAACCGTATCCCTACGATTGCCGCGTTATGATGAATCCTTCAGAGTTCGAATGTAGCCTAGGGCCATCATCAGTGTCTAGCGAGCGCCGGGGCGGCTGATGCTGAGCCCCTGAAAGCGGTATCACGACCGGCTGTCTTGGCTGTTTCTGCTCCTTTGGGGGAAGTCCTGCATCCAACCGGCGGTGCTCAGCCGCTGCATTTCTCG
Organism: Pseudomonas sp. B3G-3; assembly: GCF_028640915.1. Taxonomy (NCBI): domain Bacteria; kingdom Pseudomonadati; phylum Pseudomonadota; class Gammaproteobacteria; order Pseudomonadales; family Pseudomonadaceae; genus Pseudomonas; species Pseudomonas sp. B3G-3. The sequence continues at coordinate 182,244 of NZ_JAQZAB010000096.1, read as the reverse complement.
TATTAATGGAGCCAACAATGGGTTTTAAGAAGGTCGCCGTCTCTTTAGCAATGGCACACGCACTGATTCTTTCTGGCTCTACCTGGGCCCAGCAGTCGGCGTACGGGGTAGCGGTAAAGGCCGAACGGCCTGTACCTCAACCGTATGAACTGACCCAAGGAACCTTCATCAACCTGACGCTGGAACGTGTCGATCCCAATCAGGTCACGGCGATGGTCTATCAGAACGTCTACGACAACTTCGAGAACATCGCGATCCCAAAAGGTAGTCGCTTGTTTGGACGCCAGATCAACAAGGTCAACGATGTGCACGATGTGTACTTCACCGAGATCCAGCTCAGCAACACGGGCCAAACGTACACTCTTGAACCGCCGCTGCAAGCCACCACGCCTCTTGGTGCAGCCGGCATCGTTGACTTCAAACCTGCGGCGATTGCTGGAGCCATCTGGCGCAAAGACATGGTTATTCCACACTAAGGTGCAAGGATTCGCGTAGCGAATCCCTATGAATTTCACATGCCGTCGTTTTCTCCAGACACCTCCCATGTTAGAGGTGTCCGAGCCTATCACCTTGGAACAGCCATGTAGCGCGCCAAGGCTTGGGATTTACGACTGTTGATGCGTGCCATCACAGCGCATTGATGGCACCAATGACCGGCTCGTATCGTTGCCAAAGTCGCTCGCCATTGATGACCTCGGGCACACAACCATTGCAGATAAGTGGAAGTATTCACATAAGTTGTCGAAAGACACTGCCCGCCCCGAGCGGATGCAGCGTTCTGCGCATCCACTAATGTCAATCGGCGTTTATCAATGCTACAAGTAGGGCACCACGCACCTCTGACCACCCGGATTACAAGCGTTTCCCATACATGCCCTTCTTTGCAGCGAAATAGGGCACGCTGCCGCCCCCCTTTGTACTCGCCTTCACTCAACAAAACCCCTTCATGGCTAGCAACAACATCCTGTATGTGTTGAAACCCTTCAACGCTCAATTGTCGTTTAGCTCGTTGTTCCGTTGTACAAAGCCTGCACCATGAACCACGTAAAACTTCATTACCCGCGGCATACCAGGTATGTTTTTGAGCACAGATGAAGGGATAACGCTGGCTAGTCCCCAGATAGGCTTCACTCAGACACTGGCCTCCTCGTTTTCCCGCTGCTTGTTGAAGCCTTTCCAGACCATCTGCTAAACGAGCAGCCTGATACCGCTCCCGCTTACTACACACTGGGCAACCAGGATGACGCAAAGCGTTTCTACCGGTGCGCTGCCATTGATGTCCACAATTACAGGAAAACGTATACAGAGCCTTTTCACCTAGCCACTGCGTGTTGTTGCACATCACACTTTGCAACCGGGCGGTGTCGAGCAAGACCTGCATGTGTTGTTGAGAAATGCAGCTTGGGCAACCTTTAGCTCTCGGGTTGACCAATGTGGAGGGGGTTGTGGTGAAGCCGTGCCCATGGGCACAAGTAAATTGGTATTTCGCATGCCAACCCAACCATAGGGTTGCCTCACTCGACAGCCCCAAACGATCTACGGCCGATCGCAAACGGGGGGAACGGTCGAGAATGACATGGAGTTGGGAGGTTTCTAGCATCCAGATGCTTACTTTATCTAACAGGGTTTGAACTGCAGCACCTGATTATTTGATACACCGCCTATGGGGGGGCAATCAAAACAGAACTGCAGATTTCGCGCCATTCGAGTTGTCCCCTTTAGAGAAAAGTACTGCATTCACTTTATGGCCCGAGGGTGTTATCTAGCTGACAGCAGCACCTTTTGGACCGCTGGCGATAAGGGCAGCTCCACACGCGGTTTTCATGCCATCCAGTGCCACTGGAATCCCCTCTACGGTGTAGACACTGCTGCCCTCTGCAATAGGGAAAATACCTTTACACAGTGGGCAGCTCACCTTGTGGCCGACCCCGGCTATGGGTTTACCGTTCAGGTCAGTCTGGGAGAAAGCCTCAAGTACCACTCCCCCATGATTGGTGGAGTCACCCAACCTGATGATGTCTTTCATGGCTTGCTCCCTTTACTGCATCTAAAATCACTGCAAAGCTATCTACTCAATGTAGCAGTAGCATCTTAATCAACTATATAGCCCCCTAGGAGCCAATATATTTATAATAAAGCTTAATTCCACCATCACTTTCGGATACTTCTATATGGAGTATTGCTTCTCCGGGGCTGCCATTTGCGAAAAAAACACATTCCAACCCTAATGCTTTGTCATCTGTCTCATATGCATCAATGAAAGGACGCTGATTCCCTTTAACATCAAAGGCATGCTCTTCTGGAGCAATGGACAGCTTCGTACCTTGCTCAAAATACTCATCAATAGACTCGTAAATTTCCTCTGCTACAGCGCTAGAAACACCAAAGTCATGTTCTAAAGCCTTGGTGTCTCGTAGATCAATAGCATCTACGAATTTCTTAGTAATGGCATAAGCCTGCTGTTTTGTTGGCGTATTCATTCAACGACCCCGTCTTTTGGATGGTGTGATGGTGCTGGTGCCAGAACCGGCTTCAATTCCGGTGAAATACCCACGAGCCTGAAGAGTTGCACATTTTGCCGCTTTAGGACTGAGGCCCGCAGCGCGCAATGACTTAAAGGCTACTACAGTTTCACTACCAAGCAAGCCTGCTGTTGATGCGTTGTCCTGAGCACGATTAGCCTTATAGTGTGGGGTTCCACGAGTTGTTCCATCTGCATTTCGTCCCTGGAGACTTATAGCTGGAGCATCATTGTAGTTATATCCCGAAACGCCCTTCATTGCTGCATCTTGATAAATATGATGCGAGTCTTGAAGACCACCTATTTTTCGCAGATCCCCGTGACGGCCAGTTACTACGCCTTCGGCCTCAAGTATTTTCTTGCACTCACATGGGCAAGTAGGAGTGAGACCAAGAGTATCGACCCAGCCAGTCGGGTTCGGCGCATAGGCATACAGATTTAGCCCACCCGAGTAACCTACAGGGTCCTTACTAATGAAACGACCAACGTTCGGGTCATAATACCGATACCGGTTGTAATGCAGCCCCGTCTCATGATCATGGTACTGCCCCTGGAAACGGATCGGGTTGGTAATACCTTGCTGCTGCACCTGTATTGAGCGCTGCTCGCTGATTGCTCCCCACGCTTTGTACTGTGCGCTCCAGACTATCTCACCGTTCTGGTCGGTCAGTTCCTGTGGTGTGCCCAAGTGGTCGCACTGGTACCAGCTCAGGACATCGATCGGCTGCGCCTTGGGCGTGTGGTTCCACAGTGGATCATCTGCCAGGCGATAGTCATCACTGTAGTCGGGTTGACCAGACAGATTGATGGACTGGTGGCGCATAGCCTGAGCCACAGGAATGAAAGTGCCTGGCTCATAGAGGTAGTGCACCGTGCGACCATGATCACCATCAGCCTGTGCCGGAGTGCTTTCCCAGGCCAGGTTGTCGCCATCCCAACCATATAAGGTGAAGCCGCAACCCAGTTCCTGCTGCTTGCGCGCATGCTCGTTATGGTTCCACTGGGAGCCGGCTTCGGGGTGATGTTTGAAATGCGCCCGGGAGTGCTTGTACAACCTGCGGCCAAGGGCATCGTAGGCGTAATCGACTTCCAGGCGGGCGTCGTCGAAATGCACCAGGCGGTCGAACAGGTCCCAACGCATACGGCTGAAACTGCCGTTATGCCAACGTTGAATCAGGTTGCCACGGTCGTCGTACTCATAGTGGGTACCGGCGTATTCGCGTAGCAGGTTGTCCAGAAGTTTGCTGCGGGTCGGGTCTTGATCCAGCGGTCGCCGGATTTGTTGAGCCTTTTCGTCCAGCAAGTTAGCGGCAGGGTCGAAGGTGAAGGTTTCCACGCCCAGACGACTGGTGGCTTTGAGCAGACGGCCCACCGGGTCGTACTGATAGGTCAGTGGCCCACGGCGCGTGTCGTTGATATCGCTCAGTTGACCCGCCGCGTCGTACTGATACTCGCGCTTGAGCAGCGTGCGTTTGTCGTCGCTGCGACCCAGCAATTGCTCCTCCAAGCGTCCGACCGGATCCCACTGTTGGGTCTGCAGTAGATGGTTGCCCTGGTGCCGGGCAATTTCGCGATGCAGGTCGTCACGCTCGTAACCTACCAGATCGTGGTCATCCAGCCGCATTCCCAACAAGTGGCCGCTGCCATAGGTCAGCCAACTGACTCGATGACCATCCGGACGCAGCGTGGCCACCCGCTGATTCAGGGCATCGTATTCATGCTGCCAGACCGCCACAGTCGGCTTTTCCAGCCCCAAGTAATGCTGATGTTCACGCAGCAGATTACCCGCCGGGTCATGGAACCACTGCAAGCGGCTCTGATCATTGCAGGCCAGCACCAGGTTGCCGTTTCCGTCGTAGGCGAAGGTTTCCTGTTGTGACTCGCCGCCAAGCTTGGCGTGACGGCTGATCAACCGGCTCATCGGGTCGAACTGAACTTCAGTTACCCGCTGCCCGTCGATGGTGGAGGCTAAACGTCCGGTATCAGGATCGTACTGGTAGTGTTTGCTGCGACCGTCGAAGCCGGTTTCCTGAAGCAGGCGGCCCACCGGGTCGTATTCGAACTGCGCCCGTTGTTCGTTTTCGTTTTCCAGAGCCACCAGGCGACCTAGCCGATCCCAGCGATAGCGCAAGGTCTGTTCGGCGGCATCCACTCGCTCGGCGATCAATCCAGCGGCGGTGTAGCTCCAGGTGGTGCAGCGATCCAGTCCATCGACATGGGCCAGTAAGCGACCTTCGGCATCGCGAGTGAAGCGTTCCTCAGTCTTGTCCGGATGCTTGATCAGCACCAGTTGACCGGCCTTGTATTCGTATTCGGTGCTCTGCCCGGCCGCATCGGTGAAGCAGATCATCTGCCCGAGGCTGTTGTACTCCCAGGCACTGGCCTTGCCGGAGCAGTCGGTGTATTTGGTCAGTTGGCCAGCATCGTTGTATTCGAGCTTCTTCTCGGCGCCGTTGGCATCCTTGATCGCCTTGGGCAGTCCGGCCGGGGTGTAGGCGTATTCGGTCTTGTTACCCAGTGGATCGACGGCTTCCACCAGGTTGCCTTGAGGATCGTAATCGCGTTGCCACAGACCACCCTCGGCATCGCTGATCTTGATCAGTTGGTCTTGGTCGTCGTAGGCGTAATGCACCACAGTGTCGTCGGCGCGAATATGTTCGAGCACGTTGCCGCGCTCGTCGTAACTGTAACGATCGATGCTGCCGTCGGCATGGACATGGCGCACGATGTTCTTTGCATCATCGCGGAACAGCCATTCCGAACGCTCGTCCGGGTGACGGATACGGTAGGTGTAGCCAAGGATGTCGTAGTAGTGCCAGGTCTCGTTGCCATGAGCGTCGGTGACATAGGTCAGCCGGATGTTCTCGTCCCATTCCAGTTGGGTGTCGAAACTGCCGTCATCGGCCCATTCGCGTACGGCCTTGGCGTCGGCACCTTGACCCTGCCATTGCAGGTTCATGCCACGTCCGGTGCGATCGGTGTAACGGGTGATCAGGTGGTGCTGGTACTGATAGTTCCAGGCCGCTCCGTTTTCGTCCTGGGCCTGGATCAGGTCACCGGCTGCGTCATAACGATAGGCACACAGTTGACGCTGAGGAGCGCCATCGCGGATCTCCCACAGGCCAACCAGGCGACCTTGTTCGTCAATCAGGGTGCCGAGTTGCAGGTGAACCTTGGTCACATCGCCCTGGTAGGTGATCAGATCCGACAGCACCGGTTCGTCGTTGTAGCGGTGCTCGTAGTGCAGCATGATTCCAGCACCACTGCGCAGCACGATGCCACTGAGCAGGTAGCGCTGACCGCGACGCACGTAGGTTTCCTTGCGCTCGACACCGCTGCACAGCACCAACTGGTTCTCGTCGGAGCGCACCAATGTCAGGTTTTCAATCGGGTCGTAATGAGCCTCACCGACTTTGGGCAAGGGGTAGTTGTGGCTGCGACCATCGGCGGCGTGGAACACCAGGCCATCGTCGACCCGATCGAAACGGGTGGTGAACTCCGTGATCCAACGGGCGCCCATCGAGCCCTGATCGTAGGCATCCAGGCGTGAGTAATACGTACGAGTCCAGTTGATCGGGAACGGGCCGGGAAGGCTGAAATCGGTATGACGGAAGGTCTCCGACCCCATCGCGAAGCTAATGCTGTGACAGGTGGTAGAACAGATTCCATTTTTATCAGGATTGGCGTCAGCCTTCGCCCCAGATTGTTTTGACTGCATATCCAACTGACCGTCCCCAGCCTTGTGCTTGGCCTGGCTGGTGGCGGCGGGTTTGACATTAGCGCTCTGACCATGCGCCTTACGCTTACGCCAAGTCACCACAGAGCCTGCCAGCATCTGCAACAACCAACCGATGGAGTGCTGAGTTGCGGGGTCCGCCAGCTTGCTCAACTGACGGGGCAGTTCTGACCCCATTTCCCGCAGCAACTTGGTGTTGCTGAGCACTAGCTCTTTGGCTTTTTCAGGCACCAGGTTCTTCGCCGCGCTATTGGCCACACCTTTGCCGGCAGCCTTATAAGCACTGAAGGCGGCACCAAAGATATTGCCAATGGCCGCTTTCGGGTCATGCAGCAACTGGCCGCCTGCGGCACTGATCTTCGCGCTCGCGGCATTAAGATCGCCCTTGGCATCGAGCTTGCCATTGACGACGGTCTCCAGCCCATTGGCAATCTCGCTCACTGCACTTTGGCCCAACTCACCGGCCTTATCGAGAATGCCTGCCAGCTTGGGCTGCGCCTGCTTCACGAAGTCATCGATGGTGCCGACGATGGTAGCGTTCAGATGGCCGATCAGCACTTCGATCAACGAGTCGCCCAACAGCATCTTGGCACTGTTTCGCAGCTCCTGGCGCACCAAGCCTAGGGTCGGACGCAAGGTCATGCGTGCCGAGGCCATGGTCGGCGGCGCGGGCAGCACTCCGATCAGGTTAATGCCCAGGCTGACCCAGTCGAGCAGTTCACGCTTCTTGCTTTTGGCCAGGGTCACAATGTCGCCAAGGGCATCCACCAGCGCCATGATGTTGCCGACCACGGGCAAGGCACCGGCGACGTTCTTGACCCGGTCGAGGGTGACCAGGCCGCCGCTGATGGACTGCAGCCAGGCATCGAATCTGGCAGCGCCGCGCCCGACGTCTTGGATATCGATGGTGTTGAGCGGGACGACGGCAACCTGGGGTTCACGTTTTTTTGCAGCAGGAGCTGGAGTCTGGGCAGTCATGAAATGAAGTCACTTGGCAGCAGGTTCGAGACTGGGCTCAAGCCCGGTGTCTGAATCGAGGGTTTGGGCAACGAGACGGTAGGCAGGCTCGGTAACTTGCCTGCCTTGCTAGCGGCACTGAGCATTGCTGAGGCTTTCGGCATGGCGGCACTGGCCAGTTGTGGTATTCCGGCAGCGCCGGCCTGCAGCGCACCCTTGACCTGCTGAGTGGTTTGCAGCGCACTCATACCCGCCTGTGCAAGACCTTTACCTTTTTCCATGAGTCCCCCACCGTCACGGTTACCGGCCGCTGCCATGACTTGATCCAGCAGGCTCTGCACGCCTGGCGGATTTTCGGTCACCGCCTCGCGTGGCCATTCCGGCTTGCCGATATAGCTGCCCTCGCTCCAGGTGTCCGCTGGATCGACCCCGAATTTCACCCGTGCCGGCCCCGGAGCCGCACCGGAAACGCTGGCGAAGCCCTTGGCATCCAGGGTGCCCTTGAGGCTCTTGCCCAGGGCGTCGACCACCTCGAAGTCACCACCCTTGATCCCCTGAAGATTGGCGTACTGGTTGAACAACTCCAGATTGCCCTTGCCCGGCTTCGGCGGTTCGGGGAAGGTGCCGGCCAGACTTTTCGCCCCGGTGTAGGCGAAGTTTGCTGCGTGCGCGGTATAGGGGCCGGTGGTGGCATGGGTGATGCCGCCGGCGTTGTAGGTGGTGGCACTACCACCGCCCTGGATCACCAGTTCAGTCTTGGCGGTGATGGTGATGCGGTCGGCGTTGGCGGTAATGTTGAGCTTGGCCAGCAGATTGATGCTGTCTTTCAAGGCCTTGATGTCGATATCACCGGCGACGGCCACCAGGCGCCAGCCCAGGTTCTGCACGAACAGGCGCATGCCCTGGCTGGCACTGGCCAGCAGACGCTTGCCGATCGACAGGCTGGTGTGCCCGGTGCTGCTCAGGGCCAGGTGTTCGCCGGTGGCAATGTGGCTCGAACGGGGCGTGGTCAGGGCAATGCCGGCCGGGCTGGCGAGCACCAGATGGGGTTCGGTGAACTCCGGAAATTCATTGGCGCTCATATTCGCCGGGCCACTGCCAAGGATGCCCTGGTGCTGGCTCTTCAGCGCCTTGGCCACGTCATCCTGGTCGCCTGACTCTTGCGCCTGCACCTCGCGGGCCTGAATAGCGAAACCGTCCTGCTGATCGGCGGCGGTGGCCAGGCGTTCGGCGGTTTCCGGTAGATCCTTGTGGTGCTTGGCTTCGTTGGGGCGCGGCTCAGTGGTCAGCAGCAGGCCGGCCGCCGCTCGCACGGCGCCATGGCGATCGGTGCGCAGCTCGAAGCCTTCGCCTCGCGGCTGGCCGCCGGACGGCCGTGGGTGGGTCAGGTAACCCAGGTTCAGGGCACTGGCGCCGTGGTCACTGCGCAGGGCAATGCTGATCTCGCTGGTGGTGTCGTCGATCCGCAGTTCGTTACCGCGGCTGCCCTTGTATTCCTTGCTCTTGACTGTGGCCAGGGTCTTGAAGTCGGGCAGCTTGTACGGCGGCAGGTGCACGGAGTGGTAGAGGCAACTGGTAATCAGAGGTTGGTCGGGGTCACCTTCCAGGAAGGTCACCAACACTTCCATGCCGACACGCGGTATGGAAATCGCTCCAATATTCTGCCCGGCCCAATTCGAGGCCACACGGATCCAGCAAGTGGTCTTATCGTCATGCTGGCCTTCGCGATCCCAGAAGAACTGGGTCTTCACCCGGCCCAGGGCATCGACATAAATTTCTTCACCCTCAGGGCCCGTAACCACCGCGCTTTGACTGCCGAGGATGCGCGGCTTGGGGTGTTCCAGCGCAGGGCGGTAGGGGGTGTCCCAGGGAATGGCACTGAAGCTGTTGCGATAGCCCTGATGAAAGTCATCCTTGTTGTCGGTGGTGTCGCTGGTCACCGACTCTTCCAGCACCTGCGGCTGTTTGGCTTCGTGGGTGATCTCGGTGAGCAGCCAGAGGTCGTTCCAACTGGCGTTGCCGTGCTCGGTCAGGGGCAGGAAGTGCCCACTGACCAGCAGCGATTGATCGCTCTTGCCTTCGGCCAACCGGAAGTCACTGCGATGACGCTCCAGGGCCCGAGTGGCGAGTTGCTTACCCCGAACACGGTCAGTGAAGCGGCCGGGATAATCGTAATCTTCCAGATCCGGCTGGGCACTGCTCTTGGCGTCGCTTTCCAGCTGGAACAAGGGTTTGGTGTGGTCGTAATCGCGCCGCGTAACCCGGCTGGTACGGGTCGCCAGGCGCAGGCTGAAACGCTTGATCACCGGGGTGTCAGCGACCAAGCCAGTGTCTTGCTGGTAGGCCACGGGGGCGAGCTTGGGGAACACCGTCTGGTCATCACCGAACACCAGCAGGTGGCGTTGATCACTGTGCTGGAAGTGGTAACTCAGGCCTTCTTCTTCCGCCAGGCGCTGGATGAAATGCAAATCCGTTTCGTCGTACTGGGTGCAGTAGTCGCGTTCGGGATAGGTCGTGCCGAGATGGAACCGATAGGCATCGCTCTGGATACCATGCTCCTCCAGGACCTGGGCAATGATCTGTGGCGCGGTCATCTGCTGGAAGATGCGCTGATTGACCCGATGGGCCAGGTAGGCCAGTTGCGGACGCAGGGAGATGTGATAACGCGTCAGCCGACGTCCGGTTTCGCCTTGGCCAATGCTGTACACCTGGCCGTGAATCTGGCCTTGGTTGCTGGAGCCGAAGGTCAGCAATGCCGGTTTGTGCAGCAGCTCTTCGAGGGCAAGGCCTGGATTGGTGCTGACCAGCTCAAGCTCAAAACAGAAAGGCTCGTTCAGGGCCTCACGGCCTGTGAAGCTGAGTACCTGGAGGTCGGTGGAGGCACCTTCGATCACCAAGGAAATATGCGCAGCATTTGCATCCAGCATGCAGGCGAGTCCATTCATTGCACTATTGGTCAGTGAATGATGACCGATAGACGCTGACTCTCACAATAGGGGGATGGATTAGAGCAAAAGGAGCGTGCAGCTATCGCGATATGCAGGCGCAAGTGCGCATAGGGTGGGGCTCTCCTGGGCTCTTAGCACCGATCATCTTCTCCAGATAATCATTCCCATGCTCCTATCACTTAACCACAAAGCCTATACAGAGCCTTTGACTGGCTCTCTAAGAGGCGCTCAGCGCGACCTCAACTTCCCTTCTGGGCAACCAAACTGCTCCATCGTAATGAGCTTATGGGCTTCCGATCAGGTCATTGCAGTTCACAAAAAATTGCCGTATGGTCAATTAAAATTTATAAACATTGACCAGATATCAATATGAAAAATGCCGTGCTTTTGAAGCGAGCCATGAAGTACCTGGGACTAAGCGGCGTGGGTTTGGCCGAGAAGGTCAGCGCATTGCGTGAGGATGGGAAGCGTACGGCGCCTGAAACCATAAGCCGCTGGGTGAATGGAGCCAAGCCAATCGACCCCTTCCTGATAGGTTGGATTACTGAATTAGTTCGCGCTGATTTGCGACAACACGACAAACCCCTAGTCCAGTTGCCGAGCGGCAAGGGGCTGATCATTGGGGTGACGAATTTGAAGGGAGGTGTAGGTAAGACAACGGTTGCAAAATGCCTAGCCGTAATCTCCAAATATTCCCTGGGAATGAAAACCACTTTCCTGAAAGCAGCCAGCCGAGAAAATAAGGAATATTCATCCTACGAACTGCAAGAGGTGCATGCCTTAAAAATTGACTGTCCAGACTTAGAACTCGAAGAGATTATCGATTATAGGCCGCGTGAAAATGAGATTGTCGTTGTCGATGTGTGTGGAGGAATTGTTCGGGAGTCGTTGACACCAAGCCAGGAAGGTTATCCCGCGAGCTTCCTAAGTAAATTCAGCCCTGACATCTATCTAGTTCCAGCAGACTTTGGCAGTGCAGATGACATGTGGTCCACAAAACGTTTCGTAGATAGCGGGGCGATGAATGATCCTATTCAACTGCTTCATCTACCCCGCCTGATGGTCTTGGACTTTGCCTCTAAAGCTCAGGAGCTTGGATTTGATCTTAGTAGCGAGAGGTTCTGCCCTCTCTTTATCCCTCAGACAAACTATGGCGAAAGCCCACTTCCTCGCGACATTCTCAGGGATTGGAGCAATCAGGATCAAAAGGAACACTATTTCAGGCTTTTTGAACATCTGCTTGAGGTTCTGGGGGGACGTATCACAGATGCGTATGCGCTTGCGAGCGATATTGAAAGCATGAGTTTGAGCAAGCTACTGGACCTAGCGGAGCTGAGAAAGCCGGCTAGATAAGGCGGGGTCGTTCTCAGTGCAAAGCATTCCATCAACGCAATTTTCAGAGACCGCATGCCCCCCTTAATTACGCCGGGCGTGGCACCTGTGACCACTACAAAATCAGCGACAGATTTTGGCCACTGTGACAGCCACCTATTTTTTCGGAAGTCACACCTCTGGAAGCGAGCCTTTATGCATCCTTGCGCGACATGGTGCGAAACCGCGTTAACGCAACGGCTAGATCAGCTCAGCCTAAAGTGGCGGTAATGCGTTGCGAGCGCATTGAAGCGCTAGGAAATATGCATCTTGGAGATGACGCGCCAAGCTACCCTCCATTTGCAGATGCTGGCTCAGCACATTCGAGTGGTCTGAATCATCAAGCTTCCTTGTGAATACTAGCCAACTGTGCAAATGAGGCGTCGTCTGCGTTGGGTGGTTGCCCGCTGCCGAAGATAGCTTCCTAGCGCCTTGATCATCCGTTAGCACAGCTAGGCCGCGGCCCATTGCAAAGGCGATTGATGACAGCTCACCCTTCCCCAGCCGCTTACGGCCCTCCAGCATACTGATGATTTGAAGGTCATCCAGGTTGCAGGAGTGGACTTCGAATTGGCCGGCACAGCGCGCCGCTTCCAAGCGATGCTGAAGCTCACGGGTGACATCGGTTGGCAACGAGCGAGGCTTGATTAAGCACTCATAGTTCACGAAGCCGGTGACACAGAAGTGGCATTGAGCGGCCAGCGCAGCTCTGTACAAAGTGACTGACGATAAGACATTCCAAACCGAACACGTGTCTGTCACGTTGATGGGGTGGAAGCAGGATGGATCAATCGACATTCGATGCCCTCCCGTATAGAGCGAGCAAATCCTGCAACTCTGCGAAATCACACAGAAGTGCCTCTGCTAGGCGACCTTGGGTTATCACCCCCTGGCTCGCAGCATCCAAACATAGCGAGACGTAGCTGCTAGAAAGCCCTCGCTCCAGTAGGCGCGTTTTGCGCTCCCGCTGTCGGCCTGTCAAATCAGCCGGTAACTCAGGATCAATCTTGAGCGTCCGGGGAACCCGACTGGATTTGATTCGTTGGAATGCATCTTCACTGACGAGCCTCTCGGCCTGTAGTCCTATGCTTAAGGCATGGCAGCTTACTCGAAGCTCTTGTGCCCAATGCCCGGTATCGGCCTGGGTCCATCGCTCAGGATTGGGAAGCTGTCGGAGGACTTCCGGCGGCATGAGATACCGGGAGGCAAAAGTATTTGCTCGCAGCTCTATGTAGTCGTTTCTATCAGTGTGGGAATACGTGATGCTGGGGCCACGCTCCGCATCGAAAAGCGCATGGGCCATTTCATGAACTGCACTGAACCGTTGCCGATACACATCCTCGCTGTAGTTAACCAAAATGCATTTGCCGGCCTTGGGATGTGCCAGAAACAAGCCTGAGATGTTGGAGTTGTTCAGCTTGCGGCGGAACACGTGCACGCCTATTCGGCGTATTTCTCCGTAGACATCCCTTGGAACCTCATTGCTCTGGTGCTGATTGAAGCGGCGGAAAGCCTCAGCAGCCTTGATCCCATCGGTCTTGAAATGCCCCGAAACTGGAGGAGCCGAAAATTCGCGATGAGTAGCATTCAGCTCCTCCATCAGGAAGTGCTCAGTTTCGCAGAGGTATAGAAACTCCTGAATAGCCCCTCGATCGTCCTTGGTGAACTCATTGCCGTGCTTGCGATATAGAATGTCCGTCTGCTCAAACGGAGCTAGCTGTTCATTTGAGATGAAGAACTTGAAGTCACAACGATAGAGGTCGGCCAGCATAAGCACCTCATCGCCCGAGGGCTCCAGAGTACCGGCCTCAATGCACCGTAACCGGTCGGGAGCGATGCGAATGGCTGCACCCACTTCTTCCACGCTCAGCTGGAGCTGCTCGCGATAACGAGATAGCTTCGAACCTAAAGCCATTAGGTCTATCGTCATGCCCATTCTCCTTATTGGGGCAGAACGATCTTAGATGTCGTTGCTTGCTCTTTCTAGTCAACTGGTTCAGAAGAGGGTGTTCTATCCATATCTCACCTGGTGCCATTAAGTGAACAAAACGCCTGTTGGGGCTGTTGATATCGTCGACGTAACCTGCGGAAGCTGAAATCATGAACCTTAATCTCACAGCTGCAGGAGAACCTCGATGGGAAAAAAAGGGGAAGCGACTGGGACGCGCATTCGCCTGGTACACAAGCATCGTGTGGATGCCGATATGGCGGCGCAGCTGTGCATCACCATGTTCTATGCGAAAGAAATGGGGATGGAGTTGGGTTGGAGCGTGGAACAACGCTACATGCAGATCCTCAAGACGAAAATGATGATCGCAGGAGGGCACTCAAAGATGTATGTCGCTGATGATCCGGGTGGGATGCCAATGGGTATGGTCATCGTGACTAAGACAAGCAAACCGAAAATTCGGCGTATGGAGGCAATTACTGTTTTTCCGCCGTACCGCAAAATGGGGCTGGCGAAAAGCCTCATGGCGGAAGGCCGGGCAGGGGGAGAGCTTCACTCATACGCAGTGCCCAGTGCAGTGCAATGGCACTTGGCCAATGGGTTCCGGCAGCTGGGAGAGCAAGACGAAGAGGGGACGGTTGAGATGTTCACGGGAAACTACAAGCCCGAGTACAAATTTGATTTCGCGGCCCCCATTCCCACACCAGAGGACATGCGTGCGATGCGGGAACTGGGCGCTATGGAAGAGCAGCACAAGCCTTGGTAGGCGATGTTCTGGAGGGAGCACAGGAGACAGGTATTTGAGTTACCCACACCTACGCTACTCACTGGCTGCAAACGGCTAGAAATAGTAACGAGAGTGATGCCGCCCACCAGAATATAGTAGTACACGGGGATATAGCTCCAGATCCTCTCTGTTCTTGCTTCCGGTAGGTTAAGTCGAGAAATGATTCTGGTTTTGGCACGGAGCATTCTGCTAGACAGCTTGACGGCAGGTTAGTAGATTTAATACAACAGTAATAGAACTGATCCAACGGCTAATGACATCTGCATATTGATACAGCCAGGTGGCAAGATGACTCGAAAAAAAAGGGCGACCAAGAAAGAGCCAAGAACGAATAGTGGGCGAGACTTCACTGAGGTTCGCGCAAAAATCCTGGAGGCATTAAACAATCAGGCCTACATGGCTCGGACAATTTATGGGATATCCAAAGAGGCGCATGTCGGAGCCTCGGAGGTTCTTAACACCATAAGAGATGATCAAGAGCTCCGCATGATAATAAAGGTCTATCCGCGAAGAACCACGTCTGGGAAGATCCTTCTAACTACAAAGAAGAGATTTAAAGAGAGTGCGTCTATAAAAGACAAGTTCATTGATCTCTTCGCCACACATCATGCGAGGATCGAAGATGCATCCTGAGCAGCCTATATTCGTCCTCATTCAGGCGAACTCACTTTTGCTATCGATTGCCTGCTTCGGCGGCCTAGTGCTTTTTGCATTAAAGATTGTGGACCACTTCAACAGGGCCCCAGAAAACAAACTATCAAGTGGCCGATATGTCGCGTATATGCTATTTCTATTTGTGGTTTTACCTGTTCTTGGAAGCGCAGTGGTAGCTATCTATTTAGCTAATGGCGACAAAATTAGCCCTGTCTTAGCCTTTCAGGTCGGCTTAACCTCTCCAGCAATTGTGCAGAGCATGATCATTGCAGCAGCTAACAATCTGGCAAAGGAGCCAGTGAGTACCATTGCCTCTCAGTAATCGTCCTAGACTGGCAAGATATGAGAGAAAGTTCCCGAAGCGGGCGCTCCGGGCCAAAGATAGAGCCCACGTCCGACAGGGCCTAAGCGAGCTTACTCACTTCCAGCTCAGCTAGGCCCCTGTATGGGAGCTACTTCCGAGTTATAGCCCCAAGATCCAGCTTCCTCAATTTCCCTCTTACATCTACACCGTTCCCAGCGGAAATATTTACGTCTGCATAAGCCTTCGTTTTTCCAAAATCGTTAATTAAGAAGCAATTATTCTCACCAACTGCATCAAACAAGTTCTTTGCTTTCTCGCCCCTGGCACGACCAACAACCAAAATAAACCTGATTCCTAGAATCACGAATGAGTGATACCAAACCCCATCAACCCGATTGACTGCGGGAAACGAGAACATAGTTCTTGAGTGCTCATCAGAATTCACCTCAATCATCAGAGCATAGTCTTCAAACTCTATTTCCGAAAGCAAAAATAGCCTGATCTTCTCAGAATATTTATCACCGAGAGCTTTTCCATACGGGTCCTTTTCATGCATCCAGTCCCAGACATGGGCACGCCAAAATACGCTGAAAGCAAAATAACGCAGCGCTTTCAGAGCTGAGCCATCAATGGCAGAGCTATTGTAAACCGACATTGGTCCAGCTTTGATTCTAGGCGGCTTGCTTGAAAGCATCTCAAATAGGGGAAATCCACTCTGCGTTGCCCACAGTGTGCCAATCACTCTTTCGCCGTGTTTTGAAAATAAGTCCTCACAGTCAGTGCACAGAAGATGTTGCTTAACTTGAATATCTGTTTGCACTGCCGTCTTATTAAGCAGGTTCAGCTTTACCGATTGTTGAACGCCGAAATTTGTATCACACCTCAAGTGCGCGTAGGCGGAGGTTGGAATTAAATGACTATCTTTTAGCTTTTTTTCTAGCCTACAAAGTGCACACTTTGTCATTTCTACCCCAGAAAGTATTTCAGTTAATGCATCAAGACCAATCCCCCATAGGGGCTTGGCAAACCTCAAACTCTTAGAATTCGGTACTTACTGCTCTTCAAAAACACACCCTTCTGACAAGGACTGACTTCTGCCGAAAAACCTCACAGAACGAGCTGCCAGGCTGGTTTTTCTTCATTGCGCCAACAAAGTCTTTAATTTTGGAGTTTTTGCCAACTTTTCTTTAGCTTAGCTGTGATTGAAACAGCCTTCCCCAATCCCTACGAGCGAGCTCCCGGGAGGCCTCTGGAGCACCGCCAAAGCACCGCTCAGAGATCTTCAGCATCTGTGCGGCAGAGTCATAGAAAACTGAGTTTCCATCCTGATTGAGCAGTATGCCTTGGGGCGCCGATCAGGAGAGCATGGCCACCAACGACATCGTGGGTTGACACCGGGACTAGGGATGCGCATGCGACAGCATCTCCGGCCGCTACACGGGCCGGCCGATACTCGCCAGGCGTCCACCCCAACTGCGCCGCGGATACCGCCCACACTGGCGGAGCTGGTAGGCGAGTGCTGGCTGGGTCCTCCGCGGTTGGCCTCAATGTCATGGCTGGAGCGATGTAGTGGGGATGGGTGGTTTGTCGTTGGCGATGCAGCGCTAGCGATTAGCTCCATCTGCGACGCCGGCCTAGAAGCGGCGGTAGCTACAGCAGGGTTACTCGACCAGGCGCTCGATGAAGGAGATGACGCGTCGCGCTGCTTCAATGACGCCATGTTTGGGTTAATCGCCGAACAGCGTATCGCGAGACACTGCCTCTACACGCGGGCTGCGGCGAGTCATCTCGGAGGTTCCTTCTGGAGCCGTCATGCAACTTTATGACTGACCAATCACGTAGCTCGCTGGCCTCACGCCCTTGGTGGGCTGGTCAAGTCCGATGCAATCGTTGGTCAGTACCAATGCCATCAGGTGATCGAGTGGAGTGCAATTTCGCAGCCAGAGCTGGCTGACTTGAGTTGGGCAAGCCATCAACACACATGATGCCTTATAGACGCCGTCACCAGCCGCATCCAAGCACGGGCCAAGGTTAGGGAGCCTCGGCTGATTGACTAGTCAGGCCGAGGGGCATGGAATTATCTAGAATTATCTCGCCAACTATAATTGGCTGTTTTTTGATCGATCGGATCCTTGCCTATTGTGAGAATACCTAAGCATGGTCAGCTTTCTTACACACGCTGTCGTGAATGAAGAAGCTGTCGGCCAGGTGACTCTGTGGCCTCAGCCATAACTTCGCTCAAAAAGCAGAGGGTCTGACGAAGGCCCATGGCTTAATCTGAAGTACTCAGAAGCTTTTCTTTACAACTGCGCCGTGAGGCTGTCAGGTGCCAACTGTCCAATTGATTGAGAAATGCCAGAGCCTCGCCAGCATGCTTAAAAAATGTGAAATTAAATGTGCATCTCAATACGGGAAATCTCTCTGAAACACCTTTGCTAGAGCGGCTTTCAGAGATAAAAAAATGTGCAGCTTCAGCCCTACCATCTGCGCCTCCTAAGGCTCATAGAGAGTTGGCGTATGCTCCTTAGGAGGGACGAGAGTTCCTTCAGCTCAATGTGAGCTTGCTCGAAAGTGTCCGTGTTACGGGGTAGAACCCAATCGCCATCGCTGACTATTGATTCAGTCCTCACGATGGGCGCACCAGCGACAGACGCCCCCTTCATCGGCTACACGAGAGAACTGGTGAAATATCCAGGCTAAAGCCCAATTTCTCGCAGCTCACTTCGGATTCTTTCCAGTAATTCGTCTGACTTCGTCTCCTCTTCGGAAGCCAGATAGCCAGCGAGAATGACACTGACAGGATGCACACCAAGCATCTTGGCCATCTGCTCGATTTTATCGATCGAAGCGCTCCACCGGCCTCGTTCAAGATTACTGATGTAGGTCTGGCTCGGCCCCATGCTCTCCTGAGAGATATTTCGCTTCAGCCGGTACGACTTGAGCACATCACCAAGCGCACGCTTGAGTTCCGATCGCATTTCAACAGCTCGCAAAAGGAACGATGAAGCCGTTTCGAAGCGTTATGCACTATGCTATGAATAGTATATTTTCGAGATCGGCTTATGTTTTTGACCTACCAACACGCAAAAATCGACCAATTTGGACTTTTTGGAGATGACCCTATGGCATGGAGCTATGTGGAACACAACATTCACCGCCCTTGGTTCTAAGTTGCGGCAACTGGGGGGCAGGAAGATGAATTTGCTCCGAGTCCAATGCTGATGCTGACTAACGCCCAGCTTCTTCGGTCGCTAATCGAGGATCAGGAGAACGGGGTACGAATGGAAAGCGTGCTGCTGGTCACCCCAGACCATGTAAACCAATCGGGGCGCTGGATGATGGAACCGCTGGAGTCGATTGTGCGTTCGGAGGCTGCAGAGGGCGTTGCCTATACCTATAAGGTCGAAGGAGATAAGACCTATGTCTGTGGGGATGCAGAAGTCGCCTCTCTGGAGGGTGCACGCCGGAAAACGCTTTTCAGCAGTTTGATGCTCTCAAGCTCCGCACAATGATTTTCTTGAACCGCTCTTGGGGGTATTCGCTATGCAACTACTAATTCAGGCGAATGCTACCTATGGCCGCGTCCGCAAATAACTGAAGTATTTTTGAAGCGATGAGACGCGGCTTTGAAAGCCAACTGATTTCTGCTCCGGTAGATGAAGGAACCACCGTTGAAGTACCAATCGTCAGTCCCTATAGCCCTGTTCCTAGCAAGCATCCTTACTGGTTGTACATTACTCCCGATACCCGACGGCACTGAGTTCACTGATTCTGGACGCACATACCAGTTTCAAACGACTGCGTCGACCATGCGTTTTGCAAATACCAACCCACTGATGCTTAGACAAGGAAGCGAAAACACGCGCGTATTGGCTCTGTTCGGTATGCCGAACTTCCAGACGGTCGAGCCCGGGAAGTTCTCGAACTTCAAGTTTGCAACCTCGGAGATGGGATTGACCCAGGCATATATTTCTCCTGCATTAGCTAGAAAGCCGCAGGCGTCTGGTCCCACCAATACTGATCTTGCCGCTATCAGCGTTAATGCACTCTCCACTACGGGCCTTGGTACCGGCGCAGTAGGTGCCGCAGGTGCTGCTCTGATGATTGCAGGTACCGACACGTCACCGGATCCAAGGATCACGTATGGCGCAGCCATCTGCTACCGACCAGCCTCCGAGCAAGCTGATTTCAAAAAGGCCTACGTGGAATGTGTTGATCAAGTTGTTGAGGACGTGAAGAGTGCCCTCGGCCCTAAGGTGAACGTTGTGGAAAATAGCCAGCTCTTCAACATATCAGGCACCGTGGACGTTCCGTCGTATGGAAAACAGCCAGTGACACTGTTAGTTGGACGAGTCTACAACCATGCTGCCGAAGGATATGCGCCGATAGATAAGGGCGCTTTCAAGGCAAATATCTTCAGCATCCAGATTAAACGGTTCGGCGATTTCTCTGCTTCAAAAGCCACCATAGACGATATTGGCCAGGCATTACGTCGTGCCAAACGACTGACAATTGCTTACCGTCTGAATGCTAGTGAGGACTACCGCAAACTGAAGGATTCCGAGCCGGTTGGCATCTATTGATTTGTCCTTTTTGTAACCCACATGATGACCTAGTGCCGTGCTATCCTGATAAAGCTGCCCAAGAGCTCCCTATCCCGGGCGAAGTACCGGTGATGAAACTTGGTTTGAGGCGGCTTCTTTTGGGAGCCGCCTTTATCAACTTTGTAGACTTGATGAGTCACCGTCAGGTACGTCGCCGGCTTAGCTAGGTAAAACGGTCACTTCCAGGCGAGGACTTCTGAAACAGTTGGTTTCACCCAACATGTACGTCAATCGCGTAGAAGCTTGCTGACTTTGCAGTGGGATGCAATGTGGCCAAGCGTGGGCTGAACCATGGCATGGTCTTCTCTTTTTCGGATAAAAATGCCCCTCAAAGAGGGATATTGACGCAACTGCCTGAAGGCCCCTGGAAATGTACACCCATGGGACCTTTATGTTTAGCAGACTTACTGAGTGCGCCACGACTCAACAACGTCGGCTCCAAACTCAGTTTTCCACTCTTTCAATTGGCGATGGTTACCACCTTTGGTCTCAACAATCTCACCCGAGTTTGGATTTTTATAAATTTTCACATTCCGAGCTTTACGAGATGACTTTGGCACGATAACAGCTGATGGGCGACGAACAGCTTGGGGATCGAGAATGTTGATGACATTCTTCAAGCTGAAACCGTATTCACCAAGCAATGCACGCAGTTTGCTTTCAAACTCAATTTCTTTTTTCAGACCAGCGTCGCTTTTCATTGATTCGAGCTCTGCGAGCTGTTCGGCCAGCTGTTGCTCAAGCTTACGGAATTCAGCCAAACGAGACATGTGAGACGTCCTTAAGGATTATGGTGGTGGTGGAGTCATTCCATATGCTAAGCGATGATTGGTTATAACTGCACGCAAATAATATGCAGATACCAACACGTTGCAGCGAACAAAGGTCTCTCCGATCAGAGAACAAAAAATCTAAGGGCTGTTCAGCGTCTGCTCGGCCATACCAAGCTTGAGAGCACCGTTCGCTACTTAGGGATAGAGGTTGATGACGCTTTAGAAATGGCGGAACAGACCGAGGTCTGACTACGTATGGCGACGGCCTAGACCAGGCCATCGCTAACGGCCAGAACGCGCCGCTCCGTAGTGTGCGTAGTTTATGTTTCATTTCCAGACCCGCTGCTACCATCAACGGGATGCAGCATGTTTAGGATTGAAGATGCAGAACGAACTCAGCTTCACCGATGTAGTCCGCGAGATTCTTCGCCAGCACCCTGAAGGACTGACACCTCAGCAGATCCGAGAAATCCTGAAGGTTGAATATCCCCAGCACGTCGGCACCCCAAGCCATCTAAAAAATGTTGCGGCTGGCAACTACAAGGATGTGGATCATGCGGTTCTGGCCCGAATCTACCTAGCCTGCAGAGGTGCATCAGACATCGCTGCAGATAAAAGCCGTAAGCCTCACCTGATGACGCTCTTGGCGGATGCGGCTTCAGTCGAGATCAAGGCTGATGATTTCATCGAGGGGGAGGATCTCGCCAAGCTGGAAGCCGATATCGGCACGTTATACGTGTTATCCACCGGTCTCTATACCGTTGACCAGGTTGAGATAATTAAGATCGGGATTACCACCGGCCCCGTCGACAAGCGCATCACACAGCTTTATACGACGGGGGTGCCATTTCGCTTCACGATCATAAGTCAGCTTGAAACCACAAACTATTCAAAGCTTGAGCAGGCCTTGCACTGCCTGTTCGATAAGTATCGGACCAATAAGTCCAGAGAGTTTTTCACCGCTCATTGCCTGAAGTTTATTCCAGATCTAATCGCTATCCACCGGAAGATTGAGGAAGCCTAAGAAGAGCAGGTTTTTCTGGCAAAGGAGAAATGGGGGTGAGTTTATTTCTCTGACTTTAAATGGCCGCTTTTGGCTCTTAGGGAACCACCTTGTCAGCCAGAGATTTGTACGTAACCGTCCGGCCAAGTCACCTACCGAACTTGAGCATTAAGGGCGATGGTGTCCGCGTATTTTAGGTGGACACCATTTCTAGCCTTTTAAGCGGGTCTTTCCATGCAGCCACAACGCCGATCCTATTCCAAATCATTCAAGGCCCAGGTAGTCCAAGAGTGCGCTCAGCCCGGCGCCTCGATTGCCCACGTCGCGCAACACCACAGCCTTAACGCGAACCTCGTCCATAAATGGATTCGGGTACAAACGAACGAAGTCACGGAGCTGCAACCTGCTTTCATTCCGCTACCTTTGCAGTTCGCCGGAGGGCATTCCCAGGCTGCGTCATCGAGCATCTGCGTTGAAATCCAGCACGCGCGTGGCACCGTCAAAGTGAACTGGCCGACCGAAAGCGCTGCCGACTGTGCCTCCTTTCTGCGAGACCTGTTGCGGTGATTCGAATCGATGCGATCTGGCTCGCCACCGAACCGATGGACATGCGAGCCGGCACCGAAACGGCGTTAGCCCGGGTCATTGCCGTGTTCGGTGCGGCAAAGCCGCACTGCGCTTATCTGTTCGCCAATCGCCGCGCCAATCGGATGAAAGTTCTGGTGCATGACGGCGTGGGTATCTGGCTGGCGGCGCGACGATTGAATCAAGGCAGGTTTCACTGGCCCGGCATTCGGCACGGATCGGAGGTCGAACTCGATAACGAGCAACTTCAGGCTTTGGTACTGGGCTTGCCATGGCAACGGGTCGGTGCTGGCGGCTTGATCACAGTGTTATAACGCCTGCCATTAGCCCATCGGTTTATCGCTGCTGACTTCCGGCTCTGGCACAATCAGCGGCATGACTTCCTCGCCCAATCTCGATCAAATGACACCGGAACAGCTACGTGCCTTGGCTGAACAGGCCTTGCAGTTGCTGTCTCAGGTTGACTCGATGGGCCAGAAAATCCACCGTCTTGAAACGGTCAACGAGCAACTAGCTCTTGAGATCGCCATCCTCAAGCGACACAAGTTCGCCAAGCGCAGCGAACAGCTAAGCCCTGACCAAGGTAGCTTGCTCGACGATCTGCTCGACACTGATATCGCGGCCATCGAGGCCGAGCTGAAGGCGGTCAATCCGCCACCTGCACCGGGTGAGCTACGTCAGACCCCCAAGCGTGCGCCGCTGCCGCCGCAGTTCCCACGTACAGTGATCCGTCACGAGCCAGAAAACACTCAGTGCGTCTGCGGCTGCCAACTTCAGCGCATTGGCGAAGACGTCAGCGAGAAGCTCGATTACACCCCGGGCGTGTTCACCGTTGAGCAGCATGTGCGTGGAAAATGGACGTGCCGCAAGTGCGAAACACTGATCCAGGCGCCTGTACCGGCCCAAGTCATCGACAAGGGGATCCCGACCGCAGGCCTGCTGGCCCATGTGATGGTGGCGAAGTTCGCCGACCATTTGCCGCTGTACCGGCAGGAGAATATTTTTGGTCGGGCCGGGCTGGCGATTGCCCGCTCGACACTGGCGCAATGGGTCGGACAGACCGGTGTGCAACTTCAGCCTCTGGTCGATGCGCTACGTGAACAAGTGTTGGCCCAGGGCGTGATCCACGCCGATGAGACTCCGGTTCAGATGCTTGCGCCAAGCGAGAAGAAAACTCATCGCGCTTACGTCTGGGCCTACTGCACCACGCCGTTTTCGGCGCTCAAAGCTGTGGTTTATGACTTCAGTCCCAGTCGCGCAGGCGAGCATGCGCGCAACTTCCTTGGGCGGTGGAACGGCAAGCTTGTATGCGACGATTTCGCTGGCTACAAAGCCGGTTTCGAGAAAGGCATTACAGAAATTGGCTGCATGGCCCACGCCCGTCGCAAGTTTTTCGATCTGCACGTGGCGAACAAAAGCCAGCTGGCTGAACAAGCGCTGTACTCGATTGGCGGCTTGTACGAAGTTGAACGCCAAGCTCGGGACATGTGCGATGAGGATCGTTGGCGAATACGCCAGGAAAAGGCGGTACCGATCATCAAAACACTGCATGACTGGATGTTGGCCCAGCGCGACCTGGTGCCCAACGGATCAGCCACGGCCAAAGCCCTGGATTACAGCCTGAAACGCTGGGTGGCGCTCACGCGCTACCTAGACGACGGGGCTGTGCCCATTGACAACAACCAAGTCGAAAACCAGATCAGGCCGTGGGCACTTGGGCGCTCCAACTGGTTGTTTGCTGGGTCGCTGCGCAGCGGCAAACGAGCGGCGGCGATCATGAGTTTGATTCAGTCAGCGCGTATGAACGGGCATGATCCGTATATGTATTTGAAGGATGTGCTAACTCGTCTGCCGACGCAGCGGGCGAGTGGGGTTACTGAGTTGCTCCCGCACAAGTGGGTGTCCGTTTAACTACGCAAGGCGTGCTTGCCGTAGCTTGAATTTTCTCGACCGTTGGATGGAGTTAAAGCGACAGAGCCATCCAAGCTCGCTTTCGCTCTTGTCGGAAAGGGCAAAAAACTTATCCCGAAAGATTAACTAAATGCATAGTTCCCGAGCCCAAAGCTTAAGGTACTTTCGGACTCGGGATAGACGATATCCAGTCGGTCAGCCAAGAGGGTACTCAGCACCTATCACTTCGGGATCAAACGGCTTGCGAGAGAATATTTTCCTGACCATTGGTGCGAAGTGCTCCAAATCTGGGGTAGGGAACGCTGGGTCAAAAGAGGCCTGATCCCAACGCTCGCAAAAATCTGCGCATAGCTGGAAGCATGGATGGTCTCTGTAGCGATCTCTCTCGTTACGGTCCCCGCCAAAGTAATGGGCATAGTAGAAGTTCTGGAACAGTCCATGATGATGCAGCACCCAGGCAACCTCGCCACGTACATAAGGTCGTATAATCGATGCCGCGTACTGAGAGTGGTTATACGGCGCGAGATCGTCACCGATGTCATGGATCAAGGCGCCTACGATCATCTCCTCATCTGCACCGTCTGCCTCAGCGCGAGCAGCCGTTTGTAAGGAATGCTCAAGACGGTTGATTTTGTAACCGCTTAGCGTAGTGGCCAACCCTTGCAGTGCATTCAGAATTCGATCAGCCAACCCTTTGTTGAACTCACTCTCCAGATGCTCAAGGAAATGGTATTCCTCGGACGTTCCATCTTTCATGCGGATGAACTCGACCTGCTCCATATCACGCGGCCTCTTCGGTTTGTTTGGATCCTTTGATAATTTCGCTCAAACGCTCACGCGGCCCGTCTAAGTCTATGTAGCATCCTTGCAGATGCCTTGCCCCTTCGGAAGGGTTGAAGCTTGTGCGGCCATGAAGGACTCGGCTGTTGTCGAAAAACATCAGCTCTCCGGCGGCTAACCGGAACCTCACCTCATAGTCTGGATGATTGAACAATTCGGCCAAACGCTTACGTGCTTTATGGAATGCCCGTACTTCGTCGGCCCTCAGCAGCGGTAAGCTGTCCAGACGTGGACTGTAGTGCACGCCAAGGGTCTGCCCAGTTTCATCGGTCTTGATCATCGGACGCCGGGTGGTCAGCTCTACACCTTTATCTACGAACCGAAAGCGAACCGGAGTGTTTTTGAGGAGCATGTAGCCTGCAAGGTCTTCTTGCATAAGCGCATCCACCACCTTAACGCTATCCACCATCGTCGAGAGCCCACCGGAGGTTTCGTTGACCAAGCAGTGCAAGAGCTGAATGCCCGGCACTGGGTCTCGGTAGGGATTATCGGTATGTGGGCCCAAGGCCACGGTGCTATAAGCTAAGTCGTTCGCCTTCGGTTTTGAACGAACTTCGAAATAAGTGCCAAAATTGGTTTCCTTGATGTACCCAAATTTTCGACCTACTTCGAGTACCTGCTCAGGAGTATTTGGGACGTTCGCAAGGACGATGTAGCCATATTGCAGGTAGGCCATAAGCGCTGCTTCGAATGCTTTGCTATCGCCCAGCGCTCGCCAGTCATGACGAATCAACCGCTGATCTAAACTGCTATCCCAAGCAATGGGCACTGGGCTGTGATCGGCGTCAACAATTTCAGCCAGCAGATAGTCTGTTGTGTAGTGGGCACTATGACCGTCGCTGAAAGCAATTCGAACCCGCCCTTGTGAAAGGGGCTCAACCTCTGTCAATTGAACGTCTGGATCGATGAGGTGGGAATCGAACAGGCGCTGCTGCGTATTAGCGTCTGTCGACTCTGGATCCTGCGTTTTCTCCCGGAGCCACAACGCAGGAATTTCGTACTCATCCTGACCGGTGGAAAATTTGAGCGCAGGAGGAGTCTGTTGAATTTTCAGTTCGGTGACTTGCATTTTGCAGATCCTGAGAGTGGAGGTGACCCATTCTTTAGAGAAGTGTGCTAGATGAAAACGCGGGGAATCAGCATCCCTGCCATGCATTTTTCTAATGCTTAACGTCAGATGCCAAAGTAGGTGCGGGAAGCGCTCATGGCATCCTTCCCATCAAACGTTGTGACGCCGCCGAGCCATTTTTCCAGCCATGCGGGATTCTTCTTGATCCATTCTTTCGCGAGCATGACGGGGTCTTGTTTGTTCAGGATGCCTACCATGATTTCGCTTTCCATATCGGTGTCAAAGCGCATGTTGCTGATCAGCTTCGCAGCATTCGGGCAACGTGTGGTGTACTCGGGCGCCGTAACGGTGTAGACAGTGGCGGCACCATAATCGGGGCCAAATACCTCGTCTCCACCTGAAAGGTAGGTCATCTTGAATTCAAGGTTCATCGGATGAGGAGCCCAGCCAAGAAATACGATTGGCTTTTTGCGGGCTATGGCGCGCGCGACCTCCATCCGCATTGCAGCTTCGCTGGACTCAACCAGAGTGAAGTTACCCAAACCATAGAGATTCTTTTCGATCATCTTCTTCAGGGATGAGTTACCACCGCTCCCAGGCTCAATCCCATAAATTTTCCCACCCAACTGATCTTTGAATTTTGCAAGATCCTGGAAAGAATGCAGGCCCTGATCAGCAAGATAAGTGGGCACCGCCAAGGTGTACTTGGCGCCAGTCATGTTCGGGGGCTGTTGCTTGAGCAGCTTGCCTTCGTTGACCAATGGCATGACGGTGGGATCGAGAGAGGGCGACCAATAATCGAGAAACGCGTCCAGCTTGCCCGCTTGGATCGACCCGAGAGCAATGGGCACTGCGACCAGCGTTTTGCTAGGGGAGTAGCCTAGGGACTCGGCCACGGCCATCGTCACTCCATTGTTGGCAGCATTGTCCGCCCAGCCGAGATCGGCCAACCGAATAGCCTTGCACTGTTCAGTGTCGGCTGCCGCGAGCGTGCTTAAAGAGGTGAAAGACAATCCAGAAAAAGCTAGGTACAACAAGGCTTTGCGCATGATTCGTCTCCGCGTACCAGTTAAATCAACTAGGGTTAGTAGGTCTTGGCAGAGAGCAAATTTGTGTGTGAGGATGACCGAGCTTTTTTGTTTTAGATTTCGGTTCAAGCCCAAGACTACTCAGTCCACAGCGGACGAGATACGCGCTTGAACCTTATACGGGGCATGCATAAATCTTATGGAAGGTTACAGAAAAACTTTACCTGCCATGAAGGCGCTGGTGGCGTTTGAGGCCGCAGTCAGACTCGGGTCAATGACCGCAGCAGCCAAGGAAATAGGCACGACTCAGCCTGCTATCTCACAGCAAATCAGAAGCCTTGAGGAAACGGTGGG
This sequence comes from Pseudomonas sp. B3G-3, assembly GCF_028640915.1. Classification (NCBI taxonomy): domain Bacteria; kingdom Pseudomonadati; phylum Pseudomonadota; class Gammaproteobacteria; order Pseudomonadales; family Pseudomonadaceae; genus Pseudomonas; species Pseudomonas sp. B3G-3. The sequence continues at coordinate 154,851 of NZ_JAQZAB010000096.1, read as the reverse complement.
AGGAGCCTTGCTTAATCGCTCGGGCAACCACCTGCGGCCAACGGCCAGTGGAAAGCGCTTCTACGAAGACCTATCGCCCTTGCTGTCCAACTTGGACTCTGCGTTGGAAAGAGTCCAAGCAAGCCTTTCTAACCATGTTCCTTTGATTACAATTTCTGCGAATTTTGGGTTTTCCCATCTTTGGTTATTACCTAGGCTGCATCTTCTCCAGCTCGAATTTCCTGGCTTACGATTTCAAATTCTTCCTATGGACTCGCACGACACATCCAATTTGCATGACGTAGATTTGGCCATCAGCTTCGATCAACGTGATCCAAAAATGGAAAGCGAAATCATGCTCGCGCCGGAGAAGGTCTTTCCAGTATGCAGCCCGGCTTTTGCGCAGCAGCACGGTTTATGGACTGACGTAACACAGAGCGACTTGAAGTCGCTGGCGTTGCTTCATATGGATGAACGCAATCCAAGGTGGTTGGATTGGGCGAGATGGTCTGCCCTTGCTGGGTTTGGTTCAATTGATGAAAAAACCAGTTTCACTTTTAACAATTATCCATTGCTTTTGAACGCTGCAATTCAGGGAAAAGGCCTCACGCTCGCTTGGGGTGCACTTGTGGATCAGGCGATCCAGGATGGCCTATTGGTGCGGTTAGGGCCTACAGTAATTCGTGATGACCACGGTTACCTACTGCGCACTCGGCATCGTAACAACTCACTGATCACCCCTGTAATTGAGTGGTTTAGGTCGTCTATGGCTCATGCGAACTCCTGATTTTTATGGGTTTCGTGCTTACAGATACCTAAACGCGCGCAGTGCTAGGCGTACGTAAGGTGCGTTAGCCGGACGCTTACATTTGTACAGGTCCGTGTAGGCTGAGAAATGAGTTTTTGCCGCTTGGATTACAGACTGACCAAAATGTTTCGCGACTGGAGTAACCAGAAGGTCACCAGGTGCGTATCCCTTCGTAAGAAGGCCATTCACTGGCTGAAGGTAATGAATCGCGGTAGCACGGAATTCGGCGCAACACTTGACGTGGTCTATTCTGGCAGCCGTTCAGCCATTCATGCTCCTTGCTCTGACCGCCAGTAGGGGTAATTGCCCTGATAGAGCAGCATTACCCTCAACGCGGAAGATAGTGCAGTCGTTAACGCAACTGACTGGCTAACCCTGAGCTCAGACCAAGATTGCTGTCTCGGCCGCAATCACGTTCTGCACGGCTGCATAAAGATCTACGTCCATTTGCGGTGTCTTGATCGAGATCACCAAGCTGTAACGAGCCCTATTATGGTACTTGCCTTGCTTGGTGATGGTTTTCCACCATCCAGAGGCGGGCGAGACTGCGATCATGCCGAGGCTTGCCAGGTTTGCTGCTGTTCCCTGCCAGACGTCGGAGTGAAGCGAGCCGTGGTGTCTGGCGTCACCGATGAGCCATCCTGGATCAGCCACAGTCCCTTGATAATCCGCATCCTCTTCTTCTCGGGCTGTTTTGTTTACGCGGTAACGGAACTGCGCCTTATCCTCCCCGGGTCGGCTAACATCAAACCTTAAGCCGTGAGACTCATACCGATACCGTCCAGTAATACCCCTTTCCATTACGCCGGGGTTTGGTTCAATAAAGTACGAGAGAGTGACGCGCATCTCGACTTCGGTGTTCCCCAAGTGGAGTAGATACTCGGTTGGCCAGGGAAGCAGGTGGAGATTCATATCCTGTGCTGAAGGAGGATTTTTGCCCTGCTTCTTGTAGGGTTGGAGGTCATCCTCAACGATGAGCGTCAGAGAGTTGGAAGCGCTCCACATGGCCCGTTCGATACTGGGCACTCCGAAGCCACAGGTTCTCACTAGGCGTTCGTATGACCCCTTGGTTTCGTCTGGCCGAAAATCCTGGATCATCCGGGGAGTCCACTCAGCGGAGTTCACCATGAGCGCCCTTACAGTTTCAGGCCAGTAGCGCGGGTAAGCGCTATAGATCTGTGCTGCCATTCTCGAGGCCAGAGCAGAAGCCGCACTAGTTGCCCATGTTGTGGCAAACAGTCGTTTTTCTGGCTCATGCGAGGTTGTGAGCAGCATCAAATCAGGATGGGTACATGTCCAATGCGTATCTTTGGCTAGGTTGCCACCTTCGAAGACGACATCTGGTTTGATTGGCCACGGGGAGCCTTTCCAGTTGTGTGAGGTTGTGCTGAAGGGGCTTAGACTGCCCTCGGGCGCGACGGCGTCATAGTTGGCGACATTCACCTTCTGCGTATATGCACCGACGCACAATGCGTTCCAGGATTGACCTGGGTCGTGAATGCTGTCGGCTTGGTTGCTGGAGGGATAGTCGCCGTACTTGCTCTCGTCTGCATTACCCGCAGACAACACAAAGAGGCGTGGATACTGCCGATCCCCGAGTGTGTCAGCTGCCAGTGAGTCAATTGCAGCAGACCATGCGGAGGGCCTGCCTTTGTCTCGATCATCGACACTGGTCACTGCCATGCTGAAAACACGGTTCGCGTTGGAGTGGGCAAGTTCTGGACGGCCTACCGCAAGCATAGTCAAGGACCCGAAATGCTCTCCCTCGTTGCCTTTTCCTTGGCGCAGTAGTTTTACCGACTCCAGACGATGAGAAAGGGCGATAGGTGAGCTGGAGTTGAGGGGGTGTATCAGATCGCCATAGAGCGCGACTCCGGCGAGTCCAGTTCCATGCCCGAACTCATCGTGGCCGCCCCAGTCAGGATCAATTGCGTGTAGGTCAGCAAGATCGAGATGCTGGCTCAGAAGGGGGTGGCCAGCATTTACACCAGTGTCGATCAAGCAAACACGCGGACTGTCCGCAGCAGGGGGTATCGTTCGCTGCAGGAGTTCATCGACCCACTGTCGTTGCTCCTGGGGATCCATCGAATCGAAGAAGTCGGCGGACTCCTTCGGCCTGCGAATTTCGGCGACTTCATTGAGCAGATCTAACGAGGCAGAAATGGCATTTCGTGAGGCCTGGACGCCGAGAACGATCCGTTCCGGAAAAGTCAGAAACTGCTTGGATGTATTGAAGCCAAGTAATTTTGTTGTGGTCTGGAATCGCTGAAGCGCAGCTGTGGCGCTTTCTCGAGCCGGAAGCCAGAACTCCCACCAGATCACCTCATCGGCGTTCTGAGGCAACGCATCTGGTGCGTCAGTCCACAGCGCCTCGAAGGTGGCAGCACGAATTTCTTGGATTGTGTTCAGGAGCGGGGCATTACGTGGTTTTTCGGCGGTTCCCTTAGTGAGATATCCCGTCACTAGCTTCTCAAAAACCTTCAGTTGCCCATTCGGCACAAAGACAGTGGCCCAATGGATCCCGTCGGGGCTTTGCCGGACATTCAGCAGCTCGATTTGCTGCTTTTCTCGGCTGAGGCTCTCAAATGCCAGGTGGACATCAGGCTGGCTTTTGAACTCAAGTTGTAGCCCTAAGCCGCCCCCTTTACCAGCTGCTTGCTGAAGGCCGACAGCTTCGTCCATGCGAAGCTTGAGTCGACCTATCTGAGCCTGTAGGTGCTTGCCGTGCTCTGCTCTGTTGAGCTTGGGGTACTGGATTTTGCGACCACTGCCCCGAGGGCTTCGATAAGGCTCCGCGTTACCTTTCTTTGCCAGACGAATATGGGGTAGTTGTTTTGGTGTCTGTTCTGCCATTGAGAAGCTCTAACTTAGGAGCGTTGTCTTACATGGAAAGTCTTTCGCTCCTCAAGATGCCTTTCCACGTCCTTGGCCGCCACCGCAGTACGATCATGAATGATCGCGTCCTTGATCGCGTCGTCCGCTGCCCTCGCCAGTTCTGCGTAACTGAGGCCCTCTGCGACTTTGCACAGGTTGTCCCAGTTGCGAATCGACTTCGAAAAATTCGTCAGTCGATTCTTAAGCACAGCCTTGGTCTGTTCCTCATTGGGCAGTCCATACTCGATAACATCATCGAAGCGCCGGAACAAGGCGTAGTCGAGAATTTCCGGGTGATTAGTGGCGGCAATGATCAGGCTATTGGACTGGTCCTGCTCAATCATCTGAAGAAAACTGTTCAGGACGCGGCGGATTTCGCCCACGTCGTTGGCTAACCCCCGCTGTGAGCCGATGGCGTCGAATTCGTCGAAAAAGTAGATGCCACGGGTATCACGGATGGCATCGAAGATCTGGCGAAGCTTGGCTGCGGTTTCGCCCATGTACTTGGTGATAAGGCTGTCCAGGCGGACGATGTACAGCGGGATGCCAAGCTCACCGGCGAGCGCTGAAGCAGTCATGGTCTTACCTGTGCCTGGAGGGCCAACAAGCAGCAATTTACGGCGAGGTGACAGGCCATGAGCACGAATCTTCTCGAAATTGCGCTGCTCGTTGATGATCCGTCCCAAACGATTATGGGTAACCTCATCCAGGATCATTTCCGAAAAGCGAGTTCTTGGTAGAACTACGGACAGCAGGTTGCTCAACTCGCCTCTCGGCTGACCGATCGGCACTGGTTGTCCTGAGGGGAGCCGGTTTTTCTTGGCTGTGTCGATGATGGCCCGTAAATCATCTGCGAGCTTGCTATGGCCTTGCTTGGCTTCATGTGCTGCCATTTGCATAGCAACGGCTAGGAAATGTGTGTCATCCCCTTTGATATGCGAGCGCAGTAGCGCTTTTAGATGTTCGCTGCTAGCCATAGCTTTCAACCTTCCGAAGGGGGGTAGTCTAATCCTTAGGACGCGCTTTTATCTAAGCGAGTCAATATTCTTGGCGCTTGTACCGATCGCCGGCTTCCACTCAGCGCGGGCCATCGTGCATTGCTGCTTTCCCCAAGGCTATAGCCATCCAACTGGGGAGGCTTGCTCTCACCGAGGCCAGACTTTCCCATTCAGCTTTTGCCAGGCGCTGACGTACCATCTGGGCGGACCTTTCTGCTTGCTCTTCCCCCATCCAGGCCAGCGCTCGGAGTGCCTCTCCTGCTGGCGAGGATCCTAGAGAAAACCACCAGTAAGGCGCGTGTTGGAGATGAACTCTTCGGCTTCCAACTGCCAATTGCTTGCTGCGTCCAGTAGTAAGGTACACGTCCCGTCGGATAGAGGATTTCGTTAATCCCAGCATTTTCGCGGCCCGTGCGCCATCGAATGAGATGCCATGCTTGCCTTGGGCCGCGATCGATTTCATCACCGACATAATCGAGGGGACCTTGGTGCAGCCATTCGTGCGCACCGGCGCAACATAAGTCCCACGCGCTACACGCATCATCTGCCCAGCTTTGACTAACCGGCAGAATGCTTGATCTACAGCGGCGCGACTACCCAGATGAAGAAACTCTTTAGGCGCAAGCACCTCGCCCTCTTTTAAAGACTGGCTGCGCTCCAAGATCGCTTTGGGAATCGATGGCATGTCATGGCTCGATTGATCAAATGTCAGATATTGAATTATATATCTGACATTTGATCAATGACCGTTTGTCTCCTGATCGCCGGGCTTGTCTTTCCAGTAGTTGGGATTTCGCACCGATGCCAGGAACGGCTTTCAATGAGCGGCCCAGATTTGTTGAATCGGAAAGCTGGGCGAGCATCGACCTCATCGACGTCCATCTTCTTCAGGCGCGCCTGAAACAACCTTTTCCATACGCATGATGCGTAGCATTCCACACGGCCATAAAGGGTCCACTGCGTCGCCTGTTGGTCAAGCCTAATGCAAGCGGGTGGTCAGAATGGATGTAATTGACTGGTCAGTGGCAATGCAAATGGGTGGTCAGGTGGGATGCAATTTCCCAACTGATTGTTCAGCCGTGTGAACGAGCTGTTCACCAAATCCACAGTGCTGTGGGTAGAAGCCTAGCTTTCTGTATCAGGAACTATTGTCAGATTTACTTTCGACCTCGCGGCTTTTAGCTTGGCAATTTGAATTGCCTGTTGATTGCAGTTGTCCTGCAGATTGATGATTTGATTATTAAGAGTGTCAATCTTTTTTTTTAATCGGATATTTTCACGAGCAAGCAAATCGCGATCGCTAAGTAAATTTGATGAAAGTATGGTTTCAACGAAGGAGCGTAGACCCTCTAGGACTTTGGCGTTGTTAATCTCTTTAAGTTTCGTAATTTCAGACTTGAGGGTAGTAGCTGATTTGGATTTGATTTTATGTCTCGGGAAGCGGGCTAGAAGAAGTGAAAGTTCGACATTTTTCTGGTTGATCCACTCCATTAGCTCAGGTTGACGACGCATTGAAAGGATACTTTTGTCCTTGTTTGCATTTCTTGCTACAGAACTCTGATTAATCTTTCGGTCCTTTAAAGAAATATTTCCTCCACCGGAAATTAGTTGCTTTAGGCGGATGAACTCTTGTAAGGCTGACTGATAAAGCTCTTTAGTGGTATTGCTTGCACCACTAAGCCATGTCGGGGTGTCAGTAGAGCTAGCTCTGGAGAGTTTATCTCGAATAGACATATCAAAGCTCTCCTAAATCCCTAAGTTCAGGGAAGAGTTTTTGGGCGTCTCGGATAGCGAGTCGGCTCCCATGTTGTAGCTCTGGAAGCTTCCAGACGTTGCTTTCAATAAAGTCAATGTGCGTAATGGCTATTTGGCGCTGAACCGAAAAATGAGCTCTTCTCGACGACAGAAAATTAACACACCCGTTACATTTTTTTGATGTTGTTGCTCGCGGAGAAGGAGTTATGCCATCAAGCGAGCATTGTGCTTGTGTGGCAAAAAGCTTATGAAGTAGACACCAACCATATTCATGTGGTGTTACTGAGACAAAGTCCCTCGCAATCTCATCCAGGTATTTCTCAAATTCAGATGGTGTCATGTGCAACGTCTGCGGTCTGATGACTGTGTTGATATAAACCGCCATACCGCCGACAAAGTCATTTTCTAAAGTGTTGCGGTCTCGTAGGACTCTGGGGACTAACTCTCTGATGTATTCCTGATTCAAGCGTTGTCCGATTTCTTCATCAAGCTTGTCGGCAGAGTAATTTTTTATCCATTTTAAATTGGCGCCATGCCGAAATACTTGTCGAAGTAACTCTTCAACATTTCCGTCAAAGCGCCTCAGGGAAAACTCCGCAAAAGAATGTCTGAACTGATGGGGAGAGATCTGGGGGTGGATTTGTCTAATATTGATTTCGACTTGATTGGTTGCACGTTCAATAAATTCAAGATAATAATCTTGAAGAAGTCTGCAGAGATGGCTGTGTGACACCTTTCCATTTGGCTTATCTGTGCTGTTGAGAAACGGGAGGGTTGAGAATAGAGGCGTTTCCGTGTCGCGAATATCTGTATAGAAAAGACCGATAAGGGTTTCAAATGCCTCTTCGATGAAATCAGTAACTCCTTGGGTGCTTCGAATGCCATCGTTAGTTTTGAAATTCGGAGTGGTGACGGTTGCTGAGTTACTGCGATATCGAGGAACTGAAATATCACATGCACGAAGAGGTCGGACCTCACCGCCACGTTTGCCCATAATGAATAAGAATATAATATAGCAGGCAAGCATTACTCTCTGATGATCATTCTGTAGGTCGTTGTATCTTGGCCACGGAAAGCGATAGCCAGAGCCGAAAGAGCTTTGAAGCTCATTGTGGAGCGGAATCAATATTAGGCTCTTGCACTCAACTGATTCGCGTGAGTCGCCTCCGAATGGCTGAATTAAATGATCAATGTTGGATGTAAAACGGAATTTCCTAATCTTGTTGTTGTCGGAACCCCATATTTTGCTTACCAAATCTAATCGACCTGTTTCTCTTGTTATTTTGAAGTAAGTGAGCAGTTGCCTTGTTCTAGATGATCGCAATGTCTTAATCGCGTCGACCATCAGTAGGTTAGCCACCACAAAAGGTATAGATCCATAGCTGTTAGCGTTCTGCCAATCTTGAAAGTCAAGATTTAAAGCAGATAAATCCTCTTTCAGGTATCTTGTTATTACGGGCTGGGTTACTAAGCGCTCGGGGCCGTCATTGCACCGGCCCTCTTGGTGGTAGCGATAAAATAACCTGTATGCAGTAATGAGTGTAGTCAGAAAGCCTTTACGGAAAGGTCGCGAGTGAGCTTTCAGGATGATCCCGTCTCCGCTTGGGTTTTGCACTAAAGAATGATACATGGCCGTAGTTACACAGACTTCGAGCGAGGTTTGATCAAGCTCTGATAATTTCTTATGCGGGAAAAGTTTTTCAAATACGGCAAGGAATAGAATTGCTCTATTAGATATCTTGAGAATGCTGGATTTTATGGGCTTTCCTTCGCCGTAATTTAAGTCTTTTAACCATTCATTAAGGACCTGCTTAGCCAGTATGCGCATAACTTGGCTAATCGGTTGAATGGAGAAGTCCAGTTTGTGCTGATAGAGATCGCCATTTCCTTCATAAGATATAGTCCAGAGGTCAGATTCTGGACTATATGAGGAATATATTTCTTGCAAATTTTGAGCGTAAGTAAGTTTTCTCATTTATATCACCGGAGGGAATTTAAGGTCTAACGACTTTCTCAGTGTTTCTCCTGCAGCTTTGATCTCTGCTGGAAAAGATCTTAGCGTTTGAGTCAAGTAGATTAGCTCGCCGAGAAGTGTAGTGCAGGTGTCCGTTCTTTCGGTGGTGATAATTGAGGCTAGGGACTCTTCAAGATGTTCTATGTAACTAGCCATGATTGCGGCAGTGAAGTCTGTTTCTATTATTATCTTTTGCGAGTCATGAAGAAGTTCGCCTGTAATCAATAGGCGATCTTTCTCCGTTAAGGTATCAATCAATTTCTCTATTGTTAGTGCGGAATCATCAATTCCTGATATCTCTTTTAGTTCTGATAGAGATATTTTGTGAGATGATTGTGCCAGTTGGCTAGAAAGAGCCAGCGCTGTTTTGAAGCGCTCATCACCTACTCTTCGGATGAATGCATCCACAGGCTCTACAATCTCAGAAACCTCGGCGGCCATGAATCCATCTTTGTATATATGCCTTCCAGTTGCAACGCTATGACCCATGGCCCGAGAGTTAATCTCCGAATGAAGCTCGGTTTGATTGGTCTCTAGCTCTTTTTCAAGCACCAGGCTTTGTGAGATGGGGTCTGGGGGAAGGCGTGGGATTTTTTGTGCATCTGGTGCGAGAATTCTATTTCGGAGAATCTCAATGAAGGCCCGTGCCTCGTTAAGATGGTCGTCGTTCTCTGAAAGGAACGTCTCCTGCCACAGGGTTCCCTGAGTAATAAGAATTCGAAATAATACATATGTTTCGAGTCTCATATCAGTGGAGAGGTTCCCTTGAAGTGCTGCACTCGAGTTGGCAATCAAAAAACCCTCCTTATTGAAATTGGCAATGGTCTCCTTTGCCAAGATGCAAGTCTTCCGCCATTCTGAGTAGGTGTGAAAAGGAGGGTGGTGCTTTTTGTATATCTGACTTCTAACAACAGCTCTTTTGATCCCGCCTGAATGGCCTTTTCTAAGTTTCAGGGAAATGAGTTGAAGTGTTTTTGGTTTTTCTTGCTCATCAAACTCGAGGCATGGAATTTTCATTGACTTGATTCCACTGCTTTGAATACGCTCAGTGGATAAGAGCCATACGAACAGAAGCTTCTCAATTGGTGTGTGTCTGATCCAGTTGATTCCCCATAAGTGGGTGCTGGGACGTTTGGCAAGCCTTGCAGCGTGATAGACCGGTCGAAGAACTCTCCATGCTATGTCTTTCTGGCCAAGACCTTTGGCTGACACCCTGACAATCTTGTGTTTGTGGTCTAAATATCGGCCTATAAACAGATCTCTTGCCGGCTCAGTAAAAAGATGCACAGACTCCTCGTCGCCGTAGTCAAGCGAGTGCCTTCGGAACTTTTTGTCGTTATAGAAATGCCATTCTGTCAGAAGTGGGTCGCTTTGTATTAGGCACCATTGAGCATAGGCAGGATCTGTTAACCTACGGCCTTCTGCCGCCATTGTATAAGCATAGTTAGGGTATAGCTTCTCTATCTCTATTTCACTCAAACCTGAACAGCGGCTGATAGCATCTTTGACCTCAGGCAAGGATATGATCCTTTGCCTATAATCAGATATTTTGTTAAGAAGCCACATTGCTCCAAGTCGAATGCCGTTGAGAAGTTGGTTGTTTGTATATTTTTTGTGGCTTATTCCTAGGTACCTGCCTAGCGCAGGATTCTTCTTTCTGTTTTCAGATTTTACTTGAATCTGGTTTGTGGCTTGAATAATTTCGCTAACACTTTTAGGCCTCTTTGATGCTTCCGGATATTTTTCTTCAATCGCCCTATAAAAAATTTTTCTCAAGATTACTGCGTCATGCCGTGTCGCTCCAGGGCTTTTATTATTTTTTAGATGACTTAAGAATCTTAGAATAGCTTGGGGTAGCGATAGCAAATTCTCATAATTCTCTTCTAAAAAGTCGAGGAAGTACTTTGCTGTGCCACGGGCTCTTACTCTGGTGGTTCTAGATGGGTTTTCGTACCAGTGGTACTTTGTAGTAAAGTAATCTAGGACTAGAGGTAAGTCGGGGTTTTCACGAAGCTGCCTTGGGATGGATAGTATCTGATATAAGTATTCGCTTCTTTCTACAATTACTTCAAATTTAGATATTCGGAAGGTATTAGGGGCCTCGAGGATGATTTTGCCTTCCTCAATTAAGGAATTTATAAGAAGGCTATCTGGGTCATTTGGTGGGTTGCGCTTATGGCGATTATGCATGTTTCAACCCTTTAAAGTGCATCATGCGCATATCTCTGAGAATCTTGCTTCTATTGCTTAAGAGCGCCTCAAAAAAAATGTAACCCATGGTGGTTTCAATGTTGTCATGGCCCATTCGGCGAGGAACAACCACATACGGATCTACTCCGTATTCATGGCACGTCTTCACTAGATTTGTGGCAAAGCTTTTCCTCAATGCGTGATAGCCTTGGTGCCCTTTTCGCGTCAAATCTGAAAGTTTGTGTGCTTTTGAGAACGCATAGGAAGCATGTTTTTCATTCAACAGAGGTTCTCCACTTTCACGGCATATCAAGGGACAATCAGTACTTGCGAAAGTATTTGGGAAACGTCTGATAAATTCGCTAATTTCATTGCATAGTCCAGGTGGTATTTCAAGAGGCCTGAGCTTGTTTCTCTTTCCAACAAGGTTGTAAGTGGCTGTCGCCCAAATACCTTTATTTTTCTTTTTTGCGTGTTCTATCGATGCTAATAAAATGCTTGCTTTTATCCTTAACGTTTCACATGCTCTGGTTCCGCTCAAGTAGCCGAGTTGGATGCAAATTTTATCCCTTGCGGATAGAAAAGGAGAGTTAGAGTAAACGTTTGTAAGTAGTTTTTTATAGTTTTCGGTTGTGATGTAGCTTGAATGATGACTGTGCTGAGAAGCTGTGAAAGCTGAGTAATTATCTAGGGTTTCAACGAAATATTTCTTATATTTCCAGTTGAACTTGTTCTCTGTGGAGAGATATCCCTTATCAAATAACCATTTGTAGAACTTCTTGAGCGAAGATACATGTCTTAAAATGCTGCTTTCATTGAAGCCCCTTGCTTGAATTAGATCGCCAACAAAATACCCGCTCATAATTGAATCATTCACGAAACTCCAGCCCCCCATGGGGGCGCTCATTCGTGCAAAGCTAAGTAGGTCACTGGCATATGCTCTGCAGGTATTAGCATCGAACTCTTTAGCTATTTCGATAAGGAAGAGATTTTCGTGCCAGAGAGGCATGCCGTTTTCATCAATGATGAGGAAAACATCAATTAAAATAGGATGTTGGGTGACGGTAGATCGCGCAATGCAGCAACCCGGGACTTTGATTACTCTCATCTCGGTGACCTCTGCCTTGGTTGTAGATGAGGCTGTCAACAAATCGTGTTAAGACGAGAATAGTCGATAAACAACCATCCTTCGGGCGTTTCCGAGCCGAGCCAGGCGGATCGGGTGCTGACCCGCAGGCTCACGGAGGCGCTGGACCTGGTGGATGTGCGCGTACTCGACCATTTCATCGTCGGCGAGGGCGAGCCGCTGTCGATGGCCGAGTACGGCTGGATGTAGAGAAGCAGCGACAAGCTTCCAGCGGCAAGCTGCAAGTTAAAGCGGTACGAGGACTGCTCTGAACTTGCAGCTTGTAGCTCGCCGCTTGCCGCTGCTTATCTGAGGCTGACCTTCGAGTAGTCCTGGCGACCGAATGGGCTGGCCTGATACCCATGGACATCCTTGCGCGTCAGGGCGAAGGCGGTCGGATGGGCCAGCGGCAGCCACAGGGCCTGCTGCTGGATCTGGGTTTGCGCCTGCTGATAAAGCTTGCTGCGCACGCCCTGCTCGGTGGTGGTCTTGCCAGCGGTGATCAGCTTGTCCAGGCCCGGGTCGCAGTAGCGGGCGAAGTTGGTCCCGGACTTCACTGCCGCGCAGGTGAACTGCGGGGTGAGGAAGTTATCCGGGTCGCCGTTGTCGCCGGCCCAGCCCATGAACAGCAGGTCGTGTTCGCCGGCCTTGGCCCGACGAATCAGTTCGCCCCATTCGATTACGCGGATCTCCGCCTGGATCCCGACTTCCGCCAGGTCTGCTTGCAGCTGTTGCGCGCCCAGGCTCGGGTTGGGGTTCAGCAAACTGCCGGAAGGGCGGGTCCAGATTGTGGTCTGGAAGCCGTCCTTCAGGCCGGCCTTGGCCAGCAGCTGGCGCGCTTTCGCCGGGTCGTGGGCGTAGCCCGGCAACTCCTTGGCGTAGCTCCAGGTGTTGGGCGGGAAGGGGCCGTTGGCGGGTTCCGCGGTGTTTTCGAAGACCGCTTTCAGGTAGTTGGCCTTGTCAAAGGCGAGGTTGATGGCCTGGCGCACTTCAGGTTTGTCCAGCGGTGGGTGCTGGCTGTTGATAGCAACGAACGCAGTCATGAAAGCCGCGGTTTTCTCGACTTTGAGCGCAGGCTCTTCAAGTGCGGCGGTCACGTCCAGCGGCTTGGGCGACAGGGCGATCTGGCATTCGTTGCGGCGCAGTTTCTGCAGGCGCACGTTGGCGTCCGGGGTGATGGCGAAGATCAGCGAGTCCACCGCCGGCTTGCCGGCAAAGTAGTCGGGGTTGGCCTTGTAGCGGATCGAGGCGTCTTTCTGGAAGCGGCCGAAAACGAAGGGCCCGGTGCCGATCGGCTGGCTGTTGAGCTTGTCCTGGGTACCGGCCTTGAGCAACTGGTCGGCGTATTCGGCGGAGTAGATCGACGCAAACCCCATGCTCAGGGTGGCGAGGAAGGTCGAATCGGCGTGGTCGAGGGTAAAGCGCAGGGTCAGCGGATCCAGGGCGTCGATCTTCTTGATCAGCGCCGGCAGTTGCAGCGACTGGGCATGGGGATAGCCGCTCTGCGCCACTTTATGCCAGGGGTTGGCCGGGTCGAGCATGCGGTCGAAGCTGAACTTCACGTCTTCGGCAGTCAGCTCGCGGCTCGGGTTGAAGTACGCGGTGCGGTGAAACTTCACTTTCGGGTGCAGCTTGAACACATAGGTCAGGCCGTCGGCCGAGACTTCCCAGCTGTCGGCCAGGCTCGGTACTACCTTGCCGCTGCTGGCGTCGAACTCCACCAGACGATTCATCAGCACATCGGCCGAGGCGTTGGTGGTGGTCAGCGAGTTGTACTGCACTACGTCGAAACCTTCCGGGCTGGCCTCGGTGCACACACTTAATGCGGCGGCGTGGGCCAGCGGGCTCAGAAGAAGAGGGGCGAACAGGAGCGGGAGGGCAGCGAGGCGCATGTTTGGCTTCCTTTGCAGATCGAAGGCCCATCTGCGAGTGCAGTCTGGAAAAGGCCTACCCTAGTGGCCTCGCTGGAAAATGACTATCCCCTTTTTGGGCCTGCGGACCGGAAAGGTTTGCGTTTATTGCTGCGCCAAGCCTCTCTGCGGCCAGTTGCCATGGTCACATTAGGCATAAATTGACAGAGTTTTTTCCATATATTGACCTGGAGTGACCGGCGCAGCGGCGGTTCATGCTGGTTTTGCCGTTTGTTTCGTCCACGGAAAATTTATTCTGCGACGAGCGGTCAGTCATGGCCCCAGCCCTTGGTGCAGGCATCCGGAGCAAGAAAACAGGGAGTTTTCGAAATCCAAAGCACACCGGCTGTTGTTGCTACGGGGTCTTTCTGGTATAAAGCAGCGCTCTTTTCTAGGGGCCCGGTTCCTTCGCTTGTAGGTGTAGCCGGTAAGACCCTAAAGAAACGCGGCGCCTGGCGCCAAATGACTGAGAGATTAAGCGGCCAACCCATGCCGGGTTGGGCATGTGGTTTTAGAGGGCTGAGGCATGTCGAGAGTCTGTCAAGTTACCGGTAAGGGTCCGGTGACTGGGAATAACATTTCCCACGCAAACAACAAAACCCGTCGTCGTTTCCTGCCGAACCTGCAGCATCACCGCTTCTGGGTTGAGTCCGAGAAACGTTTTGTGCGTCTGCGTGTATCTGCCAAGGGCATGCGTATCATCGACAAGCGTGGCATTGATGTCGTGCTGGCCGAACTTCGTCGCGATGGCAAGGTTTAAGGGAGCTAATCATGCGTGAATTGATTCGTTTGATTTCGAGCGCCGGTACTGGTCACTTCTACACTACCGACAAGAACAAGCGCACTACTCCGGACAAAATCGAGATCAAGAAATATGATCCGGTTGTTCGTAAGCACGTGATCTACAAGGAAGGCAAAATCAAGTAATTGATTTTTCTTCTGACAAAAAAACCCGCCTTCAAGCGGGTTTTTTTGTGCCTGCGATTCAGGCTTTCGGTTCGAAGATCACATAGATCTTGCGGCACGGCTCCAGCACCTCCCAGGTGCCGCGGAAACCGGCGGGAATGACGAAACGGTCACCGGCGCGCAAGGTCTTGGCATTGCCCTCGCCATCACGCAGGACCGAAACCCCCTGCACGATCTCGCAATACTCATGCTCGGTGTAGTTCACCGTCCACTGGCCGACCTCGCCTTCCCACACTCCGGCGTTCATCTGGCCGCACGGGCTGTTGTAGTGGTTGAACACGGTTTGCTCGGGGTCGCCCTTGAGGACTTTTTCCTGGGCGGGGCGATACCGCTCGGCCGCAGTGTTGGCCTGATTGAAGTCGACGATGTCCTGGATGCTCATGCTGGTATTCCCCCCTGGTTGTGCTGCGAGTGGCTGGAAAGCCCAAAGTCTATGTTTATTAAAATGAACATAGCAATGGCGTTTGCCCGGCCTCTGTCAAATATATTGAAACTTCGGGTGCCGCTGGTTTAGGGTGGCGAATGCCATGGGCCGAAGCAGGCTGGCCGGGCAGAATTCCTGAAGGTGCCGGCATCGATCGCGTGGCGCCTGTATCCAACAAGAGGAGGACACTCGCATGACCACCCTGACTCGAGCCGACTGGGAACAACGCGCCCGCGAACTGAAAATCGAAGGCCGCGCC
Organism: Pseudomonas sp. B3G-3; assembly: GCF_028640915.1. Taxonomy (NCBI): domain Bacteria; kingdom Pseudomonadati; phylum Pseudomonadota; class Gammaproteobacteria; order Pseudomonadales; family Pseudomonadaceae; genus Pseudomonas; species Pseudomonas sp. B3G-3. Next base: position 139,548 of record NZ_JAQZAB010000096.1, on the reverse strand, counting down.
TACATCAATGGCGAATACACCGCCGCCGTTTCCAACGAAACCTTCGAATGCATCAGTCCGGTCGATGGCCGTCTGCTGGCCAGTATTGCCAGCTGTGACGCCGCCGACGCGCAACGTGCCGTGGAAAACGCCCGCGCCACCTTCAACTCCGGCGTCTGGTCGCGCCTGGCGCCGGCCAAGCGCAAGGCCACCATGATTCGTTTTGCCGGCCTGCTGAAGCAGCACGCGGAAGAGCTGGCCCTGCTCGAAACCCTGGACATGGGCAAGCCGATCAGTGACTCCCTGGGTATCGACGTTCCGGGCGCGGCGCAAGCGCTGAGCTGGAGCGGCGAAGCCATCGACAAGATCTACGACGAAGTCGCCGCCACGCCCCACAATCAACTGGGCCTGGTGACTCGCGAACCGGTGGGCGTAGTCGGCGCCATCGTGCCGTGGAACTTCCCGCTGATGATGGCCTGCTGGAAACTCGGTCCGGCGCTGTCCACCGGTAACTCGGTGATCCTCAAGCCGTCGGAAAAATCGCCGCTGACCGCTATCCGTATCGCTGCGCTGGCTGTCGAGGCCGGGATTCCGGCTGGCGTGCTCAACGTGCTGCCAGGTTATGGCCACACCGTGGGCAAGGCCCTGGCCCTGCACATGGACGTCGATACCCTGGTGTTCACCGGTTCGACCAAGATCGCCAAGCAACTGATGGTCTACTCCGGCGAGTCGAACATGAAGCGTGTCTGGCTGGAGGCGGGCGGCAAGAGCCCGAACATCGTGTTCGCCGATGCTCCGGACCTGCAGGCCGCGGCCGAATCCGCGGCCAGCGCGATTGCCTTCAACCAGGGCGAAGTCTGCACCGCCGGTTCGCGCCTGCTGGTGGAGCGTTCGATCAAGGATAAATTCCTGCCGCTGGTGATCGAGGCCCTCAAGGCCTGGAAACCGGGCAACCCGCTGGACCCGGCCACCAACGTCGGTGCGCTGGTGGATACCCAGCAGATGAACACCGTGCTGTCGTACATCGAGTCCGGTCATGCCGACGGCGCCAAGCTGGTGGTGGGCGGCAAGCGCACCCTGCAGGAAACCGGCGGGACCTATGTCGAGCCGACCATCTTCGACGGCGTCAGCAACGCGATGAAGATCGCCCAGGAAGAAATCTTCGGCCCGGTGCTTTCGGTCATCGCCTTCGACACGGTGGAAGAAGCCATCCAGATCGCCAACGACACGCCGTATGGCCTGGCCGCGGCGGTATGGACGGCCAATATCTCCAAGGCCCACCTGACCGCCAAGGCGTTGCGTGCCGGCAGTGTCTGGGTCAACCAGTACGACGGCGGCGACATGACCGCGCCATTCGGTGGCTTCAAGCAGTCGGGCAACGGCCGCGACAAGTCGCTGCACGCGTTCGACAAGTACACCGAACTGAAGGCGACCTGGATCAAGCTGTAATTCAAGGGGCGCGGATCTCGGGCATCTGAACAGACGCCACCCCGCGCACCGTTAGCCGATCCATATCGCAGCCGGACTTTCCGCCAGGGAGGTCCGGCTGCGTTGTCTCTGTCATGAAAAAAACCATCCACAGGAGCGTGGAAATGCGCTGGGCAACTTATTTCGCCGTTTTGGCGGCTGTCCTGAGTGTGGGCCTGGCCCTGGGCGTGAGCATGCCGCTGGTGTCGTTTCGCCTGGAGAGCTGGGGATATGGGCCCTTTGCAATCGGGGTGATGGCCTCGATGCCGGCGATTGGCGTCTTGCTCGGGGCGAAGGTGTCCAGCCGCCTGGCGGCGCGCTTTGGCACGGCGGGGCTGATGCGCCTGTGCCTGTGGGGCGGGGCGATCTCCATTGGCCTGCTGGCGCTGTTGCCGAGTTATCCCCTGTGGCTGGTGCTGCGGCTGATGATTGGCGTGGTGCTGACCATTGTCTTCATTCTTGGCGAAAGCTGGATCAACCAATTGGTGGTGGAGCGGTGGCGCGGTCGCCTGGTGGCGCTGTATGGCAGCAGCTATGCCCTGAGCCAGTTGGCCGGCCCGCTGCTGCTGGGGGCCTTGGGCACCGAGCATGACTACGGTTTCTGGGTGGGCGTTGTGCTGCTGGTGGTGTCGCCTCTGCTGCTGATGGGCCGCAGCGGCGCGCCGAGCAGCGAGTCCTGCAGCGTGACCTTCGGTGACCTATGGCGGTTCTGCCGTGGCCTGCCGGCCATTGGCTGGGCGGTGGCGCTGTTCGCCGCGTTTGAAGCGATGATCCTGACCCTGCTGCCGGTCTACTGCCTGCGCCAGGGGTTTACCGAGGACATCGCCCTGGCAATGGTCAGCACCGTGGTGGTGGGCGATGCCTTGTTGCAGCTACCAATCGGCGCCCTGGCCGACCGCATATCGCGGCGCGCCTTGTTCGCCAGTTGTGCGGTGATCCTGCTGCTGTCGAGCCTGGCCATTCCGTTGCTGCTCGACACCCTGCTGATCTGGCCGCTGTGGGTGCTGTTCGGCGCCAGCGCCGGGGGGCTGTTCACCTTGTCGTTGATTCTGATCGGCGAACGCTACCGCGACGATGCGCTGGTGCGCGCCAATGCCCACGTCGCCCAGCTGTGGGGCATCGGCTGCCTGATCGGGCCGCTGGTGGCGGGGGCGGGCAGCCAGTGGATCAGCGGGCACGCCTTGCTGTTGCTGATGGCTGCCGGGGCCCTGGGGCTGATTGTGCTGTTGTTGCGTGAAGGCGCGTTTGGCGCGGTCCAGCCACAAGCTCTGTAGGCGCGAGGCTTGCCCGCGATGAGGGGCTGACAGTCAACATCTTGATTGAATGTAGTTCCGCTATCGCGGGCAAGCCTCGCTCCTACAAGGGCCGGGGTCAGAGCATCCGTTCGAGGCCGATGGTATTGCTCATCCAGGCATTGAAGCGCCGCCACCAGCTGCCCGGCTCGCGGGTCAGGGTGTGCAGTTGCTGGTTGTCTTCGGTGACCCAGACCAGCTTGCCGTCCTGCAGCTTCGCTTCGTAGCTCAGGGCCGGCGCCATGCCTTGCAGCGCCAGGCTGCGAACGCGTTCGGCCAGCTCGGGGCTGTCCACCAGTACCCCGACTTCGGTGTTCCACAGCACCGAGCGCGGGTCGAAATTGAAGGAGCCGATAAAGGACTTCTGGCGATCGAAAATCATCGCCTTGCTGTGCAGGCTGGAGTCCGAGCCAGGATACGACGCGCTGTGGAACAGATGAGGGCCACTGCCGCCGCCATTACCGGGTTGGCGCCGCAGTTCGTAGAGTTTCACGCCGTGTTGCAGCAGCGCCTTGCGATACGGTGCGTAGCCGCCGTGGACCGCCGGTACGTCGGTGGCTTCCAGGGAGTTGGTCAGCAGGCTCACTGCAACCCCGGCGTCGGCGCGCCCGGTGAGGTAGACCAGGCCTGGCTGGCCGGGAACGAAGTAGGCCGAAACCATCATCAGCTCTTTGCTGACGCTCTGCAGCTCCGGTGCCAGCTGGGTGGTCAGCAGCAGGCGCGGGTCGGGCTCGCCGTTGGACAGGACCTTGCTCGGAGCATCCCACAGCGCCTGGTTCCAGGCCCAGATCAGCTCCTTGCGCCAGGTGTTCATGCGTGGCTGGGTCCGATAGGTCTTGAGCTCCTGAAACAGCGCATGGTTCTGTTGCTGCGCCTCGTCCAGCGATTGCTCCAGGCGCAGCCGGGTGTTGGCCAGCTCCCTGGCCGATGGCAGGCGCGACAGAAACTCGCCTATGGGTTTGCTCAGGGCGCTGTTCCAGTACTGGTCGAAACTGTGTCCGAGCTGTTCGGCCACCGGGCCGACGCCGAGGATGTCGATGTCGGTGAAATTCAGGTTGGGTTCGGCGTCGAAGTACTCATCCCCCAGGTTGCGCCCGCCGACGATGGCCGCGCTGTTGTCCGCCAGCCACAGCTTGTTGTGCATCCGCCGATGCTGCAGCGACAGGTTGAACAGGCGCCCCATGGTACGGGTCACGCCGGTGCTGCGCCCCAGGTGCAGGGGGTTGAACAGGCGGATCTGTATCCGCGGATGGGCGGCGAGAGTGGCCATGATCTGGTCCAGGCCGTCGCTGGTGGTGTCGTCCAGCAGAATGCGGATGCGCACGCCGCGGTCGGCGGCCTTGAGCAGTTCGTCTACCAGCATCCGGGTGCTGATGCCGTCATGGACGATGTAGTACTGCAGGTCGAGGCTGCTTTGGGCATTGCGGATCAGTTCGGCGCGGGCCATGAAGGCTTCGCTGCTGTCGGACAGCAGGCGAAAGCCGGAGCGTCCCTGATAGGCCGCGGCCTGGGCCTGGATCGAGCGACCGAAGGCCGAGTCGGCGGCTGGCAGTGCCTGGCTGGGCTCGCGAGGCACATTGAGGCTGACGCAGCCGCTCAGGCACAGCGCGATCAGCATAAGGAAGGCCAGGGCCTGTCGGGATCTCAAGTCAGCTCATCTCGAATCGCTGCGATGGTCTAGCTGTGACGCCGGTTTCACAGGAAAAGGTCAGTCCGTTGCGCACTCTTCAGCCAGCAGCTTGATGGCCGCGGCCCCCACTTTGCGCACGGCCTCCTCGATCTGTGGGGTTGGCTTGGCAGCGTAGTTCATCCGCAGGCAATTGCGGTACTTGCCCGAGGCCGAAAAGATGCTGCCCACCGCAATCTGCACGCCCTGGCCGAGCAGCGCACGGTTCAGGCGCAGGGTGTCGAAGCCTTCCGGCAGCTCGACCCACAGCATGAACCCGCCCTGCGGCCGGCTGGCGCGGGTGCCGGTGGGGAAGTAGCGGCTGACCCAGTCGATCATCAGGTCGCGGTTGCGCTGGTACTGGGTGCGCATGCGCCGCAGGTGCGGCTCGAAATTGCCGCTCTTGAGGAACTCGGCGATGGCGATCTGCGGCTGTGGCGCGGTGGAGCCGGTGCTGATGTATTTCATGTGCAGCACCCGCTCCAGGTAGCGCCCGGGGGCGACCCAGCCGATGCGCAGCCCCGGTGCCAGGGTCTTGGAGAAGGAACTGCAGAGCAGCACCCGGCCATCGTCGTCGAACGACTTGATGGTCCGCGGGCGTGGGTAGGTGTAGGACAGCTCGCCATACACATCGTCTTCGATGATCGCCACGTCGAAGCGCTGGGCCAGGGTCAGCAAGGCCCGTTTGCGCGACTCCGGCATGATATAGCCCAGCGGGTTGTTGCAGTTGGGGGTCAACTGTATGGCCTTGATCGGCCATTGCTCCAGGGCCAGTTCCAGGGCATCGAGGCTGATGCCGGTGAGCGGGTCGGTGGGGATTTCCAGGGCCTTCATGCCCAGGCCCTTGAGGGTCTGCATGGCGCCGTGGAAGCTCGGCGAGTCGACGGCGACGATATCCCCGGGCTCGCAGGTAGCGCGGATGCTGGTGGACAAGGCTTCGTGGCAGCCGGTGGTGATCACCAGGTCGTTGGCGCCGAGCTGGCAGCCGGAATCGAGCATCAGCCGCGCCAGCTGTTCACGCAGTTCGTGCACGCCGTAGATGGTGTCGTAATACAGGCCAGGCATGTCCTGGCGCCGGCTGATGCGGGCCAGCCCGCGCAGCAGGGGCTTGAGGGTCGGGCTGGTGACGTCGGGCATGCCGCGGCCCAGCTGGACGATGTCCTTGCGCGGCACGCTGCGGATCAGCTCCAGCACCTGGTCCCACTGCGAAATCTCCACCGGCCGCTGCGCCGGGCGGCCCACCGCGGGCAATGCCGGCAGCTCGCGACTGACCGGCACGAAGTAGCCGGACTTGGGCTTGGGCGTCGCCAGGCCGCTGTCTTCCAGCACCCGATAAGCCTGTTGCACGGTACTCAGGCTGACCCCGTGTTCGACACTCAAGGCCCGTACCGACGGCAGCCGGTCGCCGGGGCGATAGAAGCCTTGTTCGATACGTGTGCCCAGCAGTTCAGCGAGATTGACGTACAGGGTCATGGCGCAGCCTCGGGGTGATTTAATCGGGTGACCGGTACAGATGGCGCAAAATTACAGGATTCAGCCCGGATAGGGGAAATTCTGTATGGAAATAATAGCGGTGCTTTGAATCTGTAATGGTTTTTAGCACCCGCGCATGATGTCTGCTCATAGCGACCCAAGTAAACAGGAGCAGCAAACATGAACGGCTTGAGCGATGTGCGTCTGTCGTTACACAGTCAGGAACTGGCGGCTGGGCAGGAGCGGGCAGCAGGGGCGACGTCCGCCCGCAATGCGCCGTCCGGCCTCGGTCTCTGGGGCCTGTACTGGCACCGACTGCGTACACGCAAGGCGTTGCTTGAGCTGAGCACCGAACAGTTGCGCGATATTGGCTTGAGTCGCGAACAGGCGCGGCAGGAAGGGCTCAAGCCGTTCTGGCGGCTGTGAAAGCCCCCGCTGATCTGTAGCCGCTGGCGCAGCCTGCGATCGGTTGCGTAGCAACCGCAAAAGGCCGCATCCGATTTCACCGGATGCGGCCTTTTTCATGCCTGCCATGTGGCAGCTACAGGCACCTTCAGACCAATTCTTTCAACCGATGCCAGAGCATCCCCAGCGCCAGCAGGGGCGAGCGCAGGTGCCTGCCGCCCGGGAAGGTGATGTGCGGGACCTGGGCGAACAGATCGAAACCACCGCTCTGTTGGCCGCTGATGGCTTCGGCCAGCAGCTTGCCGGCCAGGTGCGTGGCATTCACGCCGTGGCCCGAATAGGCCTGGGCGTAATACACATTGGGCTGGTTCTTGAGCCGGCCGATCTGCGGCAGGCGGTTGGCACCGATGCCGATCATGCCGCCCCATTGATAGTCGATCTTCACCGCCGCCAGTTGCGGGAATACCTGCAGCATCTTCGGCCGCATATAAGCAGCAATGTCCCGCGGGTCGCGGCCGGAATAATGGCAGGCGCCGCCGAACAGCAAGCGGTGGTCGGCCGAAAGGCGGTAGTAATCCAGGGCCACCCGCTGGTCGCAGACCGCCATGTTCTGGGGCAACAGGGCGTGGGCCAGCTCTTCGCTCAAGGGTTCGGTGGCGATGATGTAGCTGCCGGCCGGCAGCACCTTGCCACCCAGTTGCGGGTTGAGGTCGTTGAGGTAGGCGTTGCAGCCCAGCACCAGGGTGTTGGCGCGCACCGAGCCCTGGGCGGTATGGACCTTGACCTGCGGCCCGTAGTCGATGCGGGTCACGGCCGAGTGTTCGAACAGGCGCACACCCAGTTGCTGCGCGACCGCGGCTTCGCCCAGGGCCAGGTTCAGCGGGTGCAGGTGCCCCGAGCCCATGTCGATCAGGCCGCCGACATAACGGTCGGAACCCACCACACTGTGCATCTCATTGGCTTGCAGCAGGCGGGTTTCATGGCGATAGCCCAGGTCGCGCAACTCTTGGGCATCTTCGGCGAAACCTTCGAGCTCGCGCGGCTTGTTGGCCAGGTCGCAATAACCCCAGGTCAGGTCGCAGGGAATCTGGAAGCGTTCGATGCGCTGGCGGACGATTTCCACCGCTTCCAGGCCCATCAGCTTCATCTGGCGTACGCCGTCCTCGCCAATGATGGGGGCGAACTGCTCGAGGCCGTGACCGACCCCGCGAATCAGTTGCCCGCCGTTGCGCCCGCTGGCGCCCCAGCCGATCTTGCGCGCTTCCAGCAGAATGACGCTGAGCCCGCGCTCGGCCAGCTCGATCGCGGTGTTGAGCCCGGAAAAGCCGCCGCCGACCACGCAGACATCCGCCACCTGCTCGCCGGTCAGCGCCGGATAATCGGGCTGGGGCAGGCTGCTGGCGGCGTAGTAGGAGGCGGGGTGCGAATGGCCTGGCCCCGACGGCTGAACACGGGTGTTCATGTGGATCATCCTGATTCGTGTGTTTGGAAAATTTGACGGAGCATAAGCCGGACCTTTCCGGCGCGGCAACACTGGTCGGCCAGTGCTGTCTGGAACAGGGCTTTTAGGGCAAAATCGCCGCCTCTCCATACTCCCGGTAAGCGCTTCGATGAGCTGCAACAGCCAGAAAGTCCGCATGCTCCGACAGCAGATCCCCTCGTTCGAGTGCGTGCCCGGCTGTCACGACTGCTGCGGTCCGGTCACCACCTCGACCGAAGAAATGTCGCGCCTGCCGCGCAAGACCCGGGCCGAGCAGGACGCGGCGATGGAGGAGCTGAACTGTGTGCACCTGGGGCCCAACGGCTGCACGGTGTATGACGAGCGGCCGCTGATCTGTCGCCTGTTCGGGACCACGCCGAGCCTGCCATGCCCCAATGGCCGGCGCCCGGTGGAACTGATCCACCCGCGGGTGGAAAAGCAGATCCATGAATACATGGCGAGCACCCGGCAGGTGCTGGTCTGATCCAAAGCCATCGCGGGCAAGCCTCGCTCC
>NZ_JAQZAB010000096.1:0-130923 GCF_028640915.1 Pseudomonas sp. B3G-3 | reverse complement strand
AGGTTGCACCAGTCCCGTAGGAGCGAGGCTTGCCCGCGAAAGCGATTGCCCTGACGACAGGGTCTCCGGGCCGTTGCAATCAATCCGGAATCGGCAGGCTCAGGCTCTCTTTCACCTCTTCCATCACGATATAGCTCTTGGATTCGCGCACGTGGGGCAGCTTGAGCAGGATGTCGCCCAACAGTTTGCGGTACGAGGCCATTTCGGAAATCCGCGCCTTCACCAGATAGTCGAAGTCCCCCGACACCAGGTGGCATTCCAGTACGTGCGGCAGTTTCAGCACGGCACGGCGGAACTCCTCGAAGGTGTCGCCGGACTTGTAGTCCAGGCTGATTTCGACGAACACCAGCAGGCTACCCTTGAGGTGTTGCGGGTTGAGGCGGGCGTTGTAGCCCATGATGATGCCTTCGCGCTCCAGGCGGCGGACCCGCTCGGTGCACGGCGTGGTCGACAGCCCGACCTTTTCCCCCAGCTCAGTAAAGGAGATGCGCCCATCGGCCTGCAGGATGCGCAGGATATTGCGATCGATCTTGTCCAGCTCGCGCTTCGTCTGGTGGTTGGTCCGCATAGGGGATGCGCCTCCGTGAAAAGGGTTTTTGCCGAGAATTCTCGCCAAATATAGGCGTTTATATAGTGAAAAGCACTGGTCATTGCTTTTTATACTGCGCGCATCTTCGCTCTGAATAACAAACGTCAGCGGTTATCCGCGATGAGGGATATGAAAATGCGCGTTCTGGTCTTGGGTAGCGGCGTGATCGGTACCACCAGTGCCTACTATCTGGCCCGTGCCGGTTTCGAAGTGACGGTTGTCGACCGTCAGCCGGCCGTTGCCATGGAAACCAGCTTCGCCAACGCCGGCCAGGTTTCGCCGGGTTATGCCTCGCCCTGGGCCGCGCCGGGCGTGCCGCTCAAGGCCATCAAGTGGCTGCTGCAGCGCCACGCGCCGCTGGCGATCAAGGCCACCGCCGACATCGATCAATACCTGTGGATGGCGCAGATGCTGCGCAACTGCACCGCTGCCCGCTATGCCGTGAACAAGGAGCGCATGGTCCGCCTGTCCGAGTACAGCCGCGACTGCCTCGACGAACTGCGCCTGGAGACCGGCATCGCCTATGAAGGCCGCAGCCTGGGGACCACCCAGCTGTTCCGCACCCAGGCGCAACTGGATGGCGCGGCCAAGGATATCGCCGTGCTCAAGGAGTCCGGCGTACCTTTCGAAGTGCTGGACCGCGAAGGCATCGCCCGCGTCGAGCCGGCCCTGGCCAGCGTGACCGACATCCTGGCCGGCGCCCTGCGCCTGCCGAACGACCAGACTGGCGACTGCCAGATGTTCACCACGCGCCTGGCGCAAATGTGCACCAAGCTGGGTGTGGAATTCCGCTTCGACCAGAACATCCAGCGCCTGGACTTCGCCGGCGACCGCATCAACGGCGTCTGGATCGACGGCAAGCTGGAAACCGCCGATCGCTACGTGCTGGCCCTCGGCAGCTATTCGCCGCAACTGCTCAAGCCGCTGGGCATCAAGGCCCCGGTGTACCCGCTCAAGGGTTACTCGCTGACCGTGCCGATCACCAACCCGGCCATGGCCCCGACTTCGACCATCCTCGACGAAACCTACAAGGTGGCGATCACCCGTTTCGACAACCGCATTCGCGTTGGCGGCATGGCGGAAATCGCCGGTTTTGACCTCTCGCTGAATCCGCGTCGGCGCGAAACGCTGGAGATGATCGTCAACGATCTTTATCCTCAGGGCGGCGATCTGTCCGAGGCCAGTTTCTGGACCGGCCTGCGTCCTACCACCCCGGACGGCACGCCGATCGTCGGCGCCACGCCCATGCGCAACCTGTTCTTGAACACGGGGCATGGCACGCTTGGCTGGACCATGGCTTGTGGTTCCGGTCGCCTGCTGGCTGACCTGATGGCGAAGAAAAAGCCGCAGATCAGCGCCGAAGGTCTCGATATTTCTCGTTACGGTAATTCTCAGGAGCCTGCAAAACATGTCAATCCAGCGCCAGCTCACCAATGAGCGCATGAGTCAGATCGTCGTTCACAGCGGTACCGTGTATCTGGCCGGGCAAGTCGGCGACGACCTGAACGCCGGGATTGAGCAGCAGACCCGTGAAACCCTCGCCAACATCGAGCGTTTGCTGGACCTGGCTGGCACCGACAAGTCGCGCCTGCTGTCGGTGACTATCTACCTGAAGGACATCGATGCGCACTTCGCCGGGATGAACAGCGTATGGGACCAGTGGCTGCCAAAAGGCGTCGCCCCGGCCCGTGCAACCGTCGAAGCCAAGCTCTGCGAACCGGAAATCCTGGTCGAGCTGTCCGTCGTGGCCGCTCTGCCTTAAGCAAGATCCCTCTCCCGGCGCCACCGATGGTTAACGCTGTCGGCCGGCGCCGGTTTTTTCTTCCCACATGACCGCCTAGAAGTCTGCCGCCATGCGTCCTGCCCGTGCCCTGATCGATCTTCAAGCCCTGCGTCACAACTACCAACTGGCCCGCGAAGCGTCGCCGGGCGCCCGTGCGCTCGCGGTGATCAAGGCCGATGCCTATGGCCATGGCGCGGTGCGTTGTGCCCAGGCGCTGGAAGCCGAGGCCGACGGCTTTGCCGTGGCCTGTATCGAAGAGGCCCTGGAACTGCGGGCGGCGGGGATTCGCGCGCCGATATTGCTGCTCGAAGGTTTTTTCGAGGCCGACGAGCTGGACCTGATCGTCGAGCATGATTTCTGGTGCGTGGTGCATTCGCTGTGGCAGCTGGAAGCCATCGAGCAGGCCAGCGTCGCCAAGCCGCTGACGGTATGGCTCAAGCTGGATTCGGGCATGCACCGCGTCGGCCTGCATCCCAAGGATTACCAACCGGCTTATCAACGACTGCTGGCCAGCGGCAAGGTGGCGAAGATCGTGCTGATGAGCCACTTCGCCCGCGCCGACGAGCTCAGCTGCAGCCGCAGCGACGAGCAGGTCGCGGTGTTCGAGGCGGCGCGCCAGGGCTTGTCCGCCGAGATCAGCCTGCGCAACTCGCCAGCCGTGCTCGGCTGGCCGAATATCCCCAGCGACTGGGTACGCCCCGGCATCATGCTGTATGGCTCGACCCCGTTCGAAGAGCCACATCCGCTGGCCGCGCGCCTGCAACCGGTGATGACCCTGGAATCGAAAGTGATCTGCGTGCGCGAACTGCCGCCCGGCGAACCGGTGGGGTATGGCGCCAAATTTGTCACGCCGCGGCCAATGCGGATCGGCGTGGTGGCCATGGGGTACGCCGACGGTTATCCGCGGCATGCGCCGACCGGTGCGCCGGTGCTGGTGGCGGGGCAGCGTACCCAACTGCTCGGCCGGGTCTCCATGGACATGTTGTGCATCGACCTGACCGACGTGCCAGAGGCCGGGCTGGGTTCTACCGTCGAGCTGTGGGGCAAGAACATCCTCGCCAGCGAGCTGGCGGCCGCGGCCGATACCATCCCTTACCAGCTGTTCTGCAACCTGCGCCGAGTGCCACGCGTCTATTCCGGGGACTGAACAGCGCGGCGCACTGCCGAAAGTCGCCTTGCTTCCTGGGATTGGGGCCCAAGTGTTGTAAATACTGAACGCTATCGCCATGATAACGCTCAACTAGAACAACGCCTGATCCCTAGGAGGCTGCCGCATTGGACGTCGGTGAACGACTGCAATCCATCCGTAAACTCAAAGGCCTTTCCCAGCGTGAACTCGCCAAGCGCGCGGGCGTCACCAACAGCACCATTTCGATGATCGAGAAGAACAGCGTCAGCCCCTCGATCAGTTCGCTGAGAAAGGTTCTTGGCGGCATTCCCATGTCGATGGTCGAGTTTTTTTCGGAAGAAATCCTCCAGGAAAAACCCACCCAGATCGTCTACAAAGCCAACGAGTTGATCGATATTTCCGATGGCGCGGTGACCATGAAACTGGTGGGCCGGGCGCATCCGAGCCGGGCGATCGCTTTTCTCAACGAGATCTATCCGCCGGGCGCCGACACTGGTGAAGAGATGCTCACCCACGAAGGCGAGGAAACCGGGATTCTCGTGGAAGGACGCCTGGAGCTGGTGGTGGGCCTTGAGACATTCGTGCTCGAAGCCGGCGACAGCTACTATTTCGAAAGCACCAAGCCGCACCGTTTCCGTAATCCTTTCGATGCACCCGCGCGACTAATCAGCGCAGCCACGCCCGCGAACTTCTAATAGAAGAGGCGTCCTGCAAGGATTGCAGCGGTGCCCGAAGCAGCATTTCGCCTCTCTCTAATCCCCCTTTGAATCTAGGGTTGTTTCAGAGTGGCGGGCTAACCGCTATACTTGCGCCCGCCCGCGAAACCGTGGCCGTGGGCGTGACTAGCCACCATTGAGGGTGTACGCGTGAACCTAATTATGAAAATGCTGGCTGCACCAGCAACCGTATTGGCCCTCTGGGCTGTCAGCGCTCAAGCTGCGACCAACGACGACATTGCCAAGCGCCTCGAGCCGGTTGGCCAGGTCTGCGTCCAGGGGCAGGAATGCAAGGGTATGGAAGTCGCTGTTGCCGCCGGTGGCGGTGGTGCGAAGACTCCAGACGAAGTGATTGCCAAGCATTGCAATGCTTGCCACGGTTCCGGCCTGCTGGGCGCGCCGAAAATCGGCGACGCCGCTGCCTGGAAAGAGCGCGCGGATCACCAGGGCGGTCTCGACGGCATCCTGGCCAAGGCCATTACCGGTATCAACGCGATGCCGCCTAAAGGCACCTGCGCCGATTGCTCCGACGAAGAGCTCAAGGGCGCCATCCAGAAGATGTCCGGCTTGAAATAAGCCTGTATCTTCCGCAAAAAAGCCGCTTACGAGCGGCTTTTTTCATGCCTGCGATCCGGCCGGGGCTGTTCATTGCAGCAAAGACCCGGCAAGCTCGGTCCAACCTCAATTCATGGAAGGTTCTGGAGGATCGGATGGTGCAGTCATGTTCTATCGAGCGGGCGGTCGATGAGGTCCTGGCACGCTTGCCGGCGCATATTCACATGGGCATGCCGCTGGGGCTGGGCAAACCCAACCGCTTCGCCAATGCCCTGTATCGTCGGGTTGCACAGCTGCCCGAACGCCAACTGACCATTTACACCGCCCTGAGCCTGGGCCGCCCGCCACTGGGTGATGGCTTGCAACGGCGCTTCCTCGAGCCTTTCATCGAGCAGGTCTTCGGCGACTACCCCGAGCTGGAATTCCTCGCCGACCTGCACCGCAACCAGGTGCCGGCCAATATCCATATCGAACAGTTCTTCATGCAACCCGGCAGCCTGCTCAACAGTGCAACGGCGCAGCAGGATTACGTCTGCAGCAACTACAGCCACGCCGCGCGCGACATCAATGCCGCTGGCCTGAACCTGGTCGCGCAACTGGTGGCCCGGGACCCGCAACAGGCCGACCGCCTGAGCCTGAGCTGCAACCCGGACATCACCCTCGACCTGCTGCCGATGATCGCCGAGCGACGTGCCGCCGGCGAAACCATCCTGCTGCTGGGCCAGGTGCATCGCGACCTGCCTTATATGCCGGGCGACGCCGAGATCGACGCTGTCACCTTCGACCTGCTGATCGACGAAGAGGAGGGCAGCACGCTGTTTTCCACGCCGAACATGCCGGTGGGGTTCCAGGATCATTTTATCGGCCTGCACGCCAGCACCCTGGTGCGCGACGGCGGCACCCTGCAGATCGGCATCGGCTCCATGGGCGATGCGTTGACGGCGGCGTTGCTGGCGCGCCAGGCGGACAACGACGGCTATCGGGCGCTGCTGGCGGACCTGGAGATCCAGTGCTGGAAACCGCTGATCGAGCGCGAAGGCGGGGTGGAGCCTTTCGCCAAGGGCCTGTATGGCTGCAGCGAGATGTTCGTCAACGGCCTGCTGGCCCTGGCCGATGCTGGCATTGTGCGGCGCAAGGTCTATCCCTCGGTGGCCCTGCAGCAACAGGCCAACGCCGGGACCCTGGATGAAGACCAGGCGCCGGGCGGGGTGTCGGTGCATGGTGGCTTTTTCCTCGGGCCGCGCAGTTTCTACCAGCGCCTCAGGGATCTGCCCAAGAGCAAGCTTGGCGAGTTCAACATGACCGCCATCAGCTACATCAACGAGCTGTATGGCCAGGAAGAGCTCAAGCGCCTGCAGCGCCAGGATGCGCGGTTCATCAACAGCTCGATCATGGTCACCCTGCTCGGCGCCGGGGTGGCGGATCAGCTGGAAGACGGCCGGGTGCTCAGTGGCGTCGGCGGGCAGTACAACTTTGTCGCCCAGGGCCATGCGCTGCGAGGCGCGCGCTCGATCCTGATCCTGCGCAGCTGGCGCGAGTCCGCGGGCCTGGTCAGCTCCAACATCGTCTGGGAATACGGCCACTGCACCATCCCGCGGCACCTGCGGGACATCGTGGTCACCGAGTACGGCATCGCCGATCTGCGCGGCAAGACCGATGCGAAAGTGGTCGAAGCGCTGCTCAATATCAGCGACTCGCGGTTCCAGCCGGGCCTGATCGAACAGGCGCAGAAGGCCGGCAAGCTGCCCAAGGACTTCCGCCTCGATCCGCGCTTCACCGATAACCACCCACAACGCCTATTGGCGATCCAGGCGCAGCACCGGCACCTGTTCCCGGAATATCCGCTGGGCAGCGACTTCAGCGTGGAGGAGCGGGATTTGCTGCGGGCGCTGAACTGGCTGAAGAGCAAGTTCAAGCTCAGCGAGATTCTCGAATTGGGCAAGGCCGCGCTGGATGCGCCACCACCGGAAGCCTTCCCGGCGCATCTGCAGCGGATGCAACTGGTGAAGCCCGATGGTTGGCGCGAGGAGATCTATCAGCGTTTGCTGCTGGCCGCCTTACGCGAGACAGCGCAGGCATAAGGTAGACGCCTGGCAGCGTCATCGCGGGCAAGCCTCGCTCCTACAGAAGCAGGCGGCATCTGTAGGTGCGAGACGTGCTTGCGATTGAAGAGGCAACGCCTCTTTAGATAAAGCTCACCACGCCACCGGCCAGGGACTTGACCCGGGCCAGGGATTCCACGCGATAGCCTTGCGCGTCCAGTTCGGCGCGGCCGCCCTGGAACGACTTCTCGATCACGATGCCCAGGCCGGCCACGGTGGCGCCCGCCTGCTTGATGATCGAGATCAGCGCCTGGGACGCCTTACCGTTGGCCAGGAAGTCATCGATGATCAGCACGCGGTCGCTGCTGGTCAGGTGGCGCGGGGAAATCGCCACGGTGCTTTCGGTCTGCTTGGTGAACGAATACACGGTCGCCGACAGCAGGTTCTCGGTCAGGGTCAGGGACTGGTGCTTGCGCGCGAAGATCACCGGTACGCCCAGGTTCAGGCCGGTCATGATCGCCGGAGCGATGCCCGAGGCTTCGATGGTGACGATCTTGGTGATGCCCGAGTCCTTGAACAGCGTGGCGAATTCGTCGCCGATCAGCTTCATCAAGGCCGGGTCGATCTGGTGGTTCAGAAAGGCGTCGACTTTCAGGACCTGGTCGGAAAGCACGATGCCTTCTTCGCGAATTTTCTTGTGCAGTGCTTCCATGAAGCTTTCCTCTTTTGGCGCCTTGTGCGCCTGAGCTCTGATAAAAGGTGTTCGGTTAAAAATGCTTGGGTTAAAAATGCTGCGGCCAAAAAGTGTTCAATTCTAGCGTTTTAACATCGCCCGTATATCCGCCAGCGCGTTATTGCCGCGAACGGCTTTGACCTCGGTCGGGGTGTCGTCGTTGCCTTCCCACGCCAGGTCGTCCGGCGGCAGTTCGTCGAGGAAGCGGCTGGGGGCGCAGTCGATGATTTCACCGTACTGCTTGCGCTTGGCGGCGAAGGTGAAGGCCAGGGTCTGGCGCGCGCGGGTGATGCCCACGTAGGCCAGGCGGCGTTCTTCCTCGATGGTGTCGGCTTCGATACTGGAGCGGTGGGGGAGGATTTCCTCCTCCATGCCCATGATGAACACATAGGGGAATTCCAGGCCCTTGGAGGCATGCAGGGTCATCATCTGCACGCCCTCGGCGCCGTCTTCCTCTTCCTGCTGACGCTCCAGCATGTCGCGCAACACCAGCTTGCCGATGGCGTCTTCGACGGTCATTTCGCCGTCTTCGTCTTTTTCCAGGGTGTTCTTCAGCGCCTCGATCAGGAACCACACGTTACCCATGCGGTAGTCGGCGGCCTTGTCGCTGGAGCTGTTGGTGCGCAGCCAGTTCTCGTAGTCGATGTCCATGACCATGCTGCGCAGCGCGGAGATCGGGTCTTCGCCGGCGCACTGCTCGCGCACCTTGTCCATGAAGCGCTTGAAACGCGCCAGGCGGTCGGTGAAGCGGCTGTCCAGGTGCTCGCCCAGGCCGATCTCGTCGGTGGCGGCGTACATCGATATCTTGCGTTCGGTGGCGTAGTTGCCGAGCTTTTCCAGGGTGGTCGAGCCGATTTCCCGGCGCGGCACGTTGATCACCCGCAGGAAGGCGTTGTCGTCGTCCGGGTTCACGATCAGGCGGAAGTAGGCCATCAGGTCCTTCACTTCCTGGCGCCCGAAGAAGCTGTTGCCGCCGGACAAGCGATAGGGAATCTGGTGATGCTGCAGCTTCAGCTCGATCAGCTTGGCCTGGTAGTTGCCGCGATAGAGGATCGCGAAATCGCTGTAGGGCCGGTCGGTGCGCAGGTGCAGGCTGAGGATTTCCATGGCCACCCGCTCGGCCTCGGCGTCCTCGTTGCGGCAGCGGATCACGCGGATCTCGTCGCCGTGGCCCATCTCGCTCCACAGCTGTTTCTCGAACTCGTGGGGGTTGTTGGAGATCAGCACGTTGGCGCAACGCAGGATGCGGCTGGTGGAGCGGTAGTTCTGCTCGAGCATCACCACCTTCAAGGACGGGTAGTCCTCCTTGAGCAGCATCAGGTTTTCCGGGCGGGCGCCGCGCCAGGCGTAGATCGACTGGTCGTCGTCGCCCACCACGGTGAACTGGTTGCGCTTGCCGATGAGCATTTTCACCAGCAGGTACTGGCTGGCGTTGGTGTCCTGGTATTCGTCCACCAGCAGGTAGCGCACCTTGTTCTGCCACTTCTCCAGGATGTCGGCGTGTTCCTCGAACAGCTTCACCGGCAGCAGGATCAGGTCGTCGAAGTCCACCGCATTGAACGCCTTGAGCGTGCGCTGGTAGTGGGTGTAGACGATGGCCGCGGTCTGTTCCTTGGGGTTGCGCGCGTTCTCCAGGGCCTGGGCCGGCAGGATCAGGTCGTTCTTCCAGGCGCCGATCATGTTCTTGATCTCGTCGACGCCGTCGTCGCCCGAGTATTCCTTTTGCATGATGTCGGTCATCAGGGCCTTGACGTCGGTCTCGTCGAAGATCGAGAAGCCCGGCTTGTAGCCCAGCCGTACATGCTCCTTGCGGATGATGTTCAGCCCCAGGTTGTGGAAGGTCGACACGGTCAGGCCACGGCCCTCGCCACTGCGCAGCAGGGTGCCGACCCGCTCCTTCATCTCCCGCGCGGCCTTGTTGGTGAAGGTCATGGCGACGATGTACTGCGCGCGAATGCCGCAGTTCTGGATCAGGTGGGCGATCTTGCGCGTGATTACACTGGTCTTGCCGGAGCCTGCACCGGCGAGCACCAAAAGAGGGCCGCCGACATAGTTCACGGCTTCTTGCTGCCGGGGATTGAGTCGGGACATGACGAAAAAAGGGGTCTGTAACGAAATGGGCGGGCATTTTAACAGGCTGGACGGATTCTGCTGCTCTCTCCGACTTGTGACGCAGCACGCTATCTAAATTTGCCGGTTTTGATACTTTCCCTCAGGATGCGCGCTGAATATGCGTCTAATGTTCGAGTTAGAGCGATACAAGAAACCGCGTTTGATAATCAATATCATTTGTCATTGTTTATCCACGCGTCATAATGCCCGCCGCCAACTTCTATTACAGAGTCTAGGGAGCTAGCTTGTCCAAGCCTGTCGAACCCTTGCGCTTGCTGCTGCTGGCCGAAGAGCCGGCGTGGGCAGCGTTGTTGCGCGAGTGTCTCGCTCCGTTGGGAGACTCGGTGGTGCTGATCAGTGCGCCGACCTGGGAATCTGTCAGCCGTCTGTTCGATGAGGATCGCTCTGCGATTCTGTTAACCGTTCCCCAACTGCAACCGGCTCCCGGTCGTTGCAGCCTGCCCACGGTATTGCTGCTGGAGCAGGAGCCGCTGAACACGCCAGCCGGCGCCAGCGACTGGCTGGTGAATAAAAGCCTCAGTACCGATACGGTGCGCCGTTGCCTGCGCCATGTGCGTGAGCGCGGGGTGCTGGAAAGCACCCTGTTGCGCCTGGCCGAGCAGGACCCCTTGACCGGCATCGCCAACCGCCAGGGTTTCCAGACCCTGCTGGCGGCGCGCCTGGCGGAAAACGAAGGGCGCGGACTGGCGCTGGGGCACCTGGACCTGGACAACTTCCGGCATGCCAACGATGCGTTGGGCCACCAGGCCGGCGACCGGTTGATCCTGCAAGTGGTCTCGCGGCTCAAGAGCCAACTTGAGGCCGGGGACCAGCTGGCGCGCCTGGGCAGCGACGAATTCGCCCTGCTGATCGATACCCGCCGGGCGCCGCAACGCGCCGAGTGGATGGCCGAGCGCATCGCCGAAGTCATGGCCGAACCGTACTGGATCGACGGCGAAAGCCTGCTGATCGGCTGCAGCCTGGGCATCGCCCATGCCAGGGCGAATGCCGGCGCCGACCCGCTGATGTGGCACGCGCACATCGCCATGCAGCAGGCCAAAAGCACCCAGGGCTGTACCTTTCATATCTTCAACGAACGCATCAACCGCAATGCCCGCAGCCTCGCCGACCTGGAAAGCGAGCTGCGCCGGGCCTTGCGCCGCGACGAGCTGGAGCTGCACTACCAGCCGCGCCTGAACCTGCATGACGGGCAGATCGTCGGCCTCGAAGCCCTGGTGCGCTGGCGCCATGGCGAGCGCGGGCTGTTGCCGCCGAGCGAATTCGTGCCGCTGGCCGAGCAGAGCGGCCTGATCGTGCCGCTGGGCTACTGGGTGATTTCCCGGGCGCTGCGCGACATGCAGGCCCTGCGCGAACGCGGCCTGGCGCCGCTGCACATGGCGGTCAACCTGTCGTTCCGCCAGTTCCAGGACAGCCAGCTGCTGTCGACCCTCAGCCGGCTGATTGCCGAGCGGGGTGTCGAGGCGCAATGGCTGGAGTTCGAGCTGACCGAAACCGCGGTGATGCGCCGCAGCGACCTGGTCAAGCAGACCATGGATGCGCTGGGGCGGCTGGGAGTGCGGTTTTCCCTGGACGATTTCGGCACCGGGTTCTCGTCTTTCGTGCACCTCAACAGCCTGCCGATTGCCCTGCTCAAGATCGACAAGAGCTTCGTCGGCGGCATGGAGCAGCGCGAAGAGAACCGCAAGCTGGTGCACGCCATGATCAACCTGGCTCACAACCTCCATCTCGAGGTGGTGGCCGAGGGCGTGGAAACCCCCGAGCAGCTGGCCTTGCTGCGCAGCTTTGGTTGCGATCAGGCGCAGGGCTACCTGATCAGCAAGCCGCTGCCGCTGGCGGAACTGGTGGAATACCTGACGTTCGGCGCAAGCCAGCAAGTCCTGGTCGGCGAGGTCAGCTGACGGCATCCCGCTGTAGCGGCAGGAGCCCTCGAGCTCCTGCAGCTACAGGGAATCCTGGGCGGTCTGGAAGTTATCCCGTGGCGCGGGTTCCGCGCCTTCCCGGCGAATCATCCGCCGCATCTTCCATTCGAAGGCCAGGGTCAGGCTGATGGCGGCGCACGCCAGCCCCGATGCCAGGCCCCACCATACGCCGGTCGCGCCCCAGCCCAGGGTGAAGGCCATCAGCCAGGCCGCCGGCGCACCGATCAGCCAATAGCAGCCCAGGCCCACGAGGAAGGTGGTCTTGGCGTCCTTGAGCCCGCGAATCGCGCCCATGGCGATGGTCTGCGTGCCGTCGAACAGCTCGAACCAGGCCGCGACCGCCAGCAGGCTGACCGCCAGGTTGATCACATCGCGAAAGGCCGGGTCGTCATGGTCGAGGAACAGCCCGATCAGCTGGTTCGGCAGCAGCCAGAAAATCATGGCGAAACCCAGCATGGCCGCGCCGCCAAAGGCGATCCCGACCCGCCCGGCCATGCGCGCGTGCAGCAGCTGCCCGGCGCCGTAGTGCTGGCCGATGCGCATGGTGATCGCGTAGGAGATCCCGGCCGGCACCATGAAGGCCACGGAGACGATCTGCAGGGCGATCTGGTGCGCCGCCAGCTGGGTGCTGCCCATGGTGCCCATGCACAGCGCGGCAAAGGCGAACAGCCCGACTTCCACCGCGTAGGTGCCGCCGATGGGCAGGCCCAGGCGCCAGAGTTCCCGCAGGTACTGGCGATTGGGCCGCGCCAGGCCCTGGCGCAGCGGGTAGGCGGCGTAGGCCGGGTGGCGCTTGATGTGCCAGGCCAGCGCCACGGCCATGCAGTTGGCGACGATCGCGGTGACCAGGCCGATCCCCACCAGCCCCAGTTTCGGCAGGCCGAACATGCCGGTGATCAAGGCGTAATTGAGCAGGAAGTTGGCCACCGTGCCGGCCAGGCTGATGACCATCACCGGCGTGGCGCGGCCGATGGCGCTGGTGAAACCGCGCAGGGCCATGAAGCTCAGGTAGCCGGGCAGGGCGAACGGCAGGATCAGCAGGAACTGGCCGGCGGACTGCACGTTGGTTTCGGTCTGGCCGAACAGCAGCAACACCGGCTTGAGGTTCCACAGCAGTAGGCCGGCGACCAGCGCCATCAGCCACGCCAGCCAGAGCCCGGCCTGGGTCAGGCGCGCGGCGCCTTCGATGTCGCCGGCGCCCTGGCGAATCGCGACCAGGGTCCCGACCGCCGCGATCACGCCGATGCAGAAGATCGACACGAACGAATAGGTGGCCGCGCCGAGACCGCCGCCGGCCAGGGCTTCCGGGCTCAGGCGGGCCATCATCAGGGTGTCGGTCAGCACCATCAGCATGTGCGCCAACTGTGAGGCGATCAGCGGCCCGGCCAGCCGCAGGATGGCCCAGAGTTCGGTGCGTGCTGGATGCTGCATGGTCATCGGTCTCGATACGGGGGAGGCAGTTAAGAGGGTTGATTCTCGGCGCTCTCGGCGACTTTCACAAAGGGATAAAAACGATTGGTGGCATGATTAAAACTCATGCTTTGCCGATTCTGGTAACTTGGCGCCATTGCGCCTGTGGAGTGCTGCCATGCCCCGTCGTCTTCCGCCCCTGTATGCCTTGCGCGCCTTTGAAGCCGCGGCGCGACACAGCTCGTTCACCCGCGCGGCGGAGGAGCTGTCGATCACCCAGAGTGCGGTCAGCCGGCATATCCGCACCCTGGAAGACCACTTCGCCTGCCGGCTGTTCCAGCGCAGCGGGCGCAACCTGCAGCTGACCGAGGCCGCGCGCCTGCTGCTGCCAGGTATCCGCGAAGGCTTCACCGCCCTCGAGCGCGCCTGCAATACCCTGCGCGCCGAAGACGACATCCTGCGCATGAAGGCGCCCTCGACCCTGACCATGCGCTGGCTGCTGGCGCGTCTGAGCCGCTTCCGCCATCTGCAGCCGGGCAACGAGGTGCAACTGACCAGCGCCTGGATGGACGTCGATTCGGTGGACTTCAACCAGGAGCCCTTCGACTGCGCGGTGCTGCTGAGCAACGGCCACTTTCCGCCGGATTGGGAGGCCAGCTACCTGTTTCCGGAATTGCTGATCCCGGTGGGTGCGCCGAACCTGCTCAACGACCAGCCGTGGGACGTGGCGCGACTGGCCGCCACCGAGCTGCTGCACCCGACCCCGGATCGCCGCGACTGGCGCAACTGGTTGGAGCGCATGGGGCTGTCCGAACAGGTTTCGCTCAAGGGTGGGCAGGTGTTCGACACCCTGGAGCTGGGCATGATCGCCGCGGCCCGGGGCTACGGGGTTTCCATGGGTGATCTGCTGATGGTGGCCGAGGATGTGGCCCAGGGTCGGCTGAGCCTGCCCTGGCCGACGGCGGTGGCCAGTGGCGAGAATTACTACCTGGTCTGGCCCAAGACCCGGCCTGGAGGTGAACGTTTGCGCCGCCTCAGCGACTTTCTCCAGAACGAGGTCCGGGCCATGCAATTGCCCGACGTAGAGCGGCTCGGCTGAAACGATGAAGGCCCCATGACCAGGGGCCTGCGCGATACCCGTGCGACTCGCTCAAGTATTGAGCGGCGCCGCCGAATCCTTGGAAGTGGAACCTTCGTTCTGATCGGTTCCGACATCTCATTCTTATTAGAACCATTGCCGAGCGTGTGACGCGATCAGGACGATCCGGTCTCTCGGCCAGGAGCTGTCATGCCTCAACCTCGTGCCCGGATCGCCTCGCAGCTTGGTCTCGCACTCGCCGTGGTACTGGCGATCGTGATCAGCGGCAGTACCGTCTTCGCCCTGCGCTCGCTGGACGCCGCCAACCTCGCCACCCGGGAAGAACACCTGGCCAGTGAGGCACGGCTGCTGGCCGACCAGCTCAATACCTTCCACGGCACCCTGCGCGAAAGCACCCAGCGCCTGAGCGGGCTGTTCGAAAAGCGTTTCAGCGGCGGCCTGAGCCTGCACCCGGACCAGCCGGTGACCGTGGCCGGTACCCAGACCCCGGGCCTGCACCTGGGTGACGTGGTGCTGAACAACAACTTCGAGGAAGTCGACGAGTTCAAGCAGATGACCGCCGGCGTGGCCACCGTGTTCGTGCGCAGCGGCGACGACTTCATCCGCGTCAGCACTTCGCTGAGCAAGCAGGATGGCAGCCGCGCCATCGGCACCCTGCTGGACCACGCGCACCCGGCCTACCAGAAACTCATGGCGGGGCAGAGCTATGTCGGTCGCGCGCTGCTCTTCGAGCGCCTGTACATGACCCAGTACACGCCGGTGCGGGACGGCGCCGGCAAGGTGATCGCGGTGTTGTTCGTCGGCTTCGACTACACCGATGCGCAGAACGCCCAGTTCGACAACCTCAAGCGCTTCCGCATCGGCCAGACTGGCTCCCTGGCGTTGCTCGACGAGCAGCATAAATGGCTGGTGCCGCCGGCTGGCGTGCAGGCCCTGGAGCAGTCGGCCACGACCATTACCGAACTGGCCGGGCAGCCGGGCAAGGGCCGCTTCTGGAGCGACAAGAGCGAGGACTTCTACAGTGTCGCCGTCCCCTTCGAAGGCGGGCCCTGGTCGGTGGTGGCGAGCATGCCGAAGGCCGAGATCCGTGCGGTGACCTGGAGCGTCGGCACGCGCCTGGTCATCGGCAGCCTGTTGGCGATGCTGCTGGCGGTGGGTGCCACGGTCTGGCTGCTGCGCAGCAAGCTTGCGCCCCTGGGCGACCTGGTGCGCCAGGCCGACGCTTTGGGCAAAGGCGACCTGAGCGCGCGCCTGAATGTCTCCAGCCAGGATGAAATCGGCCAGTTGGCGAGCAGCTTCAACCAGATGGGCCAGGCCCTGTCGACCATGGTCGAGCACATCCGCAGGGCCGCCGAGGAGGTCAATGGCCGGGCCCAGGCGCTGTCCGGGCTGTCAGGCGGGGCGTACGAGGGCATGGAGCAGCAGTCGGGCGAAATCAGCAGCATGGCCGGGGCGGTGGAGGAGTTCAGCGCCACTTCGCTGAACATCGCCGACAACATGGGCAACACCGAACGCCTGGCCCAGGAAAATGCCCAGCAGACCCGGATCGGCCGCACCTCGATGGAAGAGGCCTCGGCCTCGCTGGAGCAGATCGCCGGCGCCTTGAACAGCACCGCGACGGTGATCAATACCCTGGGCCAGCGCTCCGAGGAAATCGGCGGCATCGTCGGGGTGATCACCGCGATTGCCGACCAGACCAACCTGCTGGCGCTCAACGCCGCCATCGAAGCCGCACGCGCCGGTGAGCAGGGCCGCGGCTTTGCCGTGGTCGCCGATGAGGTGCGCAACCTGGCGTCGCGGACCCGCGAAGCCACCGACGAAATCTCGGGGATGATCAACAGCATCCAGCAGGAAACCGGCAACGCCATCGCCACCATGGAGCAGGGCAATGTGCTGATGCAGGAAGGCCTGTCGCGCAACGCCAATGTCGCCTCGGCCCTGGCGCGCATCGACGAGCAGAGCCGCTCGGCCGGCCAGCAGTTCGCCGCGATCACCACCGCGACCCAGGAGCAGAGCAGCACCGCGACCCTGCTCAGCAGCAACCTGCAAAGCATTGCCCTGGCCAACAGCGAACAGCGCGAAGTGGTGTCGAACCTGGCGATCACCGCCAAGGAACTGGAGAAGCTGGCGGCGGACTTGCGCCAGGAGGTCGATCGGTTCCGTTGATACCGGTTGCGTGCTCCGATCGCGTGGCCGCTGGGCAGCGGCGGGGAGGCCGATTGCAAATGCGTGGGGCTGGGCTAAAACATAGGGGCAATTTCCCTACAGGATGCCTTCCCGGCAGGAGCTGACATGTCCCGTCTCACTCGTTTTGCCCTCCGTACAGCCGTACTGCCCCTGGCGCTGGCCAGCCAGATGGCGTCCAGCCAGGAGGCCGCGGGATTCATTTCTCCGGCTTCCTGGTACAGCGCCTTCAACGCTATCGCCCAGGTGGCGTGCCATAACTGCTACGAAAAACAGTACGCCAGCACCTTCACCAGTGTGCTCGACAGCGTGCGTACCCTGGAGCTGGATTTCTGGGACCAGCGCGATGCGGTCACCGGTGGTTCGGCCGGTCACTGGTTCGTGCGGCACAACCCCGGCACCCTGTTCCAGTCCGGCAATGACAACAACTGCACCGGCGACGGCAAAGGCACCAACGATCTCGAGGCCTGCCTCAACGACATCAGGCTCTGGAGCGACAGCCATCCCGGGCACTTCCCGATTACCCTGATCCTCGACAAGAAGCAGGGCTGGTCGAAGGAAAGCTCCGGGCGTACGCCGAAAGACTTCGATGATCTGGTCAGCCGGATTTTCCAGGGCAAGCTCTATACCCCGGGCGACCTGGCCCAGCACCTGGGTGTCAGCAGCGGTGCCTTGCAGGGCTCGCTCAAGGGCAAGTCCTGGCCGACCGCTAGCCAACTGCAGGGCAAGGTGCTGCTGGTGCTCAACCACTCGGAGAACCAGAAGCTCTCGCAATACGCCGAAGCCCGGACCACCAGCGCCAAGGTGTTCATTTCACCGGTCACCAACGGCCAGAACGATGTCAGTGGCGAGGTCAGCGGCATGTCCAGGACGTCGTCCGGTTACGTGGCCATGAACAACATGGGCAAGGGCGACAAGCAGTGGGCCGCACAAGCCTTTGCCTACAGCCACATCGGTCGTGTGTGGGGTGATGACGGCGTGTCATTCACCCAGCACATCGCCGAGAAGGTCAATCTGTCGGCGTATTACAAGTTCGCCGAAGCCAAGGATGGCAACGGCTATCGCATCCGGCCGTTCTAATGTTTCAGCGGGGCTCGTCCGGTTCGGCGAGCCCCGGATCCACCCGCTTGCCGATATCCCGCAGGCGTGCGAGCTGATCGACCATGGTCGGCGCTTCATCCAGGCTGCTGACAAAGGTCCACAGGTAGGTCATCACCGCGTACACATGCCCGGCCTTGACCCCTTCGGTCAGGGCCAGTTGGCTGATGGCGATCACGAACAGCAGCGCGGCCGCCGAGCCGAGCAGCAGATAGGCCGCGGCCTCGCGGTCCGACAGCCAGATCCGCAGCCGCGACAGTAGCCGGTAGTGCCGTTGCAGGGACGTGGCGCCGACCTTGGCCACCAGGCCGATTTCCTTTTCCAGCCGGTCGTTCAGGCGTTCATGCAGCTCCTGATTGCGCCGGGCAAAACGCGGCAGCAGGGTGATGCACAGCAGCAAGGCCACCAGGCAGGCCAGGCCGACCCAGGGTTCGATCACCAGCAGCATCACCGCCGCCCCGACAATCGAGACCAGCGCGGTGGCGATGGTTGGTACGTGCTTCTCGAAAAAGTCGACGAACTCCCGAGCCAGCACCACCCGCGCCGCGGCGGTGGAGGTGCTCTGGTTTTGCAGGCGCTGGTTGAGGATCACCGGCACCGCCAGGTCGGCGTAGATCCGCGTGAAGGTGCGGGTATCCACCGCCCGCCGCGCGGCCCCGACCACCCAGAACCCCAGCACCACCAGGGCATAGACCAGGGCGCTGCCGGCGTCGCTGCGAATGATCGAGTCCACCGCGAACCCGGCAAACAGCGGGTAGGCCAGCAGCAACGCGTTCTCCAGCGCCACCAGCGACAAGGTGCAGAACAGCTTGCCGGGGTAGGCGCGGGCGATGGCTTTCAGGGTCTGGCTGGCGGATTGCTGGCCGATTTTCTTGCTTTCATCGATCAGGACTTGCGGGGTAACGGCTGACATGGGTGCACCGGAGGGAAGATAAACGCTATTATTGAGCGACTGCTCAATGGTATTTGAGCGATCGCTCAAAATGCAAGCGCCATCCATCCACCGGCGCCCTGAGGTAATGCCTGTATGTCCCGTACCGACCGCAAAGACCAGATCATCGCCGCCGCCCTGGAGCTGTTTCTCAGCAAGGGCTTCGCCGCCGTTTCCACCCGCGACCTGGCGGACCACGCTGGCCTGTCCCGTAGCCACATCTATCACTACTTCAGCGATTGGAACGAATTGCGTCGCGAAGCCTTTGTGCGTTTTGCCACAGAGCAACTGGACGCCGTAGGCGCCCCCCTGGTTGGCTTGCCGCCGCTTGCGGCCCTGCATGGATTCCTGCGCGATTGCCTGCCGGTGTCTGCCGAAGACAGTTGGGCGCTGTGGCTCGATGCCTGGGATGAAGCCATGCACGACACCGCGCTGGCCGAGGCCTACCAGAAGGTGGATGAGCAGTGGCAGGCCATGCTCGCCAGCATCATCGAAGCCGGCGTGCAGGCCCAGGTGTTCCAGTGCGCATCACCCGCACGCGCAGCCCGGCAGATCTTCGCCCAGATCATGGGCTATGCCGACGGCCTGTTGCTGCGACCCTCGGCCGAGGCCGCCGCAGCGGCGATGGACGAGGTGATGGAAGTGGTCGAGTTGTTATTGAAGATTCGCTGAGCCCGGGAGAGGCGTTCGAGTGTGCCGACCGGTTGCGGAAATTAGGTTGCTGAAACGATTCATCAGCGCTATAAAAATCCCACAACTCCAATAAAGGCACACGCCCATGACACCGCTCAGACTGCTGGTCGCTCTTTCCGCATTCACCGCTGCTTCCCACGCCATGGCCTGGGACTATGTTCTGCTCGATACCGATAAGGCCGCCCAGGACTTCCATATCACCAGCGCGCAGTTGGGGGTGAAAACCGCCAAGCCCTTTTCCGTGACCCTGCGTACCCTGCATGGCGGGCGCCAGGAGGGGGTGAGCATTGTCGATATCGACAACGGTGCGATGAAACTCTCGGTAGTGCCGACCCGCGGCATGAACGTGCTGCAGGCTTCCGTCGGCCCGGTGCGCATGGGGTGGGATTCGCCGGTCAAGGAGGTGGTCAATCCGTCGTTCATCGAGCTCAACGGTCGTGGCGGCCTGGGCTGGCTGGAAGGGTTCAACGAGCTGGTGACCCGCTGTGGCTACGAGTGGGTCGGGCACCCGGGCATGGATAACGGCGAGCTGCTGACCCTGCACGGTCGCGCGGCGAACATCCCGGCGAACAAGGTCACCCTGCATATCGACGAGAAGCCGCCGTACGCCATCAGCCTGCGCGGCGAGCTCAAGGAACAGGCGTTCAAGAAGGTCGATTTCTCGGTGGCCACCGAGTTGGTGACTGAGCCGGGCAGTGTCAGTTTCGCCCTCAACGACACCCTGACCAACAACGGCGATTACCCGAAGGAATACCAGGCGCTGTATCACAGCAACTTCAGCACGCCGTTCCTCGAAGAGGGCGCGAAGTTCGCTGCACCGGTGAAGCAGGTGTCGCCCTTCAATGACAAGGCCAAGGCCGACCTTGCCGATTGGCAAACCTACCGCGGCCCGACCCGGGACTACGACGAGACCGTCTACAACGTGGTGCCTTATGCCGATGCCCAGGGCGATACCCTGACGGTGCTGCGCAACAAGGCCGGCAGCCTCGGCGTGGCGGTGGGCTTCAATACCCGGCAGCTGCCGGTGTTCTCCCTGTGGAAAAACACCGATACCCAGGGCCAGGGCTACGTGACCGGCCTGGAGCCGGGCACCAGTTTCTCCTACAACCGCCGCTACCAGCGCCCGCTGGGCTTGGTGCCGACCATCGAGGCCAGGCAGAGCAAGCAATTCCAGATCCGCTACAGCCTGCTGGCCGACAAGACGGCTGTGGATAAATCCCTGGCCGAGATCAGCCAGATCCAGAATGACCGGCAGACCGAAGTACGGCCGACGCCGCTGGTGGACCTGAGCAAGGAGTGATCCTCTTCAGCTCGCGGCCGGTCGGTATTGCAGCGCTTCGGCCAGGTGTTCGCGGCTGATCTGCTCGGCCTGCTCGAGGTCCGCCAGGGTGCGGGCGACCTTGAGCAGGCGGTGGGCGGCGCGCAGGGACAAGGTCAGGCGTTCGCAGGCGGCTTCCAGCCAGCGCTCGTCGGTTGTGGATAACTGGCAATGCCGGCGCAGGCCCGGCAGGTCGAGAAAAGCATTGGCGCAACCCTGGCGTCGCTGTTGCCGCTCCCGGGCGCGGGCCACCAGGGCCGCGGCTTGCGCGGTGTTGTCCCCAGCCGGGGGCTTGGGGTTGAGGGCCGTGCTTTCCCGGGCCACGGTCAGGTGCAGGTCGATGCGGTCGAGCAGCGGCCCCGAGAGCTTGTTGCGATAACGCTGGATCTGCTCCGGGGTGCAGCGGCAGCGGCCACTGGGTTCGCCCAGATATCCACAGGGGCAGGGGTTCATTGCTGCCACCAACTGGAAGCGCGCGGGGAAATGTACCCGGTCGCGGGCCCGGGCAATGACGATCTGCCCCGACTCCAGGGGTTCGCGCAGCACCTCCAGCACCTTGCGATCAAATTCCGGCAATTCATCGAGGAACAGCACACCGTGATGGGCGAGTGTGATTTCCCCGGGTTGCGGTTTCGAGCCTCCCCCCACCAGCGCCGGTCCAGAAGCCGAGTGATGAGGTTGACGGAAGGGCCGTTGCGGCCAATGGCTCAAGGGAATGTGGCTGGTGACCGATTGGATGGCGGCCACTTCCAGGGCTTCCTGCTCCTCCAGCGGCGGCAACAGGCCGGGCAGGCGGCTGGCCAGCAAGGTCTTGCCGGTGCCCGGAGGGCCGCTGAACAGCAGGTTGTGCGCACCGGCCGCGGCCACCAGCAGCGCGCGTTTGGCAGCCAGTTGGCCCTGCACTTCATTCAGGTCGGGATAGGGGCGGTTCTGGTAGAGCAGGCCGTCCGAAGCATAGGGCTCGATCGGGGTGTGGCCGTTGAAGTGGGCGACGGCTTCCAGCAAATGCTCGACGGCAATCACCTTCAGTCCTGAGGCCAGGCAGGCTTCCTCGGCATTCGCGCGTGGCACCATCAGCGTGCGTCCGGCCTGTCGCGCGGCCAGGGCCGCCGGCAGCACGCCACGCACCGGGCGAACCGCGCCGGACAGCGCCAGCTCGCCCAGGCATTCGACATTCTCCAGGGCCAGGGTCGGTACCTGCACGCTGGCGGCCAGTATGCCCAGGGCAATTGCCAGGTCGAAGCGCCCGCCGTCCTTGGGCAGGTCGGCCGGAGCGAGATTGAGGGTGATGCGCCGGGCTGGAAAATCGAAGCCGGCATTGAGAATGGCGCTGCGCACCCGGTCCTTGCTTTCCTTGACCGCCGCTTCGGGCAGGCCCACCAGGGTCAGGGCCGGCAGGCCGTTGGCCAGATGGACTTCGACCGAAACGGCCGGCGCTTGCACGCCGGTCTGGGCACGGCTGTGGACAATGGCCAGAGACATGACTCGTTCCTTGAGGCTGGGAAACCGCGTCCTGCGGTTGTGCAAGCCTAGCCCCGGCCGAGGCTACGCCGCACCAGCAAATAGACTCAGGATGTTGCGGCGGGCGGCTCAGCCGCGCCAGTCGTGGGACCAGCCCGGTTGGGCGATGCGCTGTTCGTACAGGGCGATGTCCGACTGATTGTCGACTTCCACCCAACCGCCGCGAATGGCCACGGTGGCGATAGCGGTGCCGGCCTGGAGCAGGGCGCGCAGCAGGCTGGTCATGTCCAGTTTGTCGATCTGCGGGTCGCTCATGCCGGACAGCAGCGCCCGGACCTGGCGCCATCCTGCGGGGGTGAATTTCAGCAGGCCCATGTATTGGCCCTCGATTTCCTCGCGGCTGGCGACCCTTTCACCGATACCCAGCAACTGGCCAGCCTGTTGACGGAAGCTTTCGGCGTCGCTGAGGGGATCATCGGAGCGCGCCGACCACAGGTCCCACCAGTCGAGGTCGTAGGTGATGCTCAGGGGTGCCTGGGAGGCCATCAGGTCACGGACGATGTCCGGGCGGTAGACGATATCGCCGTAGCACACCAGGGTCGGTTCGCTGGATAGCAGGGCATCGGCGCGCATCAGGCTGCGCACCATGTTGCTGCTGGCCCAATGCGGGTTGTACAGCCGGCTCTGGCCATAGCCTTCAAGGGCTTCGCTGCAATAACCGCTGACCAGATGCACCTCATCGACCCCGGCGTTTTCCAGGGCTTGCAGTTGCCATTCGAGCAGCGGCTTGCCAGCCAGGCGGGCCAGGGGCTTGGGTTGCGCGGCAGTCAGGTGTTTCAGGCGGGAGCCGCGGCCGGCGGCGAGAATTACGGCTTTCATGTCAGGTCACTCAAAGAGCCATTGGCACAGTTGTCGATCGGCTTCGTCCAGCGTTGCTTCGCGCTCGGGATGCCACATGATGCCGGCCACCTTGAGGCTGGTATGCACCAGGGCCTCGCAGGTTCCGGAAGTGTCCAGGGCCCAGGGGCGCAGGGTGGCGGGCAGCGGGTCGAGCAACTGTTTGCCGTGGAAGGAATTGACCGAGCGCGAAGCGGCCTGGCCCTGTAGCCAGGGCCGCTCGTCGGCGGCCAGCAAGGTGATGAGGTGACGTTGCGCGACGTGCACGTCGCGGTCGGCATCGGCCAGCCGGCCGCCGAAAAAGCTGTGGATCAGTTGCAACCCGCGGCAGACCCCCAGCACCGGCAGCTGCTCGGCCACGCAGTGTGCCAGCAGCGCCTGTTCGCTCCGGTCGCGCAACGGGTCGCCGCCGAGGTCGTCGCCACCGCTGAAGATCACGCCTTGCACGCCCTGGTCACGGGCATAGGCCACGGTGTCCTCGCCCAGGTTGGGCAGCAGCAGCCATTGGTTGCCGCAGCCGAGTTCGGCAAAAAAGCGGTACCAGTCCCTGGCCAGGCCATCGCGCGGTTCGTGATAGGCCTGCGGGTTGCAGCTTCTCAGGGTGATACCGAGGCGTTTCATGGCTGCACCGGGTTCAGGGTCTTGTCGCGACAATTGAGGGCGATGCGCGGGCTGCGCAGGATCCGGTTGAACAGCTGTTCGCCACAACCGATGGCCGCCGGAATGCCGAATTCGGCGCAGCGGATGGCCATGTGCGAGTTGGCCCCACCGTATTGGGTGACCAGCCCGGCGATACCGCGGGTGAAGACCCAGTCATAGCCGGGGTCGGCATTTTCGATGCAGACGATCTTGCCCTTGAGCGGCGCCGAGGCCGGGGTGTCCTGGCGCAATTCCATGCCGACGGCTTCGACGTTCTGCCGGGTGATGAAGTTGGGCAGGCTGCGATGCAGCGGCGCGACGAACACATCGTCGACCGCGCTGATCAGGTGCCCGAGCTTCAGCGAGATGCCCTGCTCATAACTGCGGCGCGCCTGGCTGGCTGACTCCAACAGGACCCGGTCGGTGTCGTCCATCAGCGGCGTGGTGAGGCTGTCGAGCAGCGGGTGGATATCGAGAAAGGACAGGTCCTCCCTGGCCAGGCCAACGTCGGCGCCCCAACTCACCAGCAGTTGCAGGGCGTCGGACAGGTCCCGGGTGAACACCAGCTTGGCGTATTCCCGGGCCTGGATGGCCTGGCTGGCATAGTCCAGCAGGTGTTCGGTCGACAGCGGCCAGCCTTGTTCGTCGATCAACTGCTGCAGGGCCTGGCGCTCTTCGGGTTGCAGTTGGAAGGTTGCTTGCGAACTCTCGCCATGACCCAGCTCGACGGTCGCGGCAGCGAACAGGTCGTGGCGCTCGTCATAACGCAATGAGGTGATGTCGTAGGTGCCGGGGCGCAAGTGGCCGAACTTGGCGACAAAGGCCGGCAGTGTCCGGACGTCGGCGCAGACCTGGGCGTATCCGCGCGTCAGTTCGGTGGTGACGGTCTGGATCGACTGCTTCCAGGCCAGCAGGCGCTCGTTGCTCAGGGCGCCACGGCGGCAGGCCGAGCGCAGCAGGGCTTCGGCGATGAATGCATGCCGGGCGAGCATGGCGAACGGCAGCGTGCCTTGCTCGCGGCAGTCCAGCAGCAGGCGGTGGATGCTGTCGAGGTCGGCTGGAATGGTATCGAGACGCCGGCGTTGCTGCTGGCGCTCGTGGGCGCGCACCTGGTCCAGCAAGGGCGGCAACGCGTCGGCTCCGTCACCGCTCAGCGCCCGCAGCGTCAGTTGGTCGAGGGCCGAGCGATAGGCCCGTTGCTCGGCGGCGCTGAGGCTGTCGCCATAACGCTCGGCGAAGTCGGCGTCGAAGGTGAAGTCCAGGCAGGTCTGGACGACTTCGAACTCGACCTTGTCGTGCCATTGCGGGTGGGCTTGCAGGCGCTGCAGCCAGGCGTTGACCAGCCTGGTGCACAACCCCGGCTCCAGGCCTGCCGGCAGGAACGAGTTGAAGCTGCAGCGCACGTCGATATACGGGTGATGGCCGAGCATCACCATCAGCGCCTGGTGCCGCGGCTGGTGATAGCCCATCAGGGCGCGGGCTTCGCGCCAGGTCGAATCGGTCACCAGGCGCCGATACAACGAGGCCGCCAGCGGGCGCGGAGTGGTGCCGATGATTTCCGCCGGGTTCCAGTCGGGCATCACCCCCAGCAAGGTACTGTCGCCATACAGACCGGCCTGGGGCGCCAGGCGTTTGCCCAGGAAGCGCTGGATGTGCTCGAGCTGGCGCGCCACCCGCCGTTCGGTGACCGGATGCCAGGTGTTGCACAGGGTGATGCGCCGTACCTGCAACACATACACATGCTGGTGGTGGTCGACGGCGAATTCGATGTCCAGCGGCACGTTGCCGCAGAGCGTTTCCAGCTCCCTGCAGGCGTCGATCACTGCCTGCAGGCGTGGCGAGCGCAACTGGGCACTCTCGGTGTCGCGGTAGACCAGCACGGTTTTCTGGATGCCCTGGCCGCCGGTGATGGTATCGGTCAGGCCGCTCTCGTCGTCGTAGTTCACCACGTAATAAGGGGCGCCATGTTCCAGGTCGTGGGTCATCACCACGCCGCTCATCTGGATCGAGGTCAGCATCGGCTGGATCAGGATCTGGTTGTCCTCGCAGCGGTGCTCGGCAAAGGACGCGATCACCTGTTCGATGGCGACGCTCAAGGCCCGAGGGTCGGTGATACTGACATTCAGGCAACTGGTGAACAGGCCGGCCATGGAACTGTTGACGCTGTCTTCGTTCTGCGCGCTGCTGCGCACGATCACGCAACCGCCATGCTCCATCCTGGCGATGTTCTGCAGCACGTTCGCGGGGGCATCAAGCCACTGCCGCGCGGTGAAGAAATACAGCGGCAGGATTCGCGAGCGAGTGACCCGTGGTTGCAGGCGCTCCAGGGTTTCGGACTTGGTCCCGAAACGAATGGTGTTCGCGGCGGCCTGGTTCATGGCGCGTCCTCGTGCTTGTCCACCGCCAACAGGGCCAGGTGCTTGAGCAACGGGTGAATGATGAAGTAAGGCGGCTTCTCGGCCTCGGCCGGCAGGGGTCGCAGGGCCTGGGCGCCTTCGCGACGCCAGTGGCTCAGGACTTGTACCAGCAGGTCGGCGCGGATCGCATTGTCATACAGGTAGTCGACGTCCATGCCTGGCGGCGGCAGCGGATAAGCCTTGCGCGCCAGCACCGGGCCGGTGTCGATCTGCTCGTCGAGCAGCAGGGCGCTGGCGGCGCATTCACGCTGTTCGATGATCTGGTAGTACAGGGTGGTGCTGCCGCGATAATCCGGCAGCCAGCCGGAATGGATATGCAGCACCGGGTAACGACTCAAGAGGGCCGCCGGCACCAGTTGCCCGCCGTACCCAGAGTAGACCAGCAGGTCCGGCGCCTGGCGGGCGATCAGTGCGAGCAACTGCGGGTCGTCGAGAGCCGGGGCCGGGCACACCTCGTGGGACCAGTCCAGGGCGGCCAGGCAGGTGTCAATGTCCTGGCTCAGGTCCGGGCAGAACAACCCTGCAAGTGGCTGTACCTGCAACTCGCGGGTGGTCTGCAACGCGCCGCCGCCCTGGCCGTAGACAATCACCGCGTCAGGTTCGATACCGGCTGCCGCCATGCCTTGCAGGTAGGCGACCGAGCGCGCGGTGCGGGCGCAGAGGATCAGCAGGCGGGCGCGACTCATAGGCCGGCCTCCCGGGCGACAGTGGCCAGCACCTGTTGTTCCTGGGTCAGCAGCCAGGCCAGGTAGGCGCCCTGGTCCGGGTCGAGGCGGCCCTGCTGCGACACCAGGGTGTCCGTCAGCTTGAGCAGGCCACTGAGGTAATAGGCCGCGCCGCTCGCTTGCCAGCCGTGCAGCATGCACTCGGCCAGCAGCAGATAAGGCGGTACGGACCCGTAGCTGCCGTGGGGCAGCGGACGGTGCGGAGCCGCGGCTTCGTAGCCGGTATACAGGCGTTTGCTCACTTCGAATTTCTTCAGCAGGCGCGGCAGCCAGTAGGCCGCCAGCGGGCCGGAGACTCCGGCGCCCGCGCGCATTTCCAGGCACAGGTGGCTCAGCAGCGCCGTGCTGTCCTCGGCGTGCGCCGGGCCTTGTGGATGCAGCGCGGGCAAGGCCGGCGCCGGCAAGTGGGCGCATGCAGCCAGGCGCGAGGTGCGCCAGGCGTCGACAAAGGCTTCGCCCTGGAAGCTGCTGTAACGGTAGGTCTGCGGGTTTTCCAGCAGGTCCCCGTCGCTGTAGGCGTAGTTCAGCATGACGGTGGATACCCACAGAGCTGGCGAATGCGTTCCACGTAGCCAGGAATATCGTCGGGCTCGTGACGGTTGTGCAACACCAGGTCCGGGCGTTGCGGCGGCGGGTATTCGATGTCCACGCCCACCACGTTGCTCTGTTCGCCACGCAGGGCGGACTGATACAGCCCCTTGTTGTCACGGCTGACCAGGGTGCTCAGCGGCACATCGACGAACACTTCCCGGTAGCTGGAGAAACGCTGGCGGTTGTCGTCGCTGATGTCCTGGAACATCGACAGGATGCAGCAGACCACATCGATGCCCTGGCCATCGAGCCAGCCGCACAGGGCCTGGATTCGTTCGGCGTTGACCCGCCGTCCGGCGACGCTGTAGGCATCCGCCCGCTGGTCATGGCGGAACAGCGCGCGAATCTCGTCGCCGTCGACGAACACGGTCTGCGGCCGCTGTACTTTCAGGCTGGCATACAGGGCTCGGCCAATCGTGGTTTTGCCCGCTCCTGACATGCCGACCAGCCAGATCACCATGGTTTCACCCCTGCTTGAGTATGTTTTCGATGTTGCGCAGCGCCAGGACCGCCAGCTCCGCCGAGAAACCATAGCTGGGCGCGAAGTAATGGCGACGCAGGCGCTGACGGACTGCGGCCTGCTGTTGCCAGAGGCTCTCGTCCCCCAGCAGGTCGGCCAGTTGCCAACGCGCCTCGGGGTCGAGGTTGACGATGTCATTGCGCAGCAGCACATCGGGCGACTCCTCGCCGGTCAGCGCGTCCTGCTCGGCGTCCGGTACGTTCAACAGCAGCAGGTTCTTGTCCAGGTACAGGGCGCCGAACGCGGTTCCGCCGTAGTCCGAAACCACATAGTCGGCGCAGCGGAACAGGGTGAGGTTGTCGTAGACGCGGGTAATCACCGCGGTGAACGGGTATTGCTCAAGCAGTTTCAGCGCCTCGGGATCGGCCTCGGCCGACAGTGGATGGGTCTTCACGATGACGTTGTAGCGATCGCACAACCCGGCCATGGCGTCGGCGAAGCGGCTGATCGACGACAGCTCCATCCAGGTCGGCAGCCACAGCACGGTCTTTTTCGTCGGGTCCAGGGCCAGGTCCGCCGGGTGCTGGCCTTGCAGCGAGGTTTCGCGGAAGTAGGCGTCGTAGCGCGGGTAACCCATCTGGAAGGTCACGGCATCGCAGCATTCGCGCAGGCGCTCGGCCTGCCAGGGGCCGAAACACAGAATCAGGTCGTAGTGTCGGTTCCAACTGGAAAAGTTGTGTTTGTACTTGCCCAGGGCGTACATGAAGCGCACCTGCCGATGGCCCAGCGCCTTGATCATCGGCTGTGAGCCGTGGTCGTACATGCTGTGGTTGGAGACCACCACGTCATAGCGGTGATTGGCCTTGATCACATCCAGGCTGCCGTGGCAGCTGTAACCCAGGACGCCGATCAGTTCGCGGCTTTGCGCGCGCTCTTCATGGGTGCCATGCAGGACCACGTCGAAAGCGTCGGCCCCGAGCAGGCTCCAGACCGCCTGATAGTGATTGAGCATCTCGGCGGTATGAACGAAGAAGGCCAAGCGGCTGAAGGGTTTTGGCGCGGTCATAGGGCTACCTGGTGCAATTAAGTCGAGGCAAGCGTTCGCGTTGCTTGGCGGTGTTGCGGGGCATGACTCGCCCAAGGGGGGCCAGGATCGCAAACGCTGGACATGTTATCGGCGGAGTAGGGGGGAAATGAACGGGCGGGGCGGAAAATCTTTGCTGGCAGGGCCCGGCTCGACCGATGGCAGGTGCTGCCCGGTCGAGCCTATGCGCAGGAGCGCGGTCGAGCTGGTTATTGCTCGCTCGGATTGAGCTTCGCTTCCAGCTCGGCCACCTTCGCCTCGAGGCTTTCCAGGCGGGCGCGGGTGCGGGCCAGGACGACCATCTGGCTGTCGAATTCTTCCCGGCTGACCAGGTCCAGCTTGCTGAAGCCGCTTTGCAGCAGGGCCTTGAACTGGCTTTCGATTTCGGCGCGGGGCAGTGGGGTATCGCCGCTGAACAGGCGGGCGGCATGGCCGCTCAGGGCATCGAGGAGGTCTTTGGGCGCGAGCATGGGAGGTGTCCTGAAAACAATGGCGGGCAGTGTATCACGCACTGTCTATAGTCAATTGGCAGGCGGGGATGCACGCTTTTCGCGCATCGCGCCGGGCAGTGGCGCACCGTTGTTGTGCGTATCCGTGGCGATGATGGCGAAGTGGTCTCCGTGGCGGCGGCCAAGGGACTGAAATCAGTGGGTTTTCATGAGATGGCAAGGTTTCTGCTTAGTCGCTGATGACCCATGCACTGATGCAGTCGCTGTGACGAATGCAGTGCGGCAGGCGGAGCGGGGAAGTGTTTCGTCGGCAGCGGTTAGCTGGCGTCGGTCTGGTCGAGGAAGGCCGACGATGCGTTACAAAGCCAGGCACTGCGCTTAGACTTGAGTCGGGTTTGTTTTCCTGGGGCAAGTCCACCAATTCGGGAGAAAGTTTCATGAAGCTAGTCACTGCCATCATCAAGCCGTTCAAGTTGGACGACGTGCGCGAGTCGCTGTCCGAGATCGGCGTGCAGGGCATTACCGTTACTGAGGTCAAAGGCTTCGGCCGGCAGAAGGGGCACACCGAGCTGTATCGCGGCGCGGAGTACGTAGTCGACTTCCTGCCCAAGGTGAAGATCGACGTCGCCATCGACGACAAGGATCTTGATCGGGTCATCGAGGCGATAACCAAGGCCGCCAACACCGGCAAGATCGGTGACGGCAAGATCTTCGTGGTCAATCTGGAACAGGCTATTCGCATCCGTACCGGCGAAACCGATACCGACGCCATCTAAGCCGCCCCAAACCCAACGCCCCAGGAGAAAACAATATGACTCTGCGTAAAATCGCAGGGCTAGGAGCCCTGTTGTCCCTCGTAATGCCTGGCCTGGCCATGGCGGCGGACGAAGTGGCAGCCCCAGTCCTCAATTCCGGCGATACCGCCTGGATGCTGACCTCGACGGCCCTGGTGCTGTTCATGACCATTCCCGGCCTGGCGCTGTTCTACGGCGGCATGGTGCGCTCGAAAAACATTCTTTCCGTGATGATGCAGTGCTTCGCCATTACCGGTCTGATCAGCATCCTGTGGGTCATTTATGGCTACAGCATCGCGTTCGACACCACCGGCATGGAGCAGGGCGTCGTCAACTTCAACTCCTTCGTCGGCGGCATGGGCAAGGCCTTCCTGGCCGGCGTCACCCCGGCGAGCCTGACCGGCCCGGCGGCGCTGTTCCCCGAGGCGGTGTTCATTACCTTCCAGATGACCTTCGCCATCATTACCCCGGCGCTGATCGTCGGTGCCTTTGCCGAGCGGATGAAGTTCTCCGCCATGCTGATCTTCATGGCCATCTGGTTCACCCTGGTCTACGCGCCGATCGCGCACATGGTCTGGTCCGGCAACGGCGGCCTGATGTGGGACTGGGGCGTGTTGGACTTCGCCGGCGGCACCGTGGTGCACATCAACGCCGGTATCGCCGGCCTGGTGGCTTGCCTGGTGCTGGGCAAGCGTAAAGGCTTCCCGACCACCCCGATGGCGCCGCACAACCTGGGTTACACCCTGATGGGCGCGGCCATGCTGTGGATCGGCTGGTTCGGCTTCAACGCCGGTTCCGCCGCCGCCGCCAACGGCACCGCCGGCATGGCGATGCTGGTGACCCAGATCGCCACCGCCGCCGCGGCGCTGGGCTGGATGTTCGCCGAATGGCTGACCCACGGTAAGCCAAGCGCCCTGGGCATTGCCTCGGGTGTGGTTGCCGGCCTGGTGGCGATCACGCCTGCCGCTGGCACCGTAGGCCCGATGGGCGCCCTGGTGATCGGCCTGGCTGCGGGCGTGGTGTGCTTCTTCTGCGCGACCACCCTGAAACGCAAACTGGGCTACGACGACTCCCTGGACGCCTTCGGCGTGCACGGTATCGGCGGTATCCTCGGCGCGATCCTCACCGGCGTGTTTGCCGCGCCATCGCTGGGCGGCTTCGGCACCGTGACCGACATCGCCGCACAAGTGTGGATCCAGTGCAAAGGCGTGGGCTTCACGGTGATCTACACCGCGATCGTCACCTTCATCATCCTCAAGGTGCTGGATGTGGTCATCGGGCTGCGTGTCACCGAGGAAGAAGAGTCGGTCGGCCTCGACCTGGCGCAACACAACGAGCGTGGTTACAACCTGTAATTTCGCCTGAAAAAAATGCCCGGCTTGCCGGGCATTTTTTTGTCTGCGTTTTGTCATTGAGAGACAGCTGAAAGGTTTTTCCCAGAGCTTGTCAGCCAGTTTGATGAGCGCTTTTTTTTCGGGTCAATGACTTACAGCATTGGAGGAATATTCGGCACTTTGTTTTTTCCCAGAGCGCGCTAGAATGCGCGCCGAATGTGCGGAGAACTGTATGTGGCAACAGACTCTGATTACCCTGCGGGCAAGGCCCCGGGGCTTTCATCTGGTAACGGACGAGTTGCTCGCCGGCCTGCCTGAACTGAAGGCATGCCGGGTCGGTCTGTTGCATTTGTGGCTGCAGCATACCTCGGCCTCGTTGACCATCAACGAGAATGCCGACCCTGCGGTTCGTCGTGACTTCGAGCGTTTTTTCAACACCCTGGTGCCGCAAGGCATGGCCGGGTATGAACATGACGACGAAGGGCCCGATGATCTGCCGGCGCACTTCAAGGCCAGTTTGCTAGGCTGTCAATTGAGCTTGCCGGTATCGGCAGGTCGCTTGGCGTTAGGCAGCTGGCAAGGCGTTTATCTGGGCGAGCATCGCGATCATGGCGGTGCCCGCAAAGTCCTTGCCACCTTGCACGGTGATAAGGCATAAGCCGCTGGTTATCAGTGGATGTTGATTTTTTTCCAGCGGCCTTCGACAGTCGGCTCAGCTGGGCTATAACTAATCTGCTTTTCGCAAGTCATGAGGTAGAACATGAGCGACGATGATCTGGAAAACGACGACCTCGAAGTAGGCGACGAAGACGAAACCGAAGAAGGTCTTGAAGCGGCCGCCGACGATGTGGCGGAAGACGATGGCAGTGATGTTCCTGCCCCGACCGCCAAAGGCAAGGCCAAGGCTGCCGTCTCGGTAGACGAGTTGCCGAGTGTCGAAGCCAAGAACAAAGAGCGTGATGCACTGGCGCGCGCCATGGAGGAGTTCCTGGCCCGTGGCGGTAAAGTGCAGGAAGTCGAGGCCAATGTGGTTGCCGATCCGCCCAAGAAGCCTGATAACAAGTACGGTAGCCGGCCTATCTAAGCGCCCGCCACTTGCTTGCTGAAAAAGCCCGCCGTCGCTGCGGGCTTTTTCATGGGCGCTTGTTGGGCAATGACACCGTATTGCGGTGATCGAGCTATCAGGCGCCGCTGTGCCAGCGCGCCAGCAGTTTCGGCAGTTCGGTCAGGCTGCGGATTTCCGCGTCCGGCAGCCGCTCGGCCTCCCAGACCTTGCCGGCCGGGTTGAACCAGATGGCCCGCAAGCCGGCCTGCTGCGCCCCGGCGATGTCGTCGCCCGGGTGGTCGCCGATGTGCACGGCGGTGTCCGGCGTCGCCTCGCCCCGTTGCAGGGCCTCGTGAAACAGCCGTGCATCGGGCTTGGCGATGCCGATGTCTTCGGCGCACAGGGCGAACTTGAAGTAATCCGCCAGCCCCAGGCGGCGCACATCGGCGTTGCCATTGGTGACCACGCCCAGCGCGAAGTGGTTGGCCAATGCTTCCAGGGTCGGTTGTACCTCGGGAAAGATATCGAGCTGATGCCGGGCATGCAGGAACACTTCAAAACTCTGGTCAGCCAGGGCATTGGCCTGGCCCTGGTCGTAGCCGGCTTCCTCCAGCGCATGAAACAGCACCCGCCGGCGCAGCGCGCTGATGCGGTACTTGAGCCCCGGTTCGTTGTTCAGCACCCGTTCACGGATGGTCCAGAGATGCTCCACCGGTACGCTGCCCAGCTGCGGAGCGTGGTCGGTCAGCCACTGGCGCAGTACGGCTTCGGCGCTGACGATCACAGGCGCGGTATCCCACAGCGTGTCGTCGAGATCGAAGGTGATCAGCTTGATCGTCATTACTCACCGCCTTTGTTGCGTTTGGCCCGTGGGTGGGCGCTGTCGTAGACCGCTGCCAGGTGCTGGAAGTCCAGGTGGGTATAGATCTGCGTGGTCTTGATATCCGAGTGCCCCAGCAGTTCCTGTACGGCGCGCAGGTCCTGGGAGGATTCCAGCATGTGGCTGGCGAAGGAGTGTCGCAGCATGTGCGGATGCAGGTTCTGTCCCAGCTCGCGCTCGCCGGCGGCCTTGACCCGCAGCTGGATCGCCCGGGGGCCCAGGCGCCGGCCCTGCTGGCTGACGAACACCGCGTCGTCCGGCGGATTGCTCAGCGCCCGCAGTGGCAGCCAGAGTTGCAGCGCTTCGCGGGCCTTTTTGCCGACCGGCAGGACCCGGGTCTTGCTGCCTTTGCCGTGCACCTGCACCAGGCCGTCGGCCAGGTCCAGTTGTTCGAGGTCCAGGCTGGTCAGCTCCGACAGGCGCAGCCCGGAGGAATAGAACAGCTCGAGAATCGCCTGGTCGCGGTGCGCGAGGAAATCGTCCTCCACCGCGCCATCGAGCAATTGCAGGGCGCGATCGGTGTCCAGGGTCTTGGGCAGGCGACGCTCGCCCTTGGGCGGCGCCAGGCCATTGGCCGGGTCGTGATTGCACAGACCTTCGCGGTTCAGGTAGTGATACAGGCCGCGCACGGCGGAGAGCAGGCGCGCCAGGCTGCGGGAGGATTGGCCCTGCTGGTGCAGGCGCGCAATCATGCTGCGCAGGCCCTGGATGTCCAGGTCGGACCAGCTGGAAACCTGCTGCTTGGCACAGAAGGCCAGCACTTTTTCCAGG
Source organism: Pseudomonas sp. B3G-3 (assembly GCF_028640915.1). Classification (NCBI taxonomy): domain Bacteria; kingdom Pseudomonadati; phylum Pseudomonadota; class Gammaproteobacteria; order Pseudomonadales; family Pseudomonadaceae; genus Pseudomonas; species Pseudomonas sp. B3G-3. Next base: position 97,044 of record NZ_JAQZAB010000096.1, on the reverse strand, counting down.
TCGCGGCGGTAGGCTTGCAGCGTATGGGGCGACACTTGGCGCTCACTGCGCAGGTGCTCGCAGTAGGCGTCCAGTTGTCGTTCCATGGTCAGCGAACCGAGCGTAGCGAGTGAGTGAAGCGCGGCAGCACGCGGCCCATGACTTCGGCGATGTAGCTGAGGAACAGCGTCCCCACCGAGCTTTTGTAGTGCTGCGGGTCGCGGCTGGCGATGGCCAGCACGCCGTGAATGCCCTGATGGGCGATGGCGACCACGGCGCTGGAGCCGATCTGCTGGCGCTGCTCTTCGCCGAACAGGAAGTCCAGCTCATGCTCGCGCAGGCTGCCGCTGACGCTCTTGCCTTCGGTCAGCAAGCCGCCGATGGCGGCCTGGGCATCGGCGGCGGTGACCCAGCGACCTACCGGCATGGCGCTGTCGCTGAACAGGATCAGGCTCACGAACGGCACCTGGAAGTCCTGGCGCAGACTGTCTTCGACGCTCATCACCACGTCTTCCAGGCTGTTGGCATCCATCAGCGCGAGAATCAGGCGGCGGGTCTTCTCGAAGAGCCGGTCGTTGTCGCGGGCCACGTCCATCAACTGCGAAAGCCGGTGGCGCATCTCGATGTTGCGCTCGCGCAGGATCTTCATCTGCCGCTCCACCAGCGAGATGGTGTCACCGCGCTGATGAGGAATGCGCAACGCCGGGAGCAGTTCTTCATGCTCGACGAAGAAGTCCGGATGCGCCTCCAGATACGCGGCGATCGCCGCCGCCTCGAGGTTTTCGGCAGGAGATTCGTCAGGCTGTTCGGCTGGAACCTGAGGCTGATCAGTCATGGTTTTCGCTCATTCAAAGACGCACCTGTCCTTCGTATACGCGCACTGCCGGGCCGGTCATCTTCACCGGTTGGCCAGGGCCTGCCCACTCGATGGACAGGCGCCCGCCCGGCAGGTCGATCAATAGCGGCGAATCCATCCACCCCTGGCTGATCGCGGCCACTGCGGCGGCGCAGGCGCCAGTACCGCAGGCCTGGGTTTCCCCGGCGCCACGTTCCCAGACCCGCAACTGCGCGCGCTGACGGTCGATGACCTGGATAAAGCCGACATTGACCCGGGCCGGGAAGCGCGAGTGATGTTCGATCTTCGGTCCCAGCTCATGCACCGGCGCGCTGTTGATGTCGTTGACCCGCAGCACGGCATGGGGGTTGCCCATGGACACGGCGGCCAGCTCGACGCTCTGGCCGTCGACTTCGACCTGGTAACTCAAGGCCTGGGCCGGCGCCACGAACGGAATCTGCTCGGGCACCAGGCGCGGCGCGCCCATGTCGACGCTGATCTGACCGTCGTTGCGCACATCCAGTTCGATGATGCCGCTCTTGGTCTCGACGCGGATCTGGCGCTTGGTGGTCAGGCGCTTGTCCAGCACGAAACGGGCGAAACAGCGTGCACCGTTGCCGCACTGCTCCACTTCGGAGCCGTCGGCATTGAAGATCCGGTAGCGGAAGTCCACGTCCGGGTTGCTTGGCGCCTCGACGATCAGCAACTGGTCGAAACCGACACCGGTGTTGCGATCGCCCCATTGCTTGGCATGTTTGGGCAGGATGTGCGCGTGCTGGCTGACCAGGTCGAGGACCATGAAGTCATTACCCAGGCCGTGCATCTTGGTAAAACGCAGCAGCATGGTTCTACTCCGGCAGCAGGCTTTCGCCAGCAAACAACTCGGCTACCGTCTCGCGGCGACGCACTTCAACAGCCTGTTCACCATCGACCAGCACTTCAGCAGCCCGACCGCGGGTGTTGTAGTTGGAGCTCATGACGAAACCGTAGGCACCGGCCGAATGCACGGCAAGCAGGTCGCCTTCTTCCAGGGCCAGCTGACGTTCCTTGGCCAGGAAGTCGCCGGTTTCGCAGATCGGGCCGACGATGTCGTAGGTACGTGCCTGGCCATCGCGCGGGCGCACGGCGCTGACGTCCATCCAGGCCTGGTACAGGGCCGGGCGGATCAGGTCGTTCATTGCCGCGTCGACGATGGCGAAGTCCTTGTGTTCGGTGTGCTTGAGGTACTCGACCCGGGTCAGCAGTACCCCGGCGTTGGCGACGATGAAGCGGCCGGGTTCGAAGACCAGTTCCAGGTCGCGGCCGTCGAGGCGTTCGCGCACGGCCTTGACGTAGTCGGCGGCCAGCGGCGGCTCTTCATCGCGATAACGCACGCCCAGGCCACCACCGAGGTCGATGTGGCGCAGGTAGATGCCGCATTCGCCCAGGCGGTCGACCAGGCCCAGCAGACGGTCGAGGGCATCGATGAAGGGGGCCAGGGTGGTCAGTTGCGAGCCGATATGGCAGTCGACGCCGACCACTTCCAGGTTCGGCAACTGGGCCGCGCGGATGTACACGTCTTCGGCATCGGCGATGGCGATACCGAACTTGTTTTCCTTCAAGCCGGTGGAAATGTACGGGTGGGTGCCCGCGTCGACATCCGGGTTGACCCGCAGCGAGACCGGCGCGCGAACATTGAGTTCGGCGGCGACCTGTTGCAGGCGCTCCAGCTCGTCGCTGGACTCGACGTTGAAGCAGTGCACACCGACTTCCAGGGCGCGACGCATGTCGTCACGGGTCTTGCCGACACCGGAGAAGACGATCTTGTCGGCCGCGCCGCCAGCTGCCAGGACGCGTTCCAGCTCGCCGCGGGAGACGATGTCGAAACCGGCGCCCAGACGCGCCAGGACATTCAGTACACCCAGGTTGGAGTTGGCCTTTACCGCGAAGCAGACCAGGTGCGGCATGCCGGCGAGGGCATCGGCGTACGCGTGGTACTGCGCTTCGATATGCGCTCGGGAATAGACGTAGGTCGGCGTGCCAAAGCGTTCGGCAATGGCGGACAACGCTACACCTTCCGCGAACAGCTGCCCGTCGCGGTAGTTAAAAGCGTCCATGGGGTTCCCTTAGTTGGTGTCGTGCTTGTGCGACTGCGAGTGACCCTGGTCTTCGGGGGATTTGCTGTCATCGGGAAGATACAGCGGGCCTTTTTGACCGCAGGCAGTGACAAGGCAGGCAACCGCGACGAGCGCAGCAAGGGAAGAGATCAGGCGCTTCATGGCGAAATCCTTGAGAATGCGTTAATTGCGCCCGAGTATACCGACCACCCGACGGCTTGCCTATGCGCTGGAACACCCGTCCGGCGGGCCTTTGCCCCGGGCGCAGGGGTTGGGCGCGGTGGTTGCGGGGATATTTTCTCTGCTGTCCGCGCCCTTGATCGGTATCCTTTGCATTCGCCCGGATGCGCCCGTATCTTGCGGCGCTTGAGCGTGAGTAGACACTTTTCGAGGTTCCCGCAATGAGTTTGACTGAAGCCCGTTTCCACGACCTGGTCGATGCCACCCAGCAGACGCTGGAGGACATTTTCGAGGAGAGTGACCTGGATATCGATCTGGAGAGCTCCGCCGGTGTGCTCACCGTCAAGTTCGAAAACGGTAGCCAGGTGATCTTCAGCCGCCAGGAACCGCTGCGTCAGCTGTGGCTGGCCGCGCGCTCCGGTGGTTTCCACTTCGACTACGACGAAGAAAGCGAGCGCTGGATGTGCGACAAGAGCGAAGAGCAGCTGGGCGAAATGCTCGAGCGCATCGTCCTCGAGCAGGCCGACATCAAGCTCGAGTTCGAAGGGCTCTGAGACCGTGACGCCAACCGCCCCGGTGCGCCCGCCCAAGCCGCTGTACAGCAATGTCAGCCCGGCCGTGGCCTCGCCCTGTATCAGCCTGTGCCGGCTGGACGAGGAAAAAGTCTGCAAGGGCTGTTTCCGGCATGTCGAAGACATTCGCGAATGGCGCTCGGCGGACGATGAGCGTCGGCGCGTCATCTGTCGCCAGGCGCTGGAGCGCAAGCGGGCGGCGGCGCCGAGCGCCGGCTAGCCCGGGCCCCTAAATCCGGTAGCTTGTTTATTTGTGCTGCTGTGGTAGTGTCCGGTTACGCCTCGCCACATCGAGGCCGGTGAAAACCCCGTCTTATCTAGACGGGGTTTTGCTTTTTTGTGCCGAAAAAAGGAGTCTGCCTGGATCATGAGCACCGCACCTTCCATCATTCTCACCCGCCTCGACGTGCAGCGTCTGGAGCGCCTGATCGACAGCCTGGACGACACGCTGCCTGGCGTCATTGCGTTGCAGACCGAGCTGGATCGCGCCGAAACCCTGGTGGGCCACGATGAAGTCCCGCCCGGTGTCGTGACCATGAACTCGCGCGTGCATTGCCGCGAAGAGGGCAGCGGCAAGGACTATCACCTGACTTTGGTGTATCCACAGGACGCCAACGCCGACGAAGGCCGGATCTCTATCCTGGCGCCGGTGGGCAGCGCCTTGCTCGGCTTGCAGGTCGGGCAGTACATCGACTGGCCAGCACCGGGCGGCAAGACCCTGAAGCTGACCCTGCTTGAAGTGGAATACCAGCCCGAAGCGGCTGGCGATTTTCACCTCTGATTAGGCGCCTCTGAGCGGCTAGACCTGCTCGAGTGCGTCGTTCAAGGCGCGCTCCAGGTCGGCCTTGTAGCGCAGGTAAAGATTGCTTGAGCCGTGGTGGTCACCGAGCAGGCCGGACAGGTCCAGGTCGGTGATGTAGCAGCGATAGCGTTCGGCTTCGCGGCGCTGGCCGACAATCTCCTGGGCGACCGCGGCGAACAACTGGTCGCCATGCTCCAGCTCGGAAAACTCCCGTTGATTGCAATACAGGGTGACCTGCACCTGCCCCGGTGCGGCTTTGCCGATGATGCCCTGCACGTCATAAAAGGCTTTGTTCGCTGGCGTCTGCGGCGCTGGGCGTGGCTCGATTCGACGGGCCCTTGTGCTGCCGGAAGGCAATATCTGGTAATACAAAATGTCCAGCGGCACGAGGGGGTGGGAAGCCTCCATCGGCAGTTGGGCGTCGCGCCGATAGAGGATCGACTGCAGGAAGCGTTGCAGGGGCACCAGCAGGCTCTGTTCGTCGTGGTAGGGCAGGCGTTGCTGCCAGAGCGCATCGAATTCATCCAGCACGTACAGCTCGGCCTGGGCCTCGACGACGCGGTAGAACACCTGGATGCAATCAGGCTGGCCCATCGGCAGGATCAGCGCCAGGTCGTGTTCTTCCAGGGCCATCGGGTCCAGGTGCAGCGGGCTGTAGCTCGACTGCTCTTCGCCCAGGTAGTCGATCAGCGCCGGCAGGCTCGCCAGCGCTACATGATTGACCTGGCCCGGCACCAGTTCCAGCACGTGGTAATGCTGCTGCACCTGGATCAGGTAGCGGTGATTGAGCTGGCTGAGCAACAGGTTCTGCGCCGTGTCGAACAGCTCTTCGACCCGTTGGGCGATGAACTGCGCGCGGTTGTGGCAGAAGCAGCGCACTCGCAGCTTCGGCTGCTCGGGGCCGCGCGGCAGGTTGTTGAGGTAGTCGCGCAGGCAGTCGAGCAGGGCATGGGCGCCGTCGTAACGACCGACCAAGACCTCGTTCCAGCTGTTGAGCGTCACCTGGTCGAGGGTCAGCACCAGGTTTTCCCGCACCCCGGCGTAGCTCAAAGAGTCGGTGCGCTCGGTGGTCATCAGGATGTTCAGGTCGCGGTGGTGCTTGAGCGGGTCGTGGCCGACGTTCACCAGGATCAGCACTTCGCTGGGCACGCTGCTGTGCAGCAGGTGTTCTTCGCTGACGGTGCCCAGGGGCAGGGCGATGGTCTGTTGCAGGCTGCCCAGCAGATTGAACAGCTCGAACTCGCTCAAGTCGCTGCTGCCCGGGTGCAGCGCCAGGCGCGTGCTGCTGTCGATCACCCCGTTGCGATGGCACCAGGTCAACAGCTCCAGCAGTTCGCGGCTGCGCTTGATCGGCGCGAAATGTTCCCACTCCAGGGCATTCAGGCTGCCGTTGTACAGCCCCCAGTGGGTTTGTCCCGGCTCTTTCTTGTTGGGCGACTGCACCAGGGTCAGGGTGTCTTCGGCCAGGTCCGGGGCAATACCGGGGTTGATGAACTCGATCTTGCCGGCCTTGCGTTCAAAGGCCGCGTACAGGCGGCGGCCAAGGATATTCAGGTCGCGCTTGTTGATCAGGCCGAGGGTCTGCTCGGTACGGGCGAACTGGGTCAGGAAGCGGTAGCTGTAATTCAGCTCATTGACCAGGGCCCGGCGCTCGGCGCTGACCTGGCGGACTTTCCACTGGCTGCGGCTGTCGAGCATCGCCAGCTGGCGCTGATCCCAACCCCATTCGTGGGCCAGCCGTTCGAGCAGCGTGCGCTGCCAGCTCGGGTTGCGTGCACCGTTGTTGCCGGTGAGCTTGCGGTTGACCTTCAGGTACAGGCTACGACGCACCAGCTCCAGGCGCTCCGGCTCGCCGCGGGCCTTGAGGTATTCCTCGATGCGCCGGTAGACCACGATGTACGGGTCCAGCTCGTCGAGGTCCAGGCGGTTGGCGAATACCGCCTGCTTGAAGCGCAGGCTCAGGCATTCCACCCGCGGGTGTTCGCTGGCGTAGACCTCGGTCAGCAGCAACTTGAGCACGGACTTGTACGGCGACTCGATGCCCTTGAACAGTTGCCAGAGCCCGGCACCGATGAATTCGCCCGGCGGAATATGGGCCAGATGGCCAAGGTCGAGGTTTTCGTCGGCGGGGATGAAACGCTTGGACAGCAGCGTATGGGTGTATTCGTGGTAGCGGGCTTCTTCGTACACCGGCACCAGCCACCACAGCGGCGTGCGTCCGGCCAGCCAGATGGCGGTGCGGTAGAACTCGTCCAGCAGCAGGTAGTGCTGGGTGGTGCCGCAATCGTCGGAGCTCAGCTGGGTGTCGCGATCGCCACGGACAAAGCGGCTGGGGTCGATCAGGAAGAAGTGCGCCTCGGCGCCCTGGCTGGCGGCCCAGGCTTCCAGCAGCAGGCATTTCTTGCGCAGTTCGGCCAGTTCGTTCTCGCCGAGGTCGGGCGCATGGCAGACCCACACGTCCATATCGCTCTGGTCGGCCTGGGCCAGGGTGCCCAGGCTGCCCATCAGGAACAGACCGTGGATAGGCCGCGGCGCATTGCCGGGGCGGGCCTTGTAGGAAAACGAACGAGTCAGGCGCTGGGCTTCGTTGAGCGTCGGTGTGTCGGGCTCGTAGTTCGACAACCCGGCCGGTGTGCCACCCGACACATAACCCGGTAATAGCGGGTGGTTGACGTGAAAGAACAGCGGCAACAGGTTGAGCACCAGTTGCTGGCGTGGCGACAACCCTTCCATGGCCCGGCCCAGGCGCCCCTCATTGAGTTTCAGAAAGCGCGCGCGCAACTGGCTGAGAACCTTGCGATCGATTCCCTCGTCCAGATCTGGGCGGATTTCATGGGTGCGGGTCATTCAAACAGGCTCGCGAAGCTTGAACGTGGGAGGTCTTGTGCGCAGGAGTTTACAGCCAGTCGAGGGCGAGCTTTAAGCTGAATTTTATTTTTGACGTCAGATTTCCAACATGCCGCTGGAGCTTGCCCGCGGAATCCGACAGGCGGGGATTCCGAGGGCCGTAGGGGAGAGCGTTCAGGCGGCTTCTTTGACCGTCAGAATGGTCAGCAGGCCTTGGGCATGCTCGGCGGCATCGCGGCCCAGGCTGGTCAGGTAACCACCATCGGGCTGGGTAATGAGCTCTTTTTCAAACAGGCGTCGTGCGGCGGCGATAGCTTGGGGGGCAGCGGTCTGATGGATTTTCAGGCCTTCCTGGGAACTGTCCAGGTTGAAGAGTGCAAGGATTTCCAGTTCGGCAACCAACTCAGGGGTATACGACATAAGGACTCCAGACTTTCTAGGAATTAGACGACAGCGTCCTTAAGGTGACCGCAGTTGTGCAGCCTGTCCAGTGTCCGCTGCGGACTTTTACGCCCCTGGGCGGCGGTATTTGGCCGCAGGGCGCGTACCAGTGTAGTCAAGGCCCGCAATCGCGCCGGCCAGGCGCGGGCGCGGGGCGTGGCGGGCTTACTTCTTCTCGGGCGGCAGCTCGGGCAGGGCACGCAGCGCGGCTTCGTACCATTGGGTATCGAACGCGCGGTCTTCTTCGAGGATCGCGTCGATTTCCACCGCCAGGACATGGGCCATGAGGTTGAGGATTTCGTCACGCTCATAGCCGACCAGGGTCAGCTTGTTGAAGGTGGCTTTGGCCGCGGGTGGGTTGTCGCTTTCGATCTGGTTTTCGATCGCTTCGATCAGGGTGTTTTCGGTGAACGCTTCTTCGTCGTTGTCGTCTTGGTGGGTGTCGGGGGTTGGCTCGCTCATGGCAGGCTCCTCAAGGAAAGGTCGCCAGTTTACTCGTATTCAGGAGCCTGATGCTGCTGGCCAGTCGGCTGTCGAGGATCTATAAGAGTGGCTGCCAACCCCGTACCCGGCCTGGAGGCTACGCATGCTCAAGCTTTATGGATTCGCCGTCAGCAACTACTACAACATGGTGAAACTGGCATTGCTGGAAAAAGGCCTGCCTTTCGAGGAAGTGCCGTTCTACGCCGGGCAAAGCCCTGAAGCATTAGCCATCAGCCCGCGCGGCAAGGTGCCGGTACTGGGGGGGGAGCGGGGCGTTATCAACGAAACCAGCGTGATCCTCGAATACCTCGAAACCCAGCCGGGCCCGGCGCTGCTGCCAAGCGATCCGTTCGAGCGTGCCCAGGTGCTGGCGCTGGCCAAGGAGATCGAGCTTTACATCGAGTTGCCGGCGCGGGCCTGTTACGGCGAGGCGTTTTTTGGCACGGCGGTTCCCGAGGCCATCAAGGAGAAGTCCCGCAATGAGCTGGTGCTGGGATTCGCCTCGCTGGCCAGGCACGGCAAGTTCGCCCCTTATGTGGCGGGCAGCAGCCTGAGCATGGCGGACCTGTATTTCCTGTACAGCGTGAGCCTGGCCTGCGCGGTAGGGCAGAAGCTGTTCGGTATGGATCTTCTGGCCGAGATGCCGGCAGCCAAAGCCTTGATGGCGCGCCTGGAACAGATGCCCAACGTGCAGCGGGTCGCGGCGGACAAGGACGTGGCAATGCCGCAGTTCCTGGCGATGATCGCCAGCAAGAAGTAGAAAGGCTTCAGGTCGCTGATCGCGGGCAAGCCACACTCTTGTGGGAGCGTGGCTTGCCCGCGCTGGCTTTTAGCGGCTGCTCAACAACGCCTGGCCGCGAACCACCGCTGCCTTGACTTGAGCTGGCGCGGTGCCGCCGATGTGGTCACGGGCGTTGACCGAGCCTTCCAGAGTCAGCACGGCAAACACGTCCTGGTCGATCTGGTCGCTGAACTTGCGCAGTTCTTCCAGGCTCATTTCCGCCAGGTCCTTGCCGGTTTCCACGCCGTACTTCACGGCGTGGCCAACGATTTCGTGGCAATCGCGGAATGGCAGGCCACGGCGTACCAGGTAGTCCGCCAGGTCGGTGGCGGTGGAGAAGCCGCGCAGCGCCGCTTCGCGCATCATCGCGTGCTTGGGCTTGATCGCCGGGATCATGTCGGCGAAGGCGCGCAGCGAGTCGCGCAGGGTGTCGGCGGCGTCGAACAGCGGTTCCTTGTCTTCCTGGTTGTCCTTGTTGTAGGCCAGGGGCTGGCCCTTCATCAGGGTCAGCAGACCCATCAGGGCGCCGAACACGCGGCCGCTCTTGCCACGAACCAGCTCCGGAACGTCCGGGTTTTTCTTTTGCGGCATGATCGAGCTGCCGGTGCAGAAGCGGTCAGGCAGATCGATGAACTGGAACTGCGCGCTGGTCCACAGCACCAGCTCTTCGGAGAAACGCGACAGGTGCATCATGGCCACGCTGGCGGCGGCGCAGAACTCAATGGCGAAATCGCGATCAGACACATTGTCCAGCGAGTTGCCACCGACGGCGTCGAAGCCCAGCAGCTGGCAAGTCAGCTCGCGGTCGATCGGGTAGGTGGTGCCGGCCAGCGCGGCGCTGCCCAGAGGCATGCGGTTGGTGCGCTTGCGGCAATCGACCAGGCGCTCGTAGTCGCGGCTGAGCATCTCGAACCAGGCCAGCATGTGATGACCGAAGGTCACAGGCTGCGCGGTCTGCAGGTGGGTGAAGCCCGGCATGATGGTGTCGGCTTCGCGCTCGGCTTGTTCCAGCAGGCCTTTTTGCAGACGGGTGATTTCCGCCAGGATCAGATCGATTTCGTCGCGCAGCCACAGACGGATATCGGTGGCCACCTGGTCGTTGCGGCTGCGGCCGGTGTGCAGCTTCTTGCCGGTGACGCCGATGCGGTCGGTCAGGCGTGCTTCGATGTTCATGTGCACGTCTTCCAGATCGACGCGCCAGTCGAAGGTGCCCGCCTCGATTTCGCCCTGGATGGTTTTCAGGCCGTCGATGATGCTGTCGCGTTCGGCATCGGTCAGTACGCCGACCTTGGCCAGCATGGTGGCGTGGGCGATCGAGCCCATGATGTCGTGACGATAGAGGCGCTGGTCGAAAGTGACGGAGGCGGTGAAGCGGGCGACGAAGGCGTCGACGGGCTCACTGAAGCGGCCGCCCCAGGACTGATTGGTCTTGTCAGTGCTCATGAATTCGCTCGTGATCGGCTGGAAGGGAAATGAGGTGAAAAGTTGCCGCGGATAATAACAGGGTTGCCAATCCTGTAGCTGGCACTGGTCGGCAGGTTTTTATTTCTGCCATGGGGGCCGCGGGCGCTTGTCGCCGACCTCGGGCGCGCAGAGACTAGGCGAGCGAAGGCGGGGGGCGAGGGGTGATGTAACGATATTTATCGTTTGAGCAATATCGTCTTGGCAACCGTCTACAGTTGGACTGAAGGAACAGCGCAATCTCGGATGTTTCATCGAGCCTGGTCGCTGATCACGCAACCGTTGTCGCATGCGCTCCGGCCCCGGCACCGCCTCGCGAGTCACGAGGGAGGCGGCCTGGGTGGAAGCCGACTATAAAAGAGGGGGTGTTTGTGTCCTGTATCAGCAGTCCCCATGACCATGTCGTGCAGTGGCGGGCCTTGAGCGGTGTCGGGCAGGCCCGGGTAAATAATGGTGCCCGTCGTGGGGCACTTTTTGGCCCTCGCACTAGTCTTAGCGTGGATCGCCGTGACGGACGTCACTTCACCTGTCTACGCTATCCTTGTGCGAGACTCACGCAGGAATCCAGCGCAATATGAATGTCCTGATCGTTGATGACGAACCCCTAGCCCGCGAGCGACTGAGCCGTATGGTCAGTGAGCTTGAGGGATACAGTGTCCTGGAGCCCAGCGCCACCAATGGCGAAGAGGCATTGGCCCTGATCGACAGCCTGAAACCGGATATCGTGCTTCTCGACATCCGCATGCCGGGTCTCGATGGCCTGCAGGTTGCCGCCCGTTTGTGCGAGCGCGAGGCGCCGCCAGCCGTGGTGTTTTGTGCCGCCCCTGATGAATTCGCCCTCGAGGCTTTTGATGTCAGCGAGGTCGGTCATCTGCTCAAACCGGTGCGTTCCGAGCATCTGCTCGAGGCACTGAAAAAGGCCGACCGCCCCAACAGGGTCCAGCTTGCAGCCCTGACCCGGCCCGCTGCCGAAAGCGGCAGCGGCCCCCGCAGCCATATCAGTGCGCGGACCCGCAAAGGTATCGAACTGATCCCGCTGGATCAGGTCGTCTATTTCATTGCCGACCACAAATACGTGACCTTGCGCCATGAGAGTGGCGAAGTCCTGCTGGACGAACCCCTGAAGGCGCTGGAGGACGAGTTTGGCGAGCGTTTCGTTCGCATCCATCGCAACGCCCTGGTGGCCCGTGAACGCATCGAACGCCTGCAGCGTACGCCGCTGGGGCATTTCCAGCTGTTCCTCAAGGGGCTCAATGGTGATGCGCTGATCGTCAGCCGACGGCATGTGGCCGGCGTGCGCAAGATGATGCAGCAGCTCTAGATCCGGACAGTCGGGCGGGTCATGCACCCCGCCCGCAACGTTCCTGCAGCCAGGGAGGGGCCGCGGTTCCTGATACAAGTCAAAGCTGATTTGGCTGAGCTGTTATCATCTGCCGTATTTTCTATCAGTACGGATTGATCCATGTCCTCTCGCGAAATCCGCATCGCTACCCGCAAAAGTGCCTTGGCCTTGTGGCAAGCCGAACACGTCAAAGCTCGTCTGGAAGCCGCTCACCCGGGGTTGATCGTGACGCTGGTGCCCATGGTCAGTCGCGGCGACAAGCTGCTCGACTCGCCGTTGTCGAAAATCGGCGGCAAGGGTCTGTTCGTCAAGGAACTGGAAACCGCGCTGCTGGAAAACGAAGCGGATATCGCCGTGCATTCGATGAAAGACGTGCCCATGGATTTCCCCGAAGGCCTGGGCCTGTTCTGCATCTGCGAGCGCGAAGACCCGCGCGATGCCTTTGTCTCCAATACCTACTCCAGTCTCGACGAGCTGCCCGCGGGCAGCGTCGTGGGGACCTCCAGCCTGCGTCGCCAGGCGCAGCTGCTGGCTCGTCGTCCGGACCTGCAGATCCGTTTCCTGCGCGGCAACGTCAATACCCGCCTGGCCAAGCTCGACGCCGGTGAGTACGACGCCATTATCCTGGCCGCTGCGGGCTTGATCCGTCTTGGTTTCGAAGATCGCATCAGCTCTTCGATCAGCGTCGACGACAGCCTTCCGGCGGGCGGCCAGGGCGCGGTGGGCATCGAGTGCCGCACGGCCGACAGCGAGATCCACAAGCTGTTGGCGCCGCTGCATCATGCCGATACGGCGGATCGGGTCACCGCCGAACGGGCCCTCAACAAGCATCTGAATGGCGGCTGCCAAGTGCCTATCGCCTGCTATGCGGTGCTCGAAGGCGATCAGCTGTGGCTGCGCGGCCTGGTCGGCGAACCGAGCGGCGGTGTGCTGCTCAGCGCCGAGGCCCGTGCTCCACGTAGCGCGGCGGCGGCGCTTGGCGTACAGGTCGCGGAGGATCTGCTGGCCCAGGGCGCCGACGATATTCTGCGCGCAGTCTATGGCGAGGCTGGCGAAGAGTGAGCGACTGGCGTGTGCTGCTGACCCGGCCCACGGACGAGTCGGCGCTGCTGGCTGAGGTTCTGGGCGACGCGGGAGTGTTCAGCAGCAGCCTGCCGTTGCTGGAAATCCAGGCCCTGCCTTTTGACGATACCCAGCGCGCCAGGGTGCTTGAGCTGCACCGCTACTGCGCGGTGATCGCGGTCAGCAAGCCGGCCGCGCGAATGGCCGTGCAGCTGCTCGAGCAGTTCTGGCCGCAGCCGCCGAGCCAGCGCTGGTTCAGTGTGGGCGCCGCGACGGCGCAGATTCTGGCCGATCACGGCCTGGATGTTTTTTTCCCCGAGCAAGGCGATGACAGCGAAGCCTTGCTTGAACTTCCCCAGTTGCGCGAGGCTATTGCACGGCCTGCTCCACGGGTGCTGATCGTGCGCGGGGAGGGTGGCCGCGAGCTGCTGGCTGAGCGTTTGCGCGGCCAAGGTGCTAGTGTCGATTATCTGGAGCTGTACCGCCGCGACCTGCCGCGCTATGCCAACGGGGTCCTGATGCAACGCATCCAGGCGGAACGCTTGAATGGGCTGGTGGTCAGCAGTGGGCAGGGTTTCGAACACTTGCAGCAGTTGGCCGGCGAGGCCTGGCCACAGGTGGCGCGGCTGCCGTTGTTTGTACCGAGCCCCCGGGTCGCCGAAATGGCGCGTGCCGCCGGGGCCGAGAAAGTTGTGGATTGCCGTGGCGCCAGCGCCGCGGCCTTGCTAACGGCGTTACGGGAGCAACCCGTGCCCGTTCTCTAAACGCAAAGGATGGATACGTGAGCGAAACAGCCTTGCCTAAAGATGATGTCCAGCCGGTAATCGATGCACCGGCTGAACCTGCAACTCCAGCTGTGCAGCGTCGCGGCAACGGGTTGGCGATCCTCGCCCTGCTGCTGGGGGCGGCCGGTGTCGCTGCCGGCGGCTGGGGTGTCTGGCAGGTGCGCAGCCTGCAGGCCAACAATCAACAGCAGCTGGGGCAGTTGCAGGCCTTGGGTGACGAGGCGCAGAGCCTGAAGCTCAACGAGCAGCGCCTGACGGCCCGCCTGGAGCAATTGCCGGCGGCCGATGAACTGGAAGAACGCCGCCGTCTGGTCGCGCAGTTGCAGGGCGACCAGCAGCGACTCAATCAGAAGCTGGAGAGCGTGCTGGGTGCCAGCCGCAAGGACTGGCGTCTGGCCGAGGCGGAACATCTGTTGCGTCTGGCCAGCCTGCGCCTTTCGGCCTTGCAGGACATCAGCAGTGCCCAGGCCCTGGTGCAGGGCGCCGACGAGATCCTGCGTGAGCAGAATGATCCCGGTTCTTTCGCCGCGCGCGAGCAGTTGGCCAAGAGCCTCGCGGCTCTGCGCAGCACCGAACAGCCGGATCGCACCGGACTGTTCCTGCAACTGGGTGCACTGCGCGATCAGGTGGTCGAGCTCACCGAGCTGGCCCCCGAGTACCGCGACCGTGGCGATTCGCTGCTGGGCCTGACCGCCGACGGCGATGGCGCCAGCCGCTGGGCGCAATGGTGGGACCAGATCTCGCGCTACATTCGTATCGACTTCAATGCGGACAAGAACGTGCGGCCGCTGCTCGCCGGGCAAAGCCTGACGCAGGTGCGCCTGGCCTTGAGCCTGGCCCTGGAACAGGCCCAGTGGGCGGCGCTGAACGGCCAGGCGCCGGTGTACACCCAGGCGCTGGCGGAGGCCCGCGATGTGTTGAAGGGCAACTTCAATCAGGACAACCCGCAAAGCAAGCTCATGCTGGAGCGCGTGTCCGAACTGAGCAAACAGCCGGTCACCGTGCAGACGCCGGACCTGACCAAGACCCTGAGCGCCGTTCAGGCCTACCTGGAGCGGCGCAACCTGAGCGCTGAAGAGTCGGTGAAACCACTGGCCAAGCCTGCTGCGAATACCCCGCAGGAGACCAGCCCATGAAGCGCCTGTACGTGATTCTGTTCCTGGTGATCGCCGCCTCGGGATTGCTGGGGTTGGCGATTGCCGAGCATTCCGGGTACATCCTGATTGCCTACGACAGCTTCCGTTATGAGTCGAGCCTGTGGGCGACCCTGGCACTGGTCGCGGTGATCTGGCTGGTGATCTGGGGGATCAAGGCGCTGATCGAACTGGTGATGGCCTCCAGCGGCGTGGTCAATCCCTGGTCACGGCGCAACCGCAGCCGTCGCGTGCAGATCGCCATCGAGCAGGGCCAGATGGATCTTGCCGAAGGCCGCTGGGCCAGCGCCCAGAAGCATTTGCATCGTGCCGCGGAAGCCGAGCGCCAGCCTCTTCTGTACTACCTCGGCGCGGCGCGGGCGGCGAACGAGCTGGGAAACTACGAGCAGTGCGACAGCCTGCTGGAGCGTGCCCTCGAACGGCAGCCCCAGGCCGAGCTGGCGGTGGCCTTGAGTCATGCCCAACTGCAGACCGATCGCGGTGATACCGAAGGCGCCCTGAGCACCCTGCAAGCCATGCACGAGCGTCACCCGCACAGTGTCCAGGTGCTGCGGCAGTTGCAGCGTCTGCACCAACAGCGGGGCGACTGGTCGGCGGTGATTCGCCTGCTGCCCGAACTGCGCAAGGACAAAGTCCTGCCCGCCAACGAACTGGCCGAACTGGAACGTCGGGCCTGGGGCGAGAACCTGACCCTTGCGGCGCATCGCGAAGAAGACGGTGCGGTTGGCCTGCAATCGCTCAATCGCGCCTGGCAGCAACTGACCGCGGCTCAACGCCAGGAGCCGCAACTGGTGCTGGCCTATGCCGAACAGCTGCGCCAATTGGGCGCCGAGGCCGAGGCCGAAGAAGTGCTGCGCGTTGCTCTCAAGCGCAAATACGACAGCCATCTGGCGCGGCTTTACGGCTTGCTGCGCGGCAGTGATCCGGCGCGGCAGCTGCAGTTCGCCGAGCAGTGGCTCAAGGATCATCCGAACGATCCGAGCCTGCTGCTGACCCTGGGTCGCCTGTGCCTGCAAACCAGCCTATGGGGCAAGGCGCGGGACTATCTGGAAAGCAGCCTGCGCCTGCAGCGCAACCCTGAGGCTTGCGCCGAGCTGGCCCGGTTGCTGGCGCAGTTGGGCGATACCGAGCGCAGCAACCAGCTGTTCCAGGAAGGCCTGGGGCTGTTGGACGAGCGCCTCCTGGCATCGCCGTTGCCGGTGCCCGCTAGGGTATAAACCCGCAGGGCTGGGCCGTCCCTGAGGGGGCGGCCCGTTCCGCAATTCCCCCCGATCTGGCCTCTGTGCCCGTTTGCCGCGCTCGATCTTGTCATGGCGCGCCTTGAAAGGGCCGAGCGCTTTCTCTACCGTGGCAGCCTGTTTCTTCCGTTGTGGATACACCATGTCGCTGGCCGGCTCACGCTTGCTGTTCTCCCTTGTGTTTTTTACCGGTGCCTTGGCCCTGTGGGCTTCGTTTCACCTGGAGTACGGGATTGGGCTCGAGCCTTGCCTGCTGTGGGTGGTGCAACGGTTCTTCGCGCTGCTGTTGACTTCGATCAGCCTGGTCGCGGTCGTGCAGGGGCCACAATACCCGGCGAGTGCCCTGTATTGGCTGCTGGAACTGCTCTGCAGCCTGGCGGGTGTGGTCACGGCAGGGCGCCATGTGCTGTTGCAGAACATTCCTTCGGATCAGTTGCTGGCGTGCTTGCCGGACATGCCGTTCATGCTGGGCAATCTGTCCTGGGGGCGTGCCTTGCAGTTGGTTTTCACCGGGACTGCGCAGTGCGCGGAGGTCACCTGGACGCTGCTGGACATGAGCGCCGCGGAGTGGAGCCTGCTGTTTTTCATCGCTGTGATGATTTTGAGTGCCTATCGCCTGGTGCGGCTTCTACCACGGGGCCGGCGCAGGGCGGCTGCGACCTGAATCGTGGTTTTGCGACGGGGTTAAAGATTAAACACTTGTATGAACTTTATCTCCTGCGTACCTTGAAGCGGCTGTCGAGCGGGCATAATCTGGCCCGCACGTGTCACCGCAATTACGTTGCTCGATGCTGTTCTGCCTGGCCGGATGCTGATGTTCAGTCCAGTGACGGATTCAGAGCGGCATGACCCATAAGGGAAGAGAGATCGCCATGCTCGAAAGTTGTCAGAATGCTCAGGAACGCTGGGGTGGAGTGCATCTGCTGATCGATCGCTGGTTGCAGGAGCGTCACGAACTGGTTCGGGCCTATGATGCTCTCGGCGCGGAGCCTGAGGCGCTGGCTGAAAACCGACAGCCGCTGCAGGAGTTCTGCGCAATTCTGGTGGACTACGTCTCCGCCGGCCACTTTGAAATCTACGAGCAGCTGACCGGCGAGGCCAAGGCCTTCAACGACAAGCGCGGGCTCGAACTGGCCGAAACCATTTATCCTCGGATCGATGTCATCACTGAAAAGCTGTTGGCGTTCAACGATTTGTGCGACGAAGGAAAATGCGTGGCGGAGAAGTTCAAGGAGCTGGGTGGTCTGCTGCATGAGCGCTTCGAGCTGGAAGATTGCCTGATCGAAGTGCTGCACAACGCTCACAAGGAAGAGGCCGCCGTTCAGGCCTGACTTGCAGCGAAAGCTTTACCGAAACGGTGCGCATTGCGCACCGTTTTTCGTTTCTGCGCCCCTTAGCCGCTAGCCCCCAACAGCTCGATTTCAAACACCAGGGGTGTGTAAGGCGCGATCAGGTCGCCTGCGCCGTCGGCGCCGTAAGCCTGGGCCGAAGGAATCACCAGGCGCCACTTCGCCCCCGTCGGCATCTGCTGCAAGGCACTGCGCCATCCGGCAATCACACTGTCCAGGTGAAACCACTGCGGCTGCTGATTCTGATCGAACACCGTGCCGTCAGGCAGGCGTCCGATGTAGCGAACCTGTACCGAACCATTGGCACCCGGCCGTGCTCCACTGCCGGGTGCCAACTCGGTCAGCAGGATGCCGTTTTCCAGTTCGCGTACGCCCGGCTTGGCTTTTTCGGCCGAGAGAAAACGTTGTTCGTTTTCCAGCGCCACTTCGATTCGCGGCTTGCCCGCTTGCTCGCTGACCTGTGCCTCATGCTGGGCGAGGATCTGTTCGATGCGCTCGTCCTTGAGTGCCAGAGGCTTGCCTTGGTAGGCCTGTTTCAAGCCCTCCACCAATGCCTGGATCTGCAGGTCCGGCACCTCCTGGCGCAGGCGTTCGCCGAGG
Organism: Pseudomonas sp. B3G-3; assembly: GCF_028640915.1. Taxonomy (NCBI): domain Bacteria; kingdom Pseudomonadati; phylum Pseudomonadota; class Gammaproteobacteria; order Pseudomonadales; family Pseudomonadaceae; genus Pseudomonas; species Pseudomonas sp. B3G-3. Next base: position 79,037 of record NZ_JAQZAB010000096.1, on the reverse strand, counting down.
CTGGCACCCAGGCTGTAGGCGAGATCGTGAGCATCGTTTTTCTGCGAATCTTCGGCGGCCTGAGCCAGTGGCAACAACACACACAAGGATAAAAAAAGGTAACGCGACATGGGCGCTCTCCGGCCTGAGACGAGGTGGATTATGCCAGCGTGGGTGTGGCGGCTGGTGAGTAACTTTCTTGTGCGCGAAGAACATTTTCGATCCTCTGCAACGCATGGCATTCGATACTGTCAACATGCCCTAGCGGCGGTAGCAGCAGAGGTCTAGTATGAGCCGCAACTCACGTCAGCCAGGAGGTAAACCATGTCGGCCAATAAGAAGCCTGTAAGTACTCCGTTGCATTTGCTCCAACAGCTTTCGGGCAGCCTGCTCGAACACTTGGAAAACGCTTGTTCTCAAGCCTTGGCTGATGCTGAAAAACTGCTCGCCAAACTGGAAAAGCAACGCGGTAAGGCACAGGAAAAACTGCACAAATCGCGCACCAAATTGCAGGACGCCGCGGCGGCCGGCAAGGCCAAGGCACAAGCCAAAGCCAAGGACGCAGTGAAAGAACTTGAAGACCTGCTCGATGCACTCAAGGCACGTCAATCCGAAACCCGCGCCTACATTCTGCAACTCAAGCGCGACGCTCAGGAAAGCCTGAAACTGGCCCAGGGCGTCGGTCGTGTGAAAGAAGCCGCAGCCAAGGTGCTGAGCACTCGCTCCGCCAAACCGGCAGCCGCTCCAGCACAGAAAGCCGCAGCCAAGCCAGCGGCAAAAGCCCCTGCCAAAGCTGCTGCTAAAGCACCGGTAAAAGCTGCCAGCAAACCGGCCGCCAAACCTGCTGCCAAGCCAGTGGCGAAAACCGCCGCTGCCAAACCTGCAGCTGCCAAGCCAGCGGCTAAACCGGCTGCTGCAAAAGCCCCTGCGAAAGCTGCCGCCAAACCTGCTGCGAAAACAGCGGCTGCCAAACCGGCTGCAGCGAAACCCGCTGCCAAGCCAGCAGCAAAACCTGCGGCCAAACCCGCCGCCAAGCCCGCGGCTAAAACCGCAGCGGCCAAGCCTGCAGCTGCCAAGCCAGCGGCTAAACCGGTGGCGGCAAAAACTGCTGCGAAGCCGGCCGCCAAACCGGCTGCGGCAAAAGCTCCGGTGAAGGCGGCAGCTAAACCTGCAGCGAAACCCGCCGCCAAGCCCGCGGCCAAACCTGCAGCAGCCAAGCCGGCGGCTTCCACTGCCGCCAAGCCAGCAGCGGCTAAACCCGCTGCAGCAAAACCAGCCGCCAAGCCTGCGGCAAAACCCGCTGCCAAGCCGGCTGCAAAACCAGCCGCGAAGAAGCCTGTCGCCGCCAAACCTGCCGCAGCCAAACCGGCCACCGCTCCAGCGGCCGCCAGGCCAGTCACCCCGGCAACCCCGGCTGCCAAGCCGGCGGCACCGGTATCTTCGCCCGCTCCAGCGGCTGCTGCTGCGCCAGTTTCGGCTCCGACTGCCGCGCCTGCCAACACCACGCCAACCAGCGCTTCCTAAGCGCCGGTCACCGCGACGCGCAGCGCCTGCAGCGCGTCGCGGTTGAGGTTGGCGGCTTCGGCCGCCAGTCCTTCCAGCCAGTTCGTCAGATCCTGCGCTTCATCCTCCGACCATTCCCCCGCCAGCGCTTCCAGGCGCAGCAGCAGTTGCCGCTCGGCCTCCAGCTCCAATGCCTTGACCTGTTCGCGCAAGACCGCCAGTTCCGGATCCGCGCTCGCGGCCGGGCGCCATTGCGTGCGCAGCTGGCGCAGCGGCCTGACGACTTCGTCGTGCCAGGGCTGGCCCAGGCTCCGCAGCTGTTGCAGGCGCTGTGCAGTGCAGGTCACCCCGCGCGCGCCGAGCCAGGCTGCGCAGAGTAAAAGACAGACATTGGCCCCGGCCGCCTGGAGGTCCAGGCAGGCTTCTTCGACGCCTGGGCGGGCGTAGGTCTTGAGGGTGAAGCTCCACAGGTCAGAGGACATATTGCTACTCGCGCCAGTTGCGAACGAAGCTGGTAGACTCCGCCGCCATTATGATTCGACTTCAGAACCTGACTTTACAGCGTGGTCCGCAACGTCTGCTAGAAGACGCCGAGCTGACCCTGCACGCCGGCCAGAAAGCCGGCCTGATCGGTGCCAACGGCGCCGGCAAATCCAGCCTGTTCGCCTTGCTGCGTGGCGAGTTGCACCCGGATTCGGGCGACTGCTTCCTGCCCGCCGACTGGCGCATCGCCCATATGCGCCAGGAGGTCGACACCCTCGAGCGGCTGGCGGTCGACTACGTGCTCGATGGCGACCTGCGCCTGCGTCAGGTGCAGCGTGAGCTGGCCGCCGCCGAAGCGGCCCATGACGGTGCGGCCCTGGCACGCCTGCATGCCGAGCTGGACAGCGCCGACGGTTATACCGCCGACGCCCGGGCGCGCAAGTTGCTGGCTGGGCTGGGCTTCAGCAACGAGCAGATGGACCGTCAGGTCGGCGACTTCTCCGGTGGCTGGCGGATGCGCCTGAACCTGGCGCAGGCGCTGATGTGCCCGTCGGACCTGCTGCTGCTCGACGAACCGACCAACCACCTGGACCTCGATGCGATCCTCTGGCTGGAGGACTGGCTCAAGGGCTACCCCGGCACCTTGTTGCTGATTTCCCACGACCGCGATTTCCTCGATGCCGTGGTCGACCATGTGGCTCACGTCGATCAGCGCAAGATCACCCTCTATCGCGGTGGCTACAGCGCCTTCGAGCGGGCCCGTGCCGAACGCCTGGCGCAACAGCAGCAAGCCTACGAGAAGCAGCAGGCGCAACGCGCGCACATGGAAAAGTACATTGCGCGCTTCAAGGCCCAGGCCACCAAGGCCCGCCAGGCCCAGAGCCGGATCAAGGCCCTGGAGCGGATGGAAGAGCTGTCCGCCGCCCACGTCGACTCGCCGTTCGACTTCGTTTTCCGCGAATCGGAAAAGATCTCCAGCCCGCTGCTCGATCTGTCCGATGCCCGCCTGGGTTACGGCGAGAAGACCGTGCTGGAGAAGGTCAAGCTGCAACTGACCCCGGGTGCGCGCATCGGTCTGCTCGGCCCCAACGGCGCCGGCAAGTCGACCCTGATCAAGAACCTCTCCGGCGAGCTGTCGCCGCTGGGCGGCCGCCTGACCCGTGGCGAGAACACCGTGGTCGGCTACTTCGCCCAGCACCAGCTGGACTCGCTCGACGCCAAGGCCAGCCCGTTGCTGCATTTGCAGCGCCTGGCGCCGACCGAGCGCGAGCAGACCCTGCGCGATTTCCTCGGCGGCTTCGACTTCCGCGGCGCGCGTATCGACGAGCCGGTGCTGAACTTCTCCGGTGGCGAAAAGGCGCGCCTGGCCCTGGCCCTGATCGCCTGGGACCGCCCTAACCTGTTGCTGCTCGACGAACCGACCAACCACCTGGACCTGGAGATGCGCCTGGCCCTGACCATGGCCCTGCAAGAGTTCAGCGGCGCGGTACTGGTGGTCTCCCACGACCGTCACCTGCTGAAAAGCACCACCGACAACTTCTTCCTGGTGGCTGACGGCAAGGTCGAGGAGTTCGACGGCGACCTGGACGACTACGCACGCTGGCTGGTGGACTACCGCCAGCGCAACGCGCCGGTCAGCACGACCACGGTCAACCCGGACAAGACCGACAAGAAGGCCCAGCGCCAGGCAGCCGCGGCCCTGCGCCAGCAGCTGGCCCCGCACAAGCGCGAAGCCGACAAGCTGGAAACCGAGCTGGGCAAGGTCCACGAGCGGCTGGCGAAAATCGAAGCCAGCCTTGGCGACAGCGGTGTCTACGAAGCGGCTCGCAAGGATGAATTGCGTGATCTGCTGGCCGAGCAGGCCAAGCTGAAGGTGCGCGAAGGCGAACTGGAAGAGGCCTGGATGGAAGCCCTGGAACTGCTGGAAAGCATGCAGGCGGAACTGGAAGCCTTGTCCTGATGGAAGCGTTCAAGCTGCCTGTGCCGATCACGTGGGTCGAGCCGCTGTGGGTCACAGTGCAAATCCTGCTGATCCTGCTGGCTGGCTACATCACCCAGCGTTTTGTCGCGCGCTGCCTGACCCGCCTGGGTGAACGTTATCCGTTCCCGCCGCAGCTGCTGATGCCGCTGCGCGGTGGCTTGCGCTGGCTGATCATGGGCAGTGCGCTGATCTTCGTGCTGGAGCGGCTCGGGGTGTCGGCGACGGTGCTCTGGACTGCCCTGTCCGGTTTTGTCGCGGTGGCGGCGGTGGCCTTCTTCGCCATGTGGAGCGTGCTGTCCAACCTGCTGTGCGCCATCCTGATCTTTACCGTGGGCCCGTTCCGCATCGGCGATGTGGTCGAGCTGGTGGACACCCTCGACAAACCGGGCATCAAGGGCCGGGTGGTGGCAATCAACCTGCTGTACACCTCGTTGATCGAGGCCGAGGAAGCCGGCACCGGCGGCGTCATGGTGCAAGTGCCCAACAGCCTGTTCTTCCAGCGTTCGGTGCGCCGTTGGCGTGGCAGCGATGCGCTGTCGATAGGCTCCGGCGAGAAATAGTCCCCCTGTACCGTCCCTGTGGCCGCTGCCGAGCATCGCGAGGCTGCGATCGGCTGCGAAGCAGACGCGCTCTTGAGATCGCAGGAAGGTCCTGCGGACCTTAGCGCAGCCTTCGGCAGCGGCTACAGTCGGTCAGGGGTATCTGTCCGACAAAAATCTATGGTCATCCGCCCGCCGGCGCATTAGCTTAGGCGTCTACGACGAATTCGAGCCGAGGTGTGCGATGGTTCTTGAGACATGGCTGGCGTTTTTTGCCGCCTGCTGGGTGATCAGCCTTTCCCCGGGGGCCGGCGCGATTGCGTCGATGTCCTGCGGTCTGCAATACGGTTTCTGGCGCGGTTACTGGAACGCCCTGGGCCTGCAACTGGGCCTGGCCATGCAGATCGCGATTGTCGCCGCCGGCGTGGGGGCGATTCTCGCGGCATCCTCGACCGCCTTCTACGCGATCAAATGGTTCGGCGTGGCTTACCTGGTCTACCTCGCGGTCAAACAGTGGCGCGCGCTGCCCAGCGACCTGAGCGACGACGCCGCGATCCGGCCGATCGGCAAACCCCTGGCCCTGGTGTTCCGCGGGTTCCTGGTCAACATCAGCAACCCCAAGGCGCTGGTGTTCATGCTGGCGGTCCTGCCGCAGTTCATCGATCCCCACGCGCCGCTGGTGAAGCAGTACCTGATCCTCGGCGCGACCATGATCGCCGTCGACCTGATCGTCATGGCCGGCTACACCGGCCTGGCTTCCAAGGTCCTGCGCATGCTGCGCACGCCGACCCAGCAACGCCGGATGAACCGCACCTTCGCCGGTCTGTTCCTCGGCGCCGCCGGCTTGCTGGCGACCATTCGCAAAGCGCCGGTCTAAGAGACTCGCCCTACAAAAAGGCGCCTATCGAGGGCGCCTTTTTTATGGCTGTGTCCCCGGGGGATCCGGGAGCATGAACCGGTCCCGGTGATGTCCGGATTTATTTCATCTTTGTTCAGGAAACCCCGGACCCCAGGTGATTCAAGGCTTTGGCCAGGCATCAGGCGCGACTGCGTCTGGGTGTCGCGCGTGACAACGCTTGAGTGAAACTCATTGGAAGTGAACAATGTGTTACTTCGTATTTCCATTTGAGATTCGTTCATGACTGCCCCCTCCCGTTTCCTGGCGTGGCTCGTGCTGCCGCTATTGGCCCTGTGCAGCGCCAACCTGCTGGCGGACACCGTAGAAGGCGCGCCCAAGGCGCTGCACCTGCTCGACTACATTGGTGCGGACTACCCACCGACGGTAGAGGCGGGCAAGGTCATTGATGACTCCGAGTACCGTGAGCAGGTCGAGTTTCTCGGCGTGTTGCAGGGGCTGGTCGCCGATTTGCCGGCCAAGCCGGAGAAGGCCGAGCTGGAGCAGGGCATCGCCAGCCTGAACGAGGCGGTCAAGGCCAAGGCGGACGGTGCCCTCGTCGCCCGCCAGGCGCGGCAGTTGGGTGCCAGGCTGGCGGTGGCCTATGAGGTCAGCCAGGCCCCGATCATCACTCCGGACCCGAGCCGTGGCGCGCCTTTGTATGCCCAGCACTGCTCGGTGTGTCACGGTGACACCGGTGCCGGCGACGGCCCGGCCGGGGTCGGCCTGACGCCGCCACCGGCCAACCTGCGGGATGCGGCGCGCACGGATCACCTGAGCCTCTACGCGATCTACAACACCCTCGGCCTGGGCGTCGAAGGCACCGACATGCCGTCGTTCGCCGATCAGCTGGACGACCGCCAGCGCTGGGACCTGGCGACCTATATCGCCGGCTTCACCGCCGACCCGGCCGCGGCGAAGGGCGACAAGAGCTACAACCTCGCCGACCTGGCCCGCCAGACCCCAAGCGAAGTAGAGGCCGCCGAAGGCCCGCAGGCCGCGGCCACCTTCCGTGCCCAGCGCGCCCAGCCACCACAGGTCAAGCGCGGCCCGGCGCAACTGCTCGACTACACCGCCTCGACCCTGGACAAGAGCCTGGCCGCCTACCGCGCCGGTGACCGCGAACAGGCCTACGACCTGTCGGTGGCGGCGTACCTGGAAGGCTTCGAGCTGGTGGAAAGCTCCCTCGACAACGTCGACGCCAACGTGCGCAAGGACACCGAGAAAGCCCTGATGGCCTATCGTCAGGCGCTGCAGGACGGCTTGCCGGCAGAGCAGGCCGAGCAGCGTCTGGCTGCCGCCAAGGCCAAGCTGACAGAGTCGGCGGGCCTGCTGGGCAGCGACGGCCTGAGCTGGTCGCTGAGCTACATTTCCGGCCTGCTGATCCTGTTGCGCGAGGGCCTGGAAGCGATCCTGGTGCTGGCGGCGATCCTGGCCTTCCTGCGCAATACCGGCCAGCAATCGGCGGTGCGCAGCGTCAACGTCGGCTGGGCCCTGGCCTTGCTGGCCGGCCTGGCAACCTGGGCGCTGGCGGCCTATGTGATCGACGTCAGCGGCTCCCAGCGCGAGTTGCTGGAAGGCGCCACGGCCTTGTTCGCCAGTGTCATGGTGCTGTGGCTCGGCGTGTGGATGCACGACCGTCGGCACGCGGCGGCCTGGCAGGACTACATCAAGAGCAGCCTGGTGGGCGGTGGAGGCCGGTTCGGCTTTGCGGTGCTGGCGTTCTTCTCGGTCTATCGCGAGCTGTTCGAAGTGATCCTGTTCTACGAAACCCTGTGGCTGCAGGCCGGCCCGGCGGGCCACAACGCGGTGCTGGCCGGCGGCGCCACGGCGCTGGTGCTGCTGTTCGGCCTGGCCTGGGTGATCCTGCGCGGTTCGGCCAAGCTGCCGCTGGCCCTGTTCTTCGGCATCAACGCGGCATTGCTGTGCGCCTTGTCGGTGGTGTTTGCCGGGCATGGCGTCAAGGCGCTGCAGGAGGCCGGAGTCTTCGGTACGCGGCCGGTGGCGTTCTTCGACTTCGACTGGCTGGGCATTCACGCCGATGCCTACTCGCTGACGGCACAGGCGGTGGCGATCGTGGCGATCATTGTGCTCTACAGTCGCAGCCGCATTGCCGAGAAACGGCGGCCCCAGGTTTCCTGAGGCATCCGTTTCGCTCATTATCGCGGGCAAGCCGCGCGCCCACAGTTCATCGAGATCTGTAGGCGCGCGGCTTGCCCGCGATGCTTTCAGAGGAATAACGCAATGCGTGTGTGGATCGATGCCGACGCCTGCCCCAAGGCGGCGAAGGACCAGGTGGTGAGGTTTGCCCTCAAGCGTCAGTTCGAGTTGGTGCTAGTGGCGGGGCAGCCGCAGATCAAGCCGGCCTTTGCCTGCGTCAAGCTGATCGTGGTGCCCAGCGGCCCGGATGCGGCCGACGACTACCTGGTGGAACACGCAGTGCCGGGCGAACTGGTGATCTGCAGCGACGTGCCCCTGGCCGACCGCCTGGTGAAGAAAGGCGTCGCCGCCCTCGACCCGCGGGGCAAGGAATTCGATGCGCAGAACATGGGTGAGCGGCTGGCGGTGCGTAACCTGTTTACCGATCTGCGCGAGCAGGGGCAGGTCGGTGGTGGGCCAGGCGCTTATGGGGACCGCGAGAAGCAGGCCTTCGCCAATGCCCTGGACCGCATCCTGACGCGGCTGGCGCGCCAGGCCTGACGATTCCCGCGAGGCGAGGGCGCTTGCCGGCTCGCCACGGCTTTTGGGTTACTCGTCGTTTTCGTGGGTCAGTTCCAGCACCCGATCCACCAGCTTATTGATCCCCGCCGCCGCTTCGCTGATGGACTGCGCGAGCATGTAGGCCGGGGTGCTGACCAGCTTGCGTGCCTTGTCCTCGATGATGTCGCCGACGGCGCACTCTGTGTGGGTCGCGCCCATCTTGCTGACGGCGGCCGCGGTGTCGGCGTCGTTGCCAATGGTGCAGGTGACGCCCGGGCCGTAGATCTTCGCCGCCAAGGCCGGCGAGATGCAGATCAGGCCCACCGGCTTGCCGGCTTCGGCGAAGGCTTCGGTCAGCGCCAGGACATCCGGCTGGACCGTGCAGCCGGCCCCTTCCACGGCGAAGTTGGAAAGGTTTTTCGCCGCGCCGAAGCCGCCGGGCACGATCAGTGCGTCGAAGTCTTCGGCGTCGGCCTCACGAATGTCTTTCACCTGGCCACGGGCGATGCGCGCCGATTCCACCAGGACATTGCGCGACTCGGGCATCTCTGCGCCGGTCAGGTGGTTGATCACATGCAACTGGGCGATGTTCGGGGCGAAGCACTGCACTTGGGCGCCGCGCTGGTCCAAGCGCAGCAGGGTGATGACGCTTTCATGGATCTCGGCACCGTCGTAGACGCCACAGCCGGAAAGGATCACTGCAACTTTTTTGCTCATGGTTTTTTCTCCAGATTCATGGCGTTAAATGTCCACTAATTTGTCGCCCGTTGCCATAGGGTTATCCCGCCGCCCGACCTAATCTTCGATCAGGATTCCGATCAGGTCGTGTCATGAATTTCATTCTTTATGCGGTGCCGTTCTTCTTTGTGCTGATCGCCCTCGAGCTGCTGGTCGACCGCTGGCGGGGGGTGAACAACTATCGGGTCGCGGACGCCATCAACAGCCTCAGCACCGGGGCCTTGTCGACCACCACCGGGCTGTTGACCAAGGGGGTCGGCCTGGTGACCTACGCCTTTGCCCTGGAACACCTGGGGCTCTTCAGCCTGTCGGCCGAGAGCGCCTGGGTCTGGGTGTTCGCCTTTGTCCTCTACGACTTCTGCTACTACTGGCTGCACCGCATGGGCCATGAGCGCAACATTCTCTGGGCGGCGCATTCGGTGCATCACCAGAGCGAGGACTACAACCTCTCCACGGCATTGCGCCAGACCAGCACCGGCTTCCTGCTGAGCTGGATCTTCTACCTGCCGATGGCCGTGCTGGGGGTGCCGCTGCTGGTGTTTGTCAGCGTGGGGGCGTTGAACCTGCTGTATCAGTTCTGGGTGCACACCCGGCACATTCCCAAGCTCGGCTGGTTCGAATGGTTTTTCGTCTCGCCGTCCAATCATCGGGCCCACCATGCACAGAACGCTCTCTACATGGATCGCAACTACGGCGGCGTGTTCATTATTTGGGACCGGCTGTTCGGCACCTTTCAGGAGGAGGACGACAACGAGCCGGTGATCTTCGGCGTCACCACGCCCCTGGCCAGTTGGAACCCGGTGTGGGCCAACCTGCAGTTCTATGCCCAGTTGCTCGATGATGCGCGGCGTGCCGAGCGCGTTTGGGACAAGCTGCGGATCTGGTTCATGCGCACCGGCTGGCGCCCGGCGGATGTGGCGGCCAAATACCCGCTGCGCAAGCCGGACCTGAGCCAGTTCCGCAAGTTCGAGGTGCCGCTGGATGTCTGGCAGCAGGGGTATGTGGTGTTGCAGTTCGCGGTGTACGCCGCCTTTGGCAGCTACCTGATGAACCTGGGCGACAGCCTGCCGGTCGCGGCCCTGGTGCTGGGCTGGAGCGCCATGGCCTTCGGTCTGTTCGTGCTGGGGGTGGCGCTGGAGAATCGCCCGTGGGCGCTGAAGATGGAGTTGCTGCGGCTGGCGTCGAACCTGCCGCTGGTGTGGCTGGCGCCCCTGGTCGGGCTGTGGCCGGCCAGCGCCTTGGGCTGGGTCGGCCTGATCAGTTACAGCCTGCTCAGTGGCATTGCGCTTTACTGCTGTCGGGGCCGCCTTACTCGACTGGCGTCTTAGACTTGCAGCAATCGTTCTGCTCGTTCTGCTTGACCTGTTCGGCTTCGTAGATCGCCTTGGCCAGCCGCGCATTCTTGAAGCGGCGGCGCAGCCACAGGGCAAAGCCCAGGACCAGCAAGGCGCCGAGCACCCACAGTTCGTATTTCTTGATGCTGCCCAGCATGCCTTCGAGCACGGCGCCGAAGTGATAGGCCGCGGCGGCCAGGGCGGCGGCCCAGATCGCCGCGCCAATGCCGTTGAGCAACAGATAACGTCCCGGCGGATACCCCGACAGGCCGATGGCCACCGGCATCACGGTGCGCAGGCCGTAGACGAAGCGGAAGCTCAGCACCCAGATGTCCGGATGCTTGCGGATATGCTCCAGCGCCCGATCGCCCATCAATTGCCAGCGCGGCTTGCGCGCCAGGAGCTTGCGCCCGTGCTTGCGTCCCAGGAAGTACCACAGCTGGTCGCCGGCATAGCTGCCGAAGAAGGCCACGACTACCACCAGGTTGATGTCCATGTATCCGCGAAACGCGAGGAAACCGGCCAGAACCAGGATGGTCTCGCCTTCGAAGAATGTGCCGAGAAAGAGGGCGAAGTAGCCGAATTCCTGAAGAAATTGTTGGAGCATTGTCTGGATGCTGGCGAAATGAACGCGCAGCCTAACCCTTCGAGCCCATGGAGGAAAGTATCCAAATGTGTCTCGACGTGAACAAATGCTGGCTGGACAATAGCTGCGACTACCGGTCACAGGGTTAAGCACAACTGTCATCCGTTCGTCATAATGGGCGCTTATAACTGTCACGCTCGCCCGCCTGCGCGGGCTCAGGAGTCTGTCGTGAGCTTTACCCCAGCCAACCGTTTGTTTCCTGCCACCCGCCTGCGTCGCAATCGTCGTGATGATTTTTCTCGTCGCCTGGTTCGTGAAAACGTCCTGACCACCGACGACCTGATCCTGCCGGTATTCGTGCTCGACGGTGAGAATCGCCGGGAAGCGGTGGCCTCGATGCCGGGCGTCGAACGCCTGACCATCGACCTTCTGCTGGAGGAAGCTGCGCAGTGGGTCGAGCTGGGGATTCCCGCGCTGGCGTTGTTCCCGGTGACCCCGGCGCAGCTCAAGTCGCTGGACGCCGCCGAAGCCTGGAACCCGAACGGCATTGCCCAGCGCGCCACCCGCGCGCTGCGTGAGCGTTTCCCCGAGCTGGGGGTGATCACCGACGTGGCGCTCGACCCGTTCACCACTCACGGCCAGGACGGCATCCTCGACGAAGAAGGCTATGTGCAGAACGACATCACCGTCGACGCGCTGGTCAAGCAAGCCCTGTCCCATGCCGAAGCCGGCGCCCAGGTGGTCGCGCCTTCGGACATGATGGACGGCCGCATCCAGGCGATCCGCGAAGCACTGGAACTGGCCGGGCACGTCAACGTGCGGATCATGGCCTATTCGGCCAAGTACGCCAGCGCCTATTACGGCCCGTTCCGCGACGCGGTCGGTTCGGCGCTGAACCTGGGCAAGGCCAACAAGGCCTCCTACCAGATGGACCCGGCCAACAGCCACGAAGCCCTGCATGAAGTGGCCGCCGACCTCGCCGAAGGCGCAGACATGGTCATGGTCAAGCCGGGCATGCCGTACTTGGACATCCTTTTGCGGGTCAAGGATGAATTCAAGGTACCGACCTTTGTCTATCAGGTCAGCGGCGAATACGCCATGCACATGGCGGCGATCCAGAATGGCTGGTTGAGCGAAGGGGTTATCCTCGAATCCTTGACCGCCTTTAAACGCGCGGGTGCCGATGGCATCCTGACTTACTTTGCCGTTCGTGCTGCTCAATTGTTACGAGAGCAAAAATAGCCCTCCCAGGAACACGCGATGAATACCGAAGGACTCACTGAAGTTGCCGTAAAAGAAGCTCAACCCGTGGTCGAGCAGGTTGTTGAAACACCACCGGAGCTGGAAGCCCCGCCGGTGCAAGCGGACGCGCCGCATGTGGCGATGCCGACCCTGGTCATCCCGAGCCTGGATGACAGCAGCCTGTATATCCATCGCGAGCTGTCGCAACTGCAGTTCAACATCCGCGTGCTGGAACAGGCGCTGGACGAGTCCTACCCGTTGCTGGAGCGCCTGAAGTTCCTGCTGATCTTCTCCAGCAACCTGGACGAGTTCTTCGAGATCCGCGTCGCCGGCCTGAAGAAGCAGATTACCTTCGCCCGTGAACAGGCCGGTGCCGATGGCCTGCAACCGCACCAGGCCCTGGCGCGCATCAGCGACCTGGTGCACGGTCACGTCGACCGCCAGTACGCGATCCTCAACGACATTCTGTTGCCGGAGCTGGAGAAACATCAGGTCCGCTTCATCCGTCGCCGTTACTGGACCACCAAGCTCAAGACCTGGGTCCGTCGCTACTTCCGCGACGAGATCGCGCCGATCATCACCCCGATCGGCCTCGACCCGACCCACCCGTTCCCGCTGCTGGTGAACAAGAGCCTGAACTTCATCGTCGAGCTCGAAGGGATCGACGCCTTCGGTCGCGACTCCGGCCTGGCGATCATCCCGGCGCCGCGCCTGCTGCCGCGGATCATCAAGGTGCCGGAAGAAGTCGGCGGCCCTGGCGACAACTATGTATTCCTCTCGTCGATGATCCACGCCCACGCCGATGACCTGTTCCAGGGCATGAAGGTAAAGGGCTGCTATCAGTTCCGCCTGACCCGCAACGCCGACCTGGCGGTGGACACCGAGGACGTCGAAGACCTGGCCCGCGCCCTGCGCGGCGAGCTGTTCTCCCGTCGTTACGGCGATGCGGTGCGTCTGGAAGTGGCCGACACCTGCCCGAAACATCTGTCCGACTACCTGCTCAAGCAGTTCAACCTGAGCGAGACCGAGCTGTACCAGGTCAACGGTCCGGTGAACCTGACGCGCCTGTTCAGCATCACCGGCCTGGACAGCCATCCGGAGCTGCAATACACGCCGTTCACCCCGCAGATTCCCAAGCTGCTGCAGAACAGCGAGAACATCTTCAGCGTGATCAGCAAGCAGGACATCCTGCTGCTGCACCCGTTCGAGTCCTTCACCCCGGTGGTCGACCTGCTGCGCCAGGCGGCCAAGGACCCGCACGTGCTGGCGGTGCGCCAGACCCTGTACCGCAGCGGCGCCAACTCGGAAATCGTCGATGCGCTGGTGGACGCGGCGCGTAACGGCAAGGAAGTCACCGCGGTGATCGAGCTGCGCGCGCGTTTCGACGAAGAGTCCAACCTGCAACTGGCCAGCCGCCTGCAAGCGGCCGGCGCGGTGGTGATCTACGGCGTGGTCGGCTTCAAGACCCACGCCAAGATGATGCTGATCCTGCGTCGCGAATCCGGTGAGATCGTGCGCTACGCCCACCTGGGCACCGGCAACTACCACGCCGGCAACGCCCGCCTGTACACCGACTACAGTCTGCTGACGTCCGACGATGCCTTGTGCGAAGACGTCGGCAAGCTCTTCAGCCAGTTGATCGGCATGGGCAAGACCCTGCGCATGAAGAAGCTGCTGCATGCGCCCTTCACCCTGAAGAAGGGCATGCTCGACATGATCGCCCGGGAGACCCAGTTCGCCCTGGACGGCAAGCCGGCGCACATCATCGCCAAGTTCAACTCGCTGACCGATCCGAAGATCATCCGCGCGCTGTACAAGGCCAGCCAGTCGGGCGTGCGTATCGACCTGGTGGTGCGGGGCATGTGCTGCCTGCGTCCGGGGATCGCCGGCGTGTCGCACAACATCCATGTGCGTTCGATCATCGGTCGCTTCCTGGAGCACACCCGGGTGTTCTATTTCCTCAATGGCGGCGAGGAGCAGATGTTCCTGTCTAGCGCCGACTGGATGGAGCGCAACCTCGACAAGCGTGTCGAGACCTGCTTCCCGGTCGAGGGCAAGAAGCTGATCCTGCGGGTCAAGAAGGAGCTGGAAAGTTATCTCACCGATAACACCCACAGCTGGAGCCTGCAGTCGGACGGCCGCTACATCCGCAACACGCCGACCGGCAACCAGAACCCGCGCAGCGCCCAGGCCACATTGCTGGAGCGCCTGAGCAACCCGGTGCTGGCGGTGCGCTGAGCACCTCAGGTGCCGCCAACAAAAAGGCCAGCCCGAACATCGGGCTGGCCTTTTTGTTGTTATATCGCTTGGCTGGGGATTGTAGGAGCCGGCTTGCCGGCGAGGCGTCCTCAAGGCTGATGCAGGGCTCGAGGGCCTCTTCGCCGGCAAGCCGGCTCCTACGCAGAGATCAGTGCACGTTGAGGGTGATGCCGACCCGGGTCAGCCATTCCGCTTCCAGGGCGAAGTCGGCCTGGGTCAGCTGGTTCTCGTCCAGCCAGTTTGCCGGGAACATCACCTCCAGGCTGTCGCCGGCGGCGTGCAGCTTTACCTGGGGCATTTCCTGGGTGCCGCGGATGTGGTGGAACAGGATGGCGAAACGCAGCAGCACGCACAGGCGAATCAGCTTGCTGCCTTCCTCGCCGAATTCGGCGAACTTGTCCTTGGGAATGTTGCGGCGGTGGCCGCGTACCAGTAGCGCGAGCATTTGCTGGTCTTCGCGGGAGAAGCCGGCAAGGTCCGAGTGCTCGATCAGGTAGGCGCCATGCTTGTGGTAATGGTAGTGGGCGATGTCCAGGCCCACTTCATGGACCTTGGCGGCCCAGCCCAGCAGTTCGCGCCAGACGCCGTCCTCCAGGTCCCAGTCCTCGGCCACCTGGTCGAAGGCGTGGAGCGCCTTGCGCTCGACCCGGGCAGCCTGTTCCAGGTCGACGTGATAGCGCTCCATCAGCGAGCCAAGGGTGCGCTCGCGCACGTCTTCGTGGTGATGGCGGCCCAGCAGGTCGTAGAGCACGCCTTCGCGCAGGGCGCCTTCGCAATGGTCCATGCGCTGCAGTTCGAGGGCGTCGAAGATGGCTTCGAGAATCGCCAGGCCGGCCGGGAAGATCGCCCGGCGGTCCGGCTTGATGCCTTCGAAGTCGATTTTCTCCACGTCGCCCAGCTTGAACAGCCGGCGCTTGAGCCAGGCCAGGCCTTCGGCGTTGACTTCACCGCTGCCGTGGCCGCCGGCCTTGAGCGCCAGGCCGATGGCGCGGATGGTGCCCGAGGAGCCGATGGCTTCATCCCAGGTCAGGCGATGCAGGGCGTGTTCGATGCTCATGATTTCCAGGCGCGCCGCGGTGTAGGCCTGGGCGTAGCGCGCCGGGGTGATCTTGCCGTCGCGGAAATAGCGCTGGGTGAAGCTGACACAGCCCATTTGCAGGCTTTCGCGCAGCAGCGGCTCGAAGCGCTGGCCGATGATGAATTCGGTACTGCCGCCGCCGATGTCGGCGACCAGGCGTTTGCCCGGGGTGTCGGCGAGGGTATGGGACACGCCCAGGTAGATGAGGCGGGCTTCTTCACGACCGGAGATGACTTCCACCGGGTGGCCGAGGATCTCCTCGGCGCGGCGGATGAATTCGCCGCGGTTGCGGGCTTCGCGCAGGGCGTTGGTGCCGACGATACGCACCGCGCCCAAGGGCATGCCGTTGATCAGTTGGGCGAAGCGCTTCAGGCAATCGAGCCCGCGCTGCATGGATTCTTCGTTGAGTTGACGGTCTTCGTCGATCCCGGCGGCCAACTGCACCTTTTCACCGAGCCGCTCGAGAATGCGGATTTCATTATGGTGAGCCTTGGCCACGACCATGTGAAAGCTGTTGGAGCCCAGGTCGATGGCGGCGATCAGGGACAGATTCTTGGCTTGGGTTTGCGGCATGGTTTGGGGGTCTCGGTCGATAACCTTGCCATCCTGCCACGATCAATCGCTCGCGCCAACGCGCAGTGTCCAATGCGTTGATTCAACGCATGAATCCTTGCGCCACAGCTCCTGTAGCCGCTGCCGCAGGCTGCGCAGCAGGCGCTGTTCTTGAAGGCCCAGGAAGGCCCTGCGGGCCTTATCGCAGCCTGCGGCAGCGGCTACAGGTAGCATCAAGCGCTTTCGTTGGTCCCGATGAAGTTCGCCAGCTCCGGCGTCTGCGGGTTGGCGAATAGCACTTTCGGGTCGCCCACTTCATGCACCTTGCCCTGGTGCATGAACACCAGCTTGTCGCCCACTTCCCGGGCAAAACGCATCTCGTGGGTCACCATGATCAGGGTCATGCCGTCCTTGGCCAGCTGGCGCACCACGCTCAGGACTTCGTTGACCAGTTCCGGGTCGAGGGCCGAGGTGATCTCGTCGCACAGCAGCACCTTGGGCGACATGGCCAGGGCCCGGGCAATCGCTACCCGCTGCTGCTGGCCGCCGGACAGGCGGTCGGGGAAAGCGTCGAACTTCTCCTCCAGGCCGACCCGTTTCAGCATCTCGCGCGCCAGTTCGGCGGCCTTGGCCTTGGGCACCTTTTGCACCACTTGCGGCGCGAGCATGACGTTCTCGCCGACGGTCAGGTGTGGGAACAGGTTGAACTGCTGGAACACCATGCCGACCTTCTGCCGCAGGCTGCGCAGGTCGGCGCGGGCGGCGTCGAGGTATTCGCCGTCGACTTCGATGACCCCGTCGTTGATCGACTCCAGGCCGTTGAGGGTGCGCAGCAAAGTGCTCTTGCCCGAGCCGCTGCGGCCGATGATCGCCACCACCTGGCCTTCCTCGATACTGAGGTCGATGCCCTTGAGCACATGATGGTCGCCGTAATATTTATGCAGGGCGGAAATTCTAAGCAGAGGCATGCAGTCTCCTTTCCAGGTAGCGCGCACTGAGGGACAGGGGGTAGCACAGCAAGAAGTAACCGAGCGCCACCAGGCCGTAGACCATGAAGGGCTCGAAGGTGGCGTTGGCGAGCATGCCGCCGGTCTTGGTCAGCTCGGTGAAGCCGATGATCGAGGTCACCGCGGTGCCTTTGACCACCTGCACCGAAAAGCCCACGGTGGGCGCCACGGCGATCCGCAGAGCTTGTGGCAGGATCACATGGCGCAGCTGTTCATAAGGGTTGAGCGCCAGGCTGGAGGAGGCTTCCCACTGGCCGTTGGGGATCGAGTCGACGCAGCCGCGCCAGATCTCCGCCAGGTAGGCGCTGGTGAACAGCGTCAGGGCGATGGCCGCCGCCAGCCAGGGCGAGATATCCACCCCCAGCAGGGCGATGCCGAAGAACACCAGGAACAGCTGCATCAACAGCGGCGTGCCCTGGAACAGCTCGATGTACAGGCGGGCGAAATGGCAGGGGAAAGCCTTCTTGGAAATGCGCAGGGTCATGATCAGCAAGCCGATCAACCCGCCGCCGATAAAGGCCACCAGCGACAGCAGCAGGGTCCATTGCAGGCCGGTCAGCAGGTTGCGCACGATGTCCCAGAAGCTGAAATCACTCATTGGCTGCTCCTCGCGATATAGCGGCGCCCGACCCAGTTCAGCAGCTGCCGGATCAGCAGGGCCATGCACAGGTAGATCAGCGTGGTCAGGGCGTAGGTTTCAAAGGCGCGGAAGTTGCGCGACTGAATGAAGTTGGCGGCGAAGCTCAGCTCCTCGGTAGCGATCTGCGAACACACCGCCGAACCGAGCATGACGATGATGATCTGGCTGCTCAGGGCCGGCCACACCTTGCCCAGCGCCGGCAGCAACACCACGTGGCGGAAGGCTTCCAGGCGGGTCATGGCCAGGGCCGCCGCGGCTTCCAGCTGGCCGCGGGGGATGGCCTGGATGCCGGCGCGGATGATTTCCGTGGAGTAGGCGCCCAGGTTGATCACCATTGCCAGCACTGCCGCCTGCCACTCGGAGATCTGCAGCCCCAGGGACGGCAGGCCAAAGAAGATGAAGAACAGCTGCACCAGGAACGGGGTGTTGCGGATCAGCTCGACGTAGACGCCGAAGAGGGCCGAGAAGGGCTGGATCTTCCAGGCCCGCACCACCGCGCCGACGATACCCAGGCCGACCCCGAGCAGCGCGCCGATGGCGGTCAGCTCAAGGGTGAACAGGGCGCCGCGCAGCAGCAGGCCGGTGTTTTCCAGCACCGGTAGAAAGTCGAACTGATAAGCCATGGATAACCTCCGCGACCGCGATCAGAGGCCAGCCGGCAACGGCTGCTTGAGCCACAGCTGGGCGTTCTTTTCCAGGCTGCCGTCGGCCTTGGCGGTGGTGAGGATCTGGTTGACCTTGTCCAGCAGCTCCGGCTGGTTCTTGTTCACGCCGACATAGACCGGGGAATCCTTGAGCTTGACCTTCATCGCCGGGATGCGTTTCGGGTTGCGCTCGCTGATGGCGACCATCACCACGTTGCCGCTGGCGATCAGGTCGACCTGGCCGGCCAGGTAGGCGGCGATGGTCGAGTTGTTGTCCTCGAAGCGCTTGATGGTCACGCCTTGCGGGGCCACGGCGGTCAGTTCGATGTCTTCGATGGCGCCACGGGTGACGCTGATGGTCTTGCCCTTGAGGTCGTCGAGGGTGGCGACCGGCGCCTCGGGTGGGCCGAATACCGCCAGGTAGAAGGGTGCGTAGGCCTGGGAGAAGTCGATGACCTTCTCGCGCTCCGGATTCTTGCCGAGGCTGGAGATCACCAGGTCGACCTTGCCGGTGGTCAGGAACGGAATGCGGTTGGTGCTGTTGACCGGCGTCAGTTCGAGCTTGACCTTGAGCTGGTCGGCCAGCAGTTTCGCGGTGTCGATATCCAGGCCGCGGGGTTTCATGTCCGGACCGACCGAGCCGAACGGCGGGAAATCCTGGGGCACGGCCACCTTGAGGGTGCCACGGGCGACGACATCGTCCAGGCCGTTGGCGTGGGCGGGCATCTGACTCAGCATCAGACTGGCAAACAGGGCAGAGAGCAGGGCGCTGAAACGCTTGGTCATGGCAAATCTCCGGATTCACGGGAAGTGATTTCTGCGCAGCGACACAGCACAGGCCGTGCCAAGCGCCGGTAAAAGCCCTGGAGTGCTGGGTTTTGCTGGTTTTGTTCGGTCTTACTGGTCTGAACAGTTGTTGGCGTTTCTGCCCCCTTATCGAGCGTCCGGCGATGCGCCCGAACCCCCTTGGGGCACGACTTGCCGGGCTCGGCGAATAGCTTTACAACTAGCTTTTTCCTGGACCGGCCAGCCTGAATTTTATGAACTCGATCTCCCGCGCCGTACCCGAGGTGGCGCTGCAAGCCATCCGCCAATTGATCAACGAGCGCGGCTTCGGCCCGGGCGATGCGCTGCCGTCGCAGCGCGATCTGGCCGTGCAACTGGGGGTCAGCCGAGCCTCGTTGCGCGAGGCGCTGTCGTCCTTGAGCGCCTTGGGCGTGATCAGCGTGCAGCCCGGCAAGGGCGTGTTCGTGCAGGCCGCGGAGTCGCCGGTCAATGGCGTGGGGCTGAGCTGGCCGTTCGCGGCCCAGGCCTCGCCGACGGATATCTTTCAGCTGCGTTATGCCCTGGAAGGCTTCGCCGCGGGGCTGGCGGCCGTGACCCTGACCGCCGACGAGCTGGATGCGCTGCAGGACAATGTCGAGGCCATGCGCAACGAGCTGCGGGCGGCGGATTTCGAGGCGGCGGCGCGGCTGGACTTCGAGTTTCACCAGAAGATCCTACAGGCCAGCGGCAATCAGGCAATGGTGAGCATTCTCAGTACCAGCGCGGAGATCTTCCTGGAGAGCCAGAAACTACCGTTCATCCGGCCCGAGCGGGCCATGGAAACTTGGCAGGAACACCGCAAGATCCTGCGCGGGCTGGCCCGGCATGCCTCTGGAGCGGCGCAGAAGGCCATGCAGGAGCATGTGCGTGGCGCGGCGTTGCGCACCGGAATCGCCTTTGTCACCCCCGCATAGTTTCCAGTTGAGCTATACCCAAATTCATCGGGCACCATAGCGAGAGTCAATCAACTCCGGCTTCCTGAACGCGGGAAGGGCGGCTATGATGGGCCACGTTTTTTTGCTTACAACCTGGAGACTTCCATGAGCAGCGATCTTATCAAACACGTTAGCGACGCTAGCTTCGAGGCTGACGTACTCAAGGCCGAAGGCGCTGTACTGGTCGACTACTGGGCTGAGTGGTGCGGCCCATGCAAAATGATCGCTCCGGTCCTGGACGAAATCGCTGAAACCTACAAAGGCAAGCTGACCGTTGCCAAGCTGAACATCGACGAAAACCAGGAAACCCCGGCCAAGCATGGCGTGCGTGGTATCCCGACGCTGATGCTGTTCAAGAACGGCAACGTCGAAGCCACCAAGGTCGGCGCACTGTCCAAGTCGCAACTGGCTGCTTTCCTCGACGCCAACATCTAAGCGTCGTTGTAAATCGCATCAAAAAAGCCCCGTAAATAGCGGGGCTTTTTCATTATTCAGGGCTAGACGCTCAGAAACTCAGGTGTTACATTCGGCCCCGCACTGGTTTCTCCTCTGCCCCCTGCAAGCCGTCGCCGACGCTCTCCTTTTCGAATAAGTACGCGATCCTGTCGCCTTCTCCGCGGCGCGGCATCATTAAGCCAAAAGCTTAATTTCCCCCCTCCATAAATGATTACGTCATTCCTATATGAATCTGACTGAACTCAAGCAAAAGCCGATTACCGAACTGCTCGAATTGGCCGAACAGATGGGCATAGAAAATATGGCCCGTTCGCGCAAGCAGGACGTGATTTTCTCCCTGCTGAAAAAGCACGCTAAAAGCGGCGAGGAAATCTCCGGTGATGGCGTGCTGGAGATCCTCCAGGACGGCTTCGGCTTTCTTCGCTCCTCCGACGCCTCCTATCTGGCCGGCCCAGACGATATCTACGTCTCCCCGAGCCAGATCCGTCGTTTCAACTTGCGCACCGGTGACACCATCGTTGGCAAGATCCGCCCTCCAAAGGAAGGCGAGCGTTACTTCGCACTGCTGAAGGTCGACACGATCAACTACGATCGTCCCGAGAACGCGAAGAACAAGATCCTGTTCGAAAACCTGACGCCGCTGTTCCCGACCGTGCGCATGAAGATGGAAGCCGGCAACGGTTCCACCGAAGACCTGACCGGTCGTGTCATCGACCTGTGCGCCCCGATCGGTAAAGGCCAGCGTGGTCTGATCGTTGCTCCGCCGAAAGCGGGCAAGACCATCATGCTGCAGAACATCGCGTCGAACATCACCCGCAACAACCCAGAAGTTCATCTGATCGTGCTGCTGATCGACGAACGTCCGGAAGAAGTGACCGAGATGCAGCGCACCGTGCGCGGCGAAGTGGTCGCCTCCACCTTCGACGAACCGCCAACCCGCCACGTGCAGGTTGCCGAGATGGTGATCGAGAAGGCCAAGCGCCTGGTCGAACACAAGAAGGACGTGGTGATCCTGCTCGACTCCATCACCCGCCTGGCTCGTGCCTACAACACCGTGATCCCGAGCTCCGGCAAGGTGCTGACCGGTGGTGTCGATGCCCACGCCCTGGAAAAACCGAAGCGTTTCTTCGGCGCCGCGCGGAACATCGAAGAAGGCGGCTCGCTGACCATCATTGCCACCGCGCTGGTTGAAACCGGCTCGAAGATGGACGAAGTGATCTACGAAGAGTTCAAGGGCACCGGCAATATGGAGCTGCCTCTGGACCGCAAGATCGCCGAGAAGCGTGTATTCCCGGCCATCAACATCAACCGTTCCGGCACCCGCCGCGAAGAGTTGCTGACCGCCGACGACGAGCTGCAGCGCATGTGGATCCTGCGCAAGCTGCTGCATCCTATGGATGAAGTCGCCGCCATCGAGTTCCTGGTCGACAAGCTGAAACAGACCAAGACCAACGATGAGTTCTTCCTGTCGATGAAACGCAAGTAAGTCGAGCGGGACCGCAAAAGCCGGGGAAACCCGGCTTTTTGCTATCTGATTATTGATGAACGGCAGTTCACTGTTCTGAACAGTCGGGTTCGGCGCTAAACTGCCAGCCCCGAACGCCACGGCCAAAACGAGGCTCACGCATGCAGTATCGCGACTTGCGCGACTTTATCAGCGGTCTGGAACAGCGCGGCGAACTCAAGCGCATCCAGGTTCCGGTGTCCCCAGTGCTGGAAATGACCGAGGTCTGCGATCGCACCTTGCGTGCCAAAGGTCCGGCCCTGCTGTTTGAAAAGCCCACCGGCTACGACATTCCGGTGCTGGGCAACCTGTTCGGCACCCCGGAGCGCGTGGCGCTGGGCATGGGCGCCGAAGCGGTCAGCGAACTGCGGGAAATCGGCAAGCTGCTGGCCTTCCTCAAGGAGCCCGAGCCGCCCAAGGGACTGAAGGATGCCTGGTCCAAGCTGCCGATCTTCCGCAAGATCATTTCCATGGCGCCAAAAGTCGTCAAGGACGCGATCTGCCAGGAAGTGGTCATCGAAGGCGATGACGTCGACCTGGCGATGCTGCCGGTGCAGACCTGCTGGCCGGGCGATGTCGGCCCGCTGATCACCTGGGGCCTGACCGTCACCAAGGGCCCGAACAAGGACCGGCAGAACCTCGGGATCTATCGCCAGCAGGTGATCGGTCGCAACAAGGTGATCATGCGCTGGTTGAGCCACCGTGGCGGCGCGCTGGATTACCGCGAGTGGTGCGAGAAGCACCCGGGCCAGCCGTTCCCGGTATCCGTGGCCCTGGGAGCCGACCCGGCGACCATCCTCGGCGCCGTGACGCCGGTGCCGGACAGCCTCTCCGAATACGCCTTCGCCGGCCTGCTGCGGGGCAACCGCACCGAGCTGGTGAAATGCCGTGGCAACGACCTGCAAGTGCCGGCCACCGCGGAAATCATCCTGGAAGGGGTGATTCATCCGGGCGAGATGGCCGATGAAGGCCCGTATGGCGACCACACCGGCTACTACAACGAAGTCGACAGCTTCCCGGTGTTCACCGTCGAGCGCATCACCCACCGGATCAAGCCGATCTACCACAGCACCTACACCGGTCGTCCGCCGGATGAGCCGGCGATTCTCGGCGTGGCGCTGAACGAAGTATTCGTGCCTATCCTGCAGAAGCAGTTCCCGGAAATCACCGACTTCTACCTGCCGCCCGAAGGCTGCTCGTACCGCATGGCGGTGGTGACCATGAAGAAGCAATACCCCGGCCACGCCAAGCGGGTAATGCTCGGTGTCTGGTCGTTTTTGCGACAGTTCATGTACACCAAGTTCGTTATCGTCACTGACGACGATATCAACGCGCGCGACTGGAACGACGTGATCTGGGCCATCACCACGCGCATGGACCCCAAGCGCGACACGGTGATGATCGATAACACGCCGATCGACTACCTCGACTTCGCCTCGCCGGTCTCCGGCCTGGGTTCGAAGATGGGGCTCGATGCCACGCATAAGTGGCCCGGTGAAACCACTCGCGAGTGGGGCCGGGTGATCGTCAAGGATGAGGCGGTGACTCGCCGGATCGATGCCATCTGGAATCAGTTAGGAATAGATTGATGCGTGTAACCTTGCAGCCCTCCGGAGCGGTGCTTGAGACGCTGCCCGGCGAGCGGATTCTCGATGCGGCGCGGCGCCTGGGCTATGAATGCCCGCAAAGCTGCCGCAATGGCAACTGTCATGTGTGCTGTGCCTTGCTGGTGGAGGGCAGGGTCCTGCAGGCCGGCGATGTGCGCGATCACGGCGAGTTCTACACTTGCATTGCAGAGCCGCTGGAAGACTGCATCGTGCTGTGGGATGGCGTCCTTGCGCTGGGAGAGCTGCCGGTGCGCAGTCTGTCGTGTCAGGTCACCGAGTGTCTGGAAGTCGGCGGCGATGTCTGGCGGGTCCGCCTGCGGGCGCCGGCCGGCAAGCCACCGCGTTATCACGCCGGCCAGTACCTGATGCTCGAACGGGAGAATGGCGAGAAATCGGCGTTCTCCCTGGCCTCGGCGCCGCACGCCGGGCGCGAGCTGGAGCTGCACGTACTGGTGCGCGAAAGCAGTGCACAAAACCTGATCGAACAGCTGCAGCGCAATGGCAATGTGCGCATCGAGTTGCCGTTTGGCGATACCCACCTGGCCGAGCTGCCAGACGGACCGCTGGTGCTGATCGCCGCCGGCACCGGCATGGCGCAGATGCACAGCCTGATCGAGCATTGCCGGGCCAAGGGCTTCAAATACCCGGTGCACCTGTACTGGGGTGTGCGCCGGCCGGACGACTTCTACCAGATCGAACACTGGGACGAATGGAAGAAGCTGCCCAACCTGTTCCTGCACAAGGTGGTCAGCGACCTCTGTGGCTGGGAAGGGCGCTGCGGCATGCTGCACGAGGCGGTGAGCGAGGACATTGCCGACCTGTCGGCGGTGCATGTCTACGCCAGCGGCTCGCCAGCGATGATCTACGCGACCCTGGACGCGCTGGTCGAAGCGGGCATGGATGCGCACCAGATGCGCGCCGATGTATTTGCCTACGCCCCTCGGTCCTGAGTTCTCGAGACTGTCCCTCGTTATAACTTCCTATATAGCCCATCGGTATTTATTTAATTAGGTAAATGCCGGTAGGTTATATGCCACGCATTATTGAAAGTTAAAACTCTTCGATGGCACTTAACTTGCCTTGAAACACTTGAAACATATGTGTCTTGGAGTTACAGCCGTGCGTTCTATTAAGTAATTCTTTATACGCGGGGAGCCGAACGCTATTCGCCATGACAGCCATTGAATCCAGTTTTTTGAATCTGGCTTACCCTCCGCGGCTCGACCTGGGGCCGCAGCTCACCCACGAACAGCTCCTCAGCTCGATGCAGTCCACCATGGCACGCCACAAGGGCGGGCCGGTCTGGTTGTTTGCCTACGGTTCGCTGATCTGGCGCCCCGAATGTTCGGCGGTCGAGCGCATGCGCGGGCGGGTGCATGGCTACCATCGCGGTTTATACCTGTGGTCCCATGAACACCGTGGCACGCCGGAGAAGCCGGGGCTGGTCTTTGGCCTGGATCGTGGCGGTTCCTGCAGCGGCTTCGCCTACCGCTTGCCGGAAGAACAGCTGGAAACCTCGCTGTATGCGCTGTGGCAGCGCGAGATGCCGTACCCGTCCTATCGCCCGCACTGGCTCAACTGCCGTCTCGAAGACGGTAGCCGGGTTCAGGCCCTGGGGTTCGTTCTGGAGCGACACCTGCCCAGCTATGCCGGCAACCTGCCGGACCATGTGCTGAGCCAGGTATTTGAAAGCGCCTGCGGGCGCTACGGCACCACTCGCGATTATGTCGAGCAGACCGTGCACGCCCTGCGTAGCCACGCCATGCCAGACCGTAATCTGGAGGCGCGGCTCAAGCGCTGTAAGTCAGCAACCCACTAGGCAATGGCTTCGCGGCTCTGGCTGGCGACCTGTTTGTGCCACAGGGTCGGGGCCAGGAAGGCCATCGACAGCAGGCAGGCGCCTACCAGCAGGACAAAACCGCCGTCCCAGCCGAAGTGGTCCACGGTGTAGCCCATCGCCGCGCTGGCCGCGACCGAGCCACCCAGGTAGCCGAACAGGCCGGTAAAGCCCGCGGCGGTGCCGGCGGCTTTCTTCGGTGCCAGTTCCAGGGCCTGCAGGCCGATCAGCATCACCGGGCCGTAGATCAGGAAGCCGATGGAGAACAGCGCGATCATGTCGATGGTCGGGTTGCCGGCCGGGTTCAGCCAGTACACCAGGGTCGCCACGGTCACCAGCGCCATGAACACCATGCCGGTCAGGCCACGGTTGCCACGGAAGATCTTGTCCGACATCCAGCCGCATAGCAGGGTGCCCGGAATCCCCGCCCACTCGTAGAAGAAGTACGCCCATGAGGTTTTATCCACGGTGAAGTGCTTGGCTTCCTTGAGGTAGGTCGGCGCCCAGTCCAGTACGCCGTAGCGCAGCAGGTAGACGAAGACGTTGGCCATGGCGATGTACCAGAGCATTTTGTTGCGCAGCACGTATTTGACGAAGATTTCCTTGGCGCTGAATTCTTCTTCGTGGCTGGCGTCGTAGCCTTCCGGGTAGTCGTTCTTGTATTTCTCGATTGGCGGCAGGCCGACCGATTGCGGGGTGTCGCGCATGGTGACGAAGGCGAACAGCGCCACCATCAAGGCCACGGCGGCCGGGACGTAGAACGCCGCGTGCCAGTCGTTGAACCAGCCCATGCCGAGCAGGAACAGCGGGCCGATCAGGCCGCCGCCGACGTTGTGCGCAACGTTCCATACCGAAACCACGCCGCCGCGTTCCTTCTGCGACCACCAGTGCACCATGGTCCGCCCGCTTGGCGGCCAGCCCATGCCCTGGGCCCAACCGTTGATGAACAGCAGGATGAACATCATGGTCACGCTGGATGTGGCCCAGGGTGCGAAACCGAAAATGAACATCACCCCGGCCGACACCAGCAGGCCGAAGGGCAGGAAGTAGCGCGGGTTGGAGCGGTCGGACACCAGGCCCATGAGGAACTTGGACAGGCCGTAGGCGATGGCGATCGCCGACATGGCCAGGCCCAGCTGACCGCGGGTGTAACCCTCTTCGATCAGGTACGGCATGGCCAGGGAGAAGTTCTTGCGCAGCAGGTAGTAGCCGGCGTAGCCGATGAAGATCCCGGCGAAGATCTGCCAGCGCAGGCGGCGGTAGGTGCTGTCTATTTTTTCGTCAGGCAGGGGCGCCTGGTGTGCGGCAGGTCGAAAGAAAGCAAACATTCAAGAGCTCCAAATTTCTTGTTTTGACTGCGGATGCGAATGTTACAGTTTCGTTACCGAAAATAGCACTGCATCTTATCTGGGAGCACGCAACACAGGAGCATTTGCATGTTCTTTTACGAACATGTCGCTTAAAGATAAGCAGGGGGCGTTTCTGGTGCCGGCGGCTGCGGCGGGTGGGAGAAGAGCTTGCTCACGATAAACAGGTTCATCCGGTTATTGCGAGCAGGCTCCGATAGAGCGCAGGGGCTTCAGCGAACCTGGACCACCACCTTGCCCACCGCCTTGCGCTGGCCAAGATCGTTGATGGCGCTGGCGGCGTTGCTCAGCGGATAGACCTGCGAGACCAGCGGTTTCAACTTGCCTTCGGCGAACCAGCCGAACAACTGCTGGAAGTTCGCCGCGTTGTCCTGGGGCTGGCGCTGGGCGAACGAACCCCAGAACACACCCACCACCGCGGCGCCCTTGAGCAGCGCCAGGTTGACCGGCAGCTCGGGAATGCGTCCGCTGGCAAAACCCACCACCAGCAGCCGGCCGTTCCAGGCGATGGAGCGGATGGCCTGGTCGAACAGGTCGCCGCCGACCGGGTCGTAGATCACGTCGGCGCCCTGGCCGTCGGTCAGGCGCTTGACCTCGTCCTTCAGGCTGGTTTCGCTGTAGTTGATCAACTCATCGGCGCCGGCGGCCTTGGCCACCGCGAGTTTCTCGGCGCTGCTGGCGGCGGCGATGACCCGGGCGCCCATGGCCTTGCCGATTTCCACCGCCGCCAGGCCGACACCGCCAGAAGCGCCGAGTACCAGCAGGGTTTCACCCGGTTGCAGGTTGCCGCGTTGCTTGAGGGCATGCATCGAGGTGCCGTAGGTCATGCTGAAGGCGGCAGCGGTATTGAAGTCCATCGACGCTGGAATCGGCAGGACGTTGTAGCCCGGCACCGCCACTTCCTCGGCGAAGCTGCCCCAGCCGGTCAGCGCCATGACCCGGTCGCCGACCTTGAGGTGGCTCACCTTCTCGCCGACAGCGCCGACCACTCCCGCGGCCTCGCCACCGGGCGAGAACGGGAAGGGCGGCTTGAACTGGTATTTGCCCTCGATGATCAGCGTGTCCGGGAAGTTCACCCCGGCTGCGTGCACCTGCAGCAGGATTTCGTTCTTCTTCGGTACAGGACTCGCGACGTCTTCCAGCACCAGCGTTTCGGCGGGGCCGAAGGCTTTGCACAGCACGGCTTTCATCAGGGCTATTCCTTTGGGAGTGATGGCCGATAAGTGTAGGTGGGTGAATAACGCGGTCAACGAGCATGCCCCAGCCTGATAACCAGCCATAAGCTTTGTGCTTGGGCTCAGGCAGAGGGGCCTTTATGCTAGACCGCCTACCGGATAAGGAGCGAATTGTGAAAGCGTGGATCATGTTGATGCTGGCCCTGTCTCTGCCCATGGCAGCCATGGCCGAGGAAGCTAAAGAGGGCGAAGCACCGAAAGTCAGTTACATCAGCCTGAACCCGCCGTTCGTGGGTAACTACGGCCTGGATGGCGGCCCCAAGCTCAAGGTCTACAAGGCTGACGTCGCCCTGCGGGTGACCGGCGATGCCGCCGCCCAGGCGGTGAGGGCCAACGAGCCGTTGATCCGCAACCAGCTGGTGGCGCTGTTCGCCCAGCAGACCACGGAAACCATGAACAACGTCGAAGCCAAGGAAAAGCTGCGCCAGGAAGCCCTGAAGCAGACCCAGCAGGTGATGAACGACGAAACCGGCAAGCCGGTGGTGGAAGACCTGCTGTTCAACAACCTGATCATCCAGTAACGCTGGATCCGTAGGAGCGAGGCTTGCCCGCGATAGCGATATCGCGGACCCCGCCAAATTCCAGCCTGACGGCTGATCGCGAGCAAGCTTCGCTCCTACCAGTCGCTCAGGACGCCAGGCTCCTGCGAAACCTCGCCAGGGCAATGCCGAAGAACAGCAGGCCGATCACCGCCAGGGCCAGCAGGTCTGGCCAGACCACCCTGATGCCGGCATCGCGAAACAGGATCGCGGCGCTGAGGCTGACGAAGTGCGTCGACGGCGAGCCCTGCATCACCCATTGCAGCCACTGAGGCATGCTGTCCAACGGGGTGCTGCCGCCCGACAGCAGCAACATCGGGATGATCACCGGAATCGCCAGCAAGCCGAATTGCGGGGTCGAACGCGCCAGCGTGGCGAGAAAGATCCCCAGCGCGGTGCTGGCGAACAGGTAAAGCGCGGTCACCGCGAGGAACAGCCCCAGCGAACCGGCCAGCGGCACGCCCAGCACGCCTTTGACGATCACCTCCAGCGACACCCAGGTGCAGAGCACCACCACCAGCATGTTGCTCCAGATCTTCGCCAGCATGATTTCCAGGGCGGTCAGCGGCAGCACCAGCAGATGGTCTAGGGTGCCGTGCTCGCGCTCGCGCAGCAGCGCCGTACCGGTCAGGACGATGGCCAGGATGGTGATGTTGTTGACGATCTGGATCACCGCCAGAAACCAGCCGCCCTGCAGATTGGTGTTGAACAGCGCGCGGCTGGTCAGTTGGGCCGGCATCCGGCTCGCCGGGTCGGCCTGGCTGTAGTTCGACAGTTCACGCTGGAAAATCCGCCCGATATAACCGGCGCCCATGAAGGCCTGGCTCATGGCGGTGGCGTCGACATTCACTTGCACGCTGGGTTGGCGCCCGGCCAGCAGGTCGTTCTGGAAGTTGGCCGGCACATTGATGACGAAGGTGAACTGGCCGCTGTCCATGACCTGGTCCAGCTGGTCGTAGGGCAACGGCTCCGGGTTCTGGAATTCCGGGGGTTGCAGGGCCTCGGCCAGCTGGCGCGAGAGATGGCTGTGGTCTTCGTCCACCAGCGCGACGCTGGCGTTGTGCACGCCGATCACCGACCCGGCCGCGGGCATGTAGATGGCCACGGTGAAGGCGTACAGCAGGAACAGCAGCAACACGCTGTCGTGTCGCAGGCTGGTGAGTTCCTTGAGGCCCAGGCGCAGGATGTGGTTGAACCGGTGCATCAGGCCTCCTGCTTTTTCAGCATCGCCAGGCTCAGCCCGGTGAACCCGAGGAAGAACCCGAACAGCGCCAGGCACTGTGGCCACAGCTGGCGCAGGTCCAGGGCCTTGGTGAAGGTGCCGACGGCAATGTCGAGGAAGTAACCGGCGGGGAACAGCTGCCCCATCAGCGCCGCGGCGCCGTCCAGCGACGAGCGCGGCACGATCAGTCCGGAGAACTGGATGGTCGGCAGGCTGGTGATGATCATGGTGCCGAGGATCGCCGCGATCTGGGTGCGGGTGAAGGCGGAAATCAGCAGGCCCAGGCTGGTGGTGGCCAGCACGTACAGCAGGCCGCCGAAGGCCAGGGTCAGGCCGCTGCCCTTGAAGGGCACGCCGAACAGCCAGCGGTTCATGGCCACCAGCAGCGCCAGGTTGATCAGGCTCAGGCCCAGGTAAGGCGCCTGCTTGCCCAGGAGAAACTCCAGGCGCTTGAGCGGCGTGGCGTAGAAGTTGGTGATCGAGCCCAGTTCCTTCTCGCGCACGATGCCCAGCGCCGTGAGCATCGCCGGGATGAACGCCAGGATCAGCGCCATCACCCCGGGGCCGATGGCATTCACGCTGACCACGTCCTGGTTGTAGCGAAAGCGCGTTTCCAGGCGGGCCGCGGGGGGCCGCCCCGGGGCCCGGCTGCTGTGTTCGGCCAGCAATTCGATATTGGCTTGATGCACTGCTTCGACATAGTTGCGACTGGTCTCGGCGCGAAACGGCATGCCGCCGTCGAGCCAGGCGGCCACCGCGGGCTGGCGCCCGGCGTACAGATCGCGACCGAAGCCGGGGGGAATCTCCAGGGCCAGCTTGATCTCCGAGCGTTGCAGGCGCCGGTGCAGCTCGGCGGCGTCACGGATCGGCTTCTGCTCCTTGAAGTAGCGGGAGCTGCGGAAGGCTTCCAGGTAGGCGCGGCTTTGCGGCGTCTGGTCCTGGTCGTAGACGGCGAAGGCGAGGTTTTCCACGTCCAGGGAAATGCCGTAGCCAAAGATCACCATCATGAACAGCGCCCCGAGCAAGGCGAAGCTCAGGCGCACCCGGTCGCGCATCAGCTCCTTGCCTTCACGGGTGGCCACGGCGATCAGGCGCGACAGGCTGAAGCGCCGACCGTCACTGTGCATGGCGCTGGCGACCTCGGGCTGTTCCGTGGCTGGGGGCGGTGGTTCCGACGTGCCCTGGGCGTCTTCCAGGCAGCGGACAAAAGCGGCTTCCAGGGTTTCGCCGGCGAACTGTTGCTGCAGGGCGGCCGGCGTATCGCAAGCCAGCACCTGGCCGGCGTGCATCAGCGAGATGCGGTCGCAGCGCTGGGCTTCGTTCATGAAGTGGGTGGACAGAAAGATCGTCACCCCCTGTTCCCGCGACAGCTCGATCAACAGGCGCCAGAAGTCATCGCGGGCCGCCGGGTCGACGCCCGAGGTCGGCTCGTCGAGGATCAACACTTCCGGACGGTGCAGCACCGCCACCGCCAGGGACAGGCGCTGGCGCAAGCCCAGGGGCAGGGCGCCGGAGGGTTGTTCGGCAATCTCCTGGAGGGCGAAACGGCGGATCAGCTCTTCGATCCGCGGGCCGCTCTCGGCCTTGTGCAGGTCGAACAGCCTGGCGTGCAGCACCAGGTTCTGGCGCACGCTGAGTTCGCCGTACAGCGAAAAGCTCTGGGACATGAAGCCCACGCGCTTGCGGGTGGCCAGGTCCTTGGCGTCCACCGGGTTGCCCAGCAGTTTGGCGCTGCCCTCGGTGGCCGGCATCAGCCCGGTCAGGACCTTCATGGTGGTGGTCTTGCCGCAGCCGTTGGAACCGAGGAAGCCGAAAATCTCGCCCCGGCCAATGGCGAAGCTGACCTTGTTCACGGCGGTGAAATCGCCGAAACGCAAGGTCAGCTCATGGGCCTCGATGGCGATTTGCTGATCGCCTGCGGTTCTGGGCGGAATCACCAGCGGCTGGTTGTCATGCCCGCTGTCGCCCTGAAAGTGGGTGAAGGCGTCGTCGAGCTTGCCACTGGGCGTGACGATGGCCAGTTCCCGGCTCAAGCCCTGGGCAATCAGCCGGCCGCGGTCGAGCATCAGGCAGTGTTCGAACTGTTCGGCTTCCTCCATATAGGCGGTGGCCACCAGCAGCGTCAGTTGCGGGCGCTGGCGGCGAACCTCGTCCACCAGTTCCCAGAAGCGCCGCCGCGACAGCGGGTCGACACCGGTGGTGGGCTCGTCAAGGATCAGCAGGTCCGGCTCATGGATCAGCGCGCAGCACAGCCCGAGCTTCTGCTTCATCCCACCGGACAGCTTGCCCGCGGGCCGTTCGGCGAAGCGCAGCAGGTCGGTGGCCAGCAACAGGTTGTGCATGCGCTGTTCGCATTGGCTTTTCGACAGGCCGAACAGGGTGGCGAAGAAGCGGATGTTTTCCTGGATCGACAGCTCGGGATACAGGTTGCCGCCCAGGCCCTGGGGCATGAAGGCGATCCGTGCGTACAGGCTGTTGCGATGGCGACGTTGCTCGATGGAGCCGCCGAGCACTTGCAGTTGGCCCTGCTGCAGCTTCTTCACCCCGGCGATCAAGCCCAGCAGGCTCGACTTGCCGGCGCCATCCGGGCCGATCAGCCCGCAGCGGGTGCCGGCGGGCAGGCTGAAGGTGAGGTCGGCCAGGGCCTGTTGCGAGCCATAACGGTGATTGATGCCGGTGGCCTGCAGCGCCAGCTCGTTCATTGCAGATTGGCCGGCCAGTCCACGGTCGCGGTGCGCACGTAGCCGGCGCCGGGCATGCCTGGCTTGGCCTGCGGAACGGCGCTGGGTTCGGTCAGCCGCAGCTTGACGCGGAACACCAGTTTTTGGCGCTCATCGCGGGTTTCCACTTCCTTGGGGGTGAACTGGGACTTGGCCGCGACAAAGCTGATTTTCGCCGGCAGCGGTTGATCGGGCAGGGCGTCGAGCAGGATCCGCGCCTCGCTGCCGACGGCCAGGCGGCCGGTCACCGAAGCGGACAGGTAGAGGTTCATGTACTGGTCGCTCGGGTCGATCAGCAGCAACACCCGGCCGCCGGCGCCCAGCACCTCGCCCGGTTCGGCCAGGCGCAGCTGGATGATGCCGTCGATGGGCGCACGCAGGCTGCTGTCGTCGATCTCGCTGGTCAGCTGGGCGACCAGCGCCTTGGCCGAGCCAATGGCAGCGCGCACCGCGGCGACCTGGGCCTGGGCTGCCTGGACGGCGGCGTTGCCAGTGTTCAGGCGCGCCTGCTGCTGGTCGATGATCTGCTGGCTGGCGAAACCACGCTTGAACAGTTCCCGGGAGCGCTTGAGTTCCTGGTTGGCCAGCAGCAGTTCGCTCTGGCGCAGCTGCACGTTGGCTTCGGCCGCCGCGAGGTTTTCCCGGGTGCGCACCACATCGGCCTCGGCCTGGGCGCGCTGGGCTTCCAGGGTGCGGGTGTCCATGCGGGCCAGCAGTTGGTCCTTGGATACTTTGTCGCCTTCGTCGACCAGCACTTCGGCCAGGCGTCCGGGCGTCTTGCTGGCGATCTGCACTTCGGTGGCTTCAAGCCGGCCGTTGCCCATGCTCAGGCCTTCGGGCAGGCGGTCCAGGGTGGATTTCCAATAACCAAAACCGCCCGCGATCAGCAGCAATGCCAGCAAGGCGAAGGCAAAAAGACGGGAGGAGCGGTGATTCGTCGGCATTGGGGGTATCCCTGCGGCTATAGCATTCTAGTCTGGCGGCTCAAGCCGTTAGGCGACTTGATGTCCGTCAAATGAACGGGCAAGCCTAGTACGTTGTGCGCGGGATGCCTGCCTGAGTAGCGCTGGCGGCCTGTTCAGCGCAACGCGAGTACTGCCGCCCACTGTTCGGCGGTCACCGGCATCACGGACAGCCGGCTGCCTTTCTGCACCAGGGGCAGCTCGGCGAGGGCGCTTTGCTGCTTCAGATAATCCAGGCGCAGCACCTTGGGGAAGGTTTCGACATGGGCGACGTCGACGGCGCTCCAGGCGTTTTTCTCGGCGCTGGCCTTGGGATCGAAGTGTGGGTTTTCCGGTTCCAGGGCGGTCGGATCCGGGTAGGCGGCCTCGATGATCTGGCCGATCCCGGCAATGCCCGGCTCGGGGCAGCTGGAGTGATAAAAGAAGAACTGGTCACCCACCGCCATGTTGCGCAGGAAGTTTCGCGCCTGGTAGTTGCGCACGCCGTCCCAGCGCGCCTGTTTCTTGAGTGCCAGGCCCTCGATCGAGAGTTCTTCCGGTTCGGATTTCATCAGCCAATAGGCCATTTTCTTTGCTCTCCAGAGGGACGTGGGCAAGTTGTCGGGCGATTTTATGACAAACCGACAGTCGGTTGACGTCAGCATTTGCGTGTCGGTTCACGTTATCGCAGAATGCCGGGATTTTAAGCTTGACGCTGCTGCACGGCCTGTTATGGAAACCGTTGCTGTCATCGTGTGTGATTTGCCTGAGGGGGGCAATCGATGCAACGCAAACCGGATTTACTATGGATTTTGGTTATTTTGTTCGGTTTGGGCGTGGTGACAACCGGTTATGCGCAGAGCTTGTGGGCCAACAAGACCGACGCTCCGGTCGAACTCGCGCAACAGCAGCAGCCTTACAAACGTTGATCCCTTCCAGGGCGCCGCTCTCTTGTGGTGGCGCCTATTTCGCGAAATACCATTTCTTGTCTGTCACCGTTCCTTGCAGCGGTACATCCCAGCTCGCCTGATCCAGTTTCGCGACTTTCTGACATTCATGGGCCAGCCCCAGCAGCGTCGGCTTGCGCCAGCTTTTGCGCCGTGCCAGATAGGCCAGGCTGCGATCATAGAAACCACCGCCCATTCCCAGGCGTCCACCCGCCTCATCGAAGCCGACCAGCGGCAACAGCACCAGGTCCAGCGCCCAGACCTTGCGTTGCCGGGCCAGGCTTCTCCGTGGCTCGGGAATGCGGAAGCGGTTGGGGCGCAGTTTTTCCCCGGGGCGAACGCGCTGAAACACCATCTTGGTCTGGGGCCAGGCGCTGAGCACCGGCAGATAGGTCGCCTTGCCCCGGCGTTGCGCGGCCAGCAGCAGCGGGCGCGGATCGATTTCACCGTCCATGGGCAGGTAAAGGGAGATGTGCCTGGCGCGGCGGAACAGCGGATGCTGCGCCAGTTGCCGATACAGCCCACGAGAGGCCTGGCGTTGTTCGCTGGCGGTGAGGGCGCGGCGGGCTTTGCGCAGTATGCGTCGAAGTTGCGGGCGGGAAAGCGGCGCCGGTTCGGTCATGGTCGCTCGGGTCCGGGTGGGGTACGGCAGGACAGCGTATCAAATAACCCTGAACTGAAAAAAAACGGAGCCGAAAAAAATAATGCCAGCTATTTGCA
Organism: Pseudomonas sp. B3G-3; assembly: GCF_028640915.1. Lineage (NCBI taxonomy): Bacteria > Pseudomonadati > Pseudomonadota > Gammaproteobacteria > Pseudomonadales > Pseudomonadaceae > Pseudomonas > Pseudomonas sp. B3G-3. Next base: position 44,022 of record NZ_JAQZAB010000096.1, on the reverse strand, counting down.
TAGCTGGCATTGGTATTGAATTCAGGCTCCCCGGATGAACCGCTGTCGACTTAGCCCTTGAACCCGAAAGTTCAAGGCGGAAGATGCAGTAGGCGTTAAGGCTTTCCGTCTAGCGGACATGCACACCGGCCCAACGTGCAACTTCCAGGGTAGTGCGAATCGGCTCAGGGACATCGCCAACTGGCAAGCACCCCAGGGAGTGGTGGGGATTATACCGCAACCACCCTCAGGAATCAGCCTTGGTTGTATCGGTGTCGGTGGCAAGCACCAGATCCACGCGCTCGAGCAGATCGCGCACCTGTTCGCGGGTCGAACCGCTGGCTTGCACGTCAGGGCGGTCCTGCTTGTGCAGCAGATCGTGGGTAATGTTGAGGGCGGCCATCACGGCGATACGATCGGCGCCAATGACTTTGCCGCTGCTGCGGATCTCACGCATCTTGCCATCCAGGTACCGGGCGGCGCTCACCAGATTGCTACGTTCTTCCTGGGGGCAGATGATCGAATACTCTTTGTCGAGGATCTGCACGGTAACGCTATTGCTTGAACTCATGAGTCTTGCTCCAGGGCCTTGAGGCGCGAAATCATCGATTCGACCTTACGCCGGGCGATTTCGTTTTTTTCAATGAGGTGCGCGCGTTCCTCGCGCCAAGTCTTTTCCTGAGCTAATAAGAGTGCGTTTTGACTCTTTAGTTGCTCGACCCGGCCAATTAGCAGTTCGAGTCTAGCCATCAGCGCTTGCAGATCGGTGTCTTCCATTGGATCCCACTGGATTTGTCTGATGAGTGGCAACTGCCCGGGCAAACGAGTTGACGGCCTCGATGGTCTTGGCGCGTCTGCCGATGCTAGGATACAAGGCCTCCATTCTAGACATTGCGCCGCTTGGCGCCTAGCTACCCATGCCCATTCAGAATTCCCCGTACAACGCCTTCGCCACCCTGCTCAGCAGCAGCGGTCACCCTGTCTCGCCTGCCGAATTGCATGGCCTGTTGCTGGGTCGCAGCTGCGCCGGCGCCGGCTTCGAGGTCGACGGCTGGCTGATCGACGCCGCCGAACTGCTCGAAGGCGAGCCGCAGGACAATGTTCGCAACGCCTTGATCGGCCTGCAGGAAATGGTCAAGGGCGAACTGACCAGCGACGACATGACCGTCGTTCTGCTGCTGCCCACCGACGACGCCCCGCTGGCCGAGCGCGCCGCGGCCCTGGGTCAATGGTGCCAGGGTTTCCTCACCGGCTTCGGCCTGAACTCCCGTGACAGCAGCGCCCTGAGCGCCGAGGCCACGGAAGTGTTGCAGGACCTTGCGGCGATCGCCCAGGTGCAGGACGCACTGGAAGAGTCCGACGACGGCGAAAGCGACTACATGGAAGTGATGGAATACCTGCGGGTCGCCCCGCTGCTGCTGTTTACCGAGACCAACAAGACGGTTGAACCGGCCGCCAAGCCTTCTCTGCACTGATCGTTCGATAGGGAAATCCGTCTGCCCATGATCCATATCCCGAAATCGGAATACACCCGCCGCCGCAAGGCGCTCATGGCGCAGATGGAACCCAACAGCATCGCGATCCTGCCGGCTGCCGCGGTGGCGATCCGCAACCGCGACGTCGAGCATGTCTACCGCCAGGACAGCGATTTCCAGTACCTCAGCGGTTTCCCCGAACCCCAGGCGGTGATCGTGCTGATGCCCGGTCGCGAGCATGGCGAGTACATCCTGTTCTGCCGCGAGCGCAATGCCGAGCGTGAACTCTGGGACGGCCTGCGGGCTGGCCAGGAAGGCGCGATTCGCGATTACGGCGCCGACGATGCCTTTCCCATCACCGATATCGACGACATCCTGCCGGGCCTTATCGAAGGCCGCGACCGGGTGTATTCGGCCATGGGCAGCAACCCCGAGTTCGATCGCCACCTGATGGAATGGATCAATGTGATCCGCTCCAAGGCGCACCTGGGCGCCCAGCCGCCGAACGAATTCGTTGCCCTGGATCATCTGCTGCACGACATGCGCCTGTATAAATCGGCGGCGGAAGTGAAGGTGATGCGCGAGGCCGCGCGGATTTCCGCCCAGGCCCATATTCGGGCCATGCAGGCCAGCCGCGCCGGCTTGTACGAGTTCAGCCTGGAAGCCGAGCTGGACTACGAGTTCCGCCGGGGCGGGGCGAAGATGCCGGCCTACGGCTCGATCGTCGCCGCCGGGCGCAACAGCTGCATCCTGCATTACCAGCAGAACGACGCGTTGCTCAAGGACGGCGATCTGGTGCTGATCGACGCCGGTTGCGAGATCGATTGTTATGCCAGCGATATCACCCGCACCTGGCCGGTGAACGGCAAGTTTTCCGCCGAGCAGAAGGCGATCTACGAGCTGGTGCTGGCCTCCCAGGAAGCCGCCTTTGCCGAGATCGCGCCGAACAAGCACTGGAACCAGGCTCACGAGGCGACCGTCAAGGTGATCACCGCCGGGCTGGTCAAGCTGGGGCTGCTCGAAGGCGAGGTGGACGAGTTGATCGCCAGCGAAGCCTACAAGGCGTTTTACATGCACCGCGCCGGCCACTGGCTGGGCATGGATGTGCATGATGTCGGCGAGTACAAGGTCGGCGGCGAATGGCGGGTGCTGGAAGTCGGCATGGCCCTGACGGTCGAGCCGGGTATCTACATCGCGCCGGACAATCAGAACGTGGCGAAGAAATGGCGCGGCATTGGCGTGCGCATCGAGGATGACGTGGTGGTAACCAAGCAAGGCTGTGAAATTCTCACCGGTGGCGTGCCAAAAACCGTGGCCGAGATCGAGGCCCTGATGGCCGCCGCACGGAGCCATGCAGCATGAACCGGGTCAATCTGGCGATCATCGGCGGTGGCCTGGTCGGTGCCAGCCTGGCCCTGGCCTTGCAGGCCGGCGCCAAGGAGCGCGGCTGGAAAATCGTGCTGATCGAGCCGTTCGCTCCGGGCGATACCTATCAGCCCAGCTACGACGCGCGTTCTTCGGCGCTGTCGTTCGGCGCGCGGCAGATCTATCAACGGCTGGGTGTGTGGCAGGAAATCTCCCGCCGCGCCGAGCCGATCAAACAGATCCATGTCTCCGACCGTGGACGGTTTTCCACCGCGCGGCTGTCGGCCATGGAGGAGGGCGTTCCCGCCCTGGGTTATGTGGTGGAAAACGCCTGGCTCGGCCAATGCCTCTGGCAGGGGCTGGACAAGGACGTGGTGAGCTGGCGCTGCCCGGCCGAAGTCACGCGCATGGAGCCGCTGGAAGACGGCTATCGCCTGACCCTCAACGATGAAACCAGCCTGGATTGCGAGCTGGCGGTGCTGGCCGACGGCGGTCGCTCCGGGCTGCGCGAGCAACTGGGTATCGGGGTGAAAAAGCGCCCCTACAACCAGAGCGCGCTGATCGCCAATATCACCCCGAGCGAAGCCCATAACGGCATGGCCTTCGAGCGCTTCACCGACGACGGCCCGATGGCCCTGCTGCCGCTGCCGGAGAACCGCTGCGCGCTGGTCTGGACCCGTCTGGGCATGGACGCGCAGCGCCTGGCCGCGCTGGATGAACGCAGCTTCCTCAGCGAATTGCAGGGGGTATTCGGTTATCGCCTGGGCACCCTGAAACAGGTCGGCGCGCGGCATCTTTACCCGCTGTCGCTGGTGGAGGCCGAGGAGCAGGTGCGTCCTCATCTGGTGGTGCTGGGCAACGCCGCCCACAGCCTGCATCCGATTGCCGGGCAGGGTTTCAACCTGTCGTTGCGTGACGCCCAGGCGCTGGCCGATGCCTTGCTGGTCAGCCCGACGCCGCCCGGCGATTTCAGCATCTTGCAGGCCTACCGCGAGCGGCAGCGGCTGGACCAGGACCTGACCGTGGGCTTCTCCGACCAGGTCACCCGCTTGTTCGGCAGCAAGCTGCCGCTGGTGTCCCTGGGGCGCAATATCGGGCTGCTGGGCCTGGACCTGCTGCCGCCGGCCAAGCGCTGGTTCGCCCGGCAAGCCATGGGCCTGGGTACCCGTCCCGATGCGTGAGTGGCTGAGCCCGCGACCGGGCATGGAAATCCAGCACAGTGTCGGCAGCCAGGCAGCGCGGCTCGACAAAACCCTTTACGTGCGGCTCAAGCCGCAAGCGAGACAGGCTTAAAGCATGGAAATGCGTGCAGATCTGCTGATTGTCGGGGCCGGAATGGTCGGGAGCGCCCTGGCGCTGGCGTTGCAGGACAGCGGCCTGGAAGTGCTGCTGCTCGATGGCAGCCCGCTGAAGGTCAAGCCCTTCGACAGCGAAGCGCCGTTCGAGCCGCGGGTGAGCGCGTTGTCGGCGGCCAGCCAGCGGATTCTCGAGCGCCTGGGTGTCTGGGAAGGGGTAACCCGGCGGCGCAGCAGCCCGTATGCCGAGATGCAGGTCTGGGATGGCAGCGGCACCGGGCAGATTCATTTCTCGGCCGCCAGCGTGCATGCCGAGGCGCTGGGCCACATCGTTGAAAACCGGGTGGTCCAGGACGCGCTCCTGGAGCGCCTGCACAACTGCGACATCGGCCTGCTGGCCAATGCCCGCCTGGAGCAGATGCGCCGTTCCGGCGACGACTGGCTGCTGACCCTGGCCGATGGCCGCAGCCTGCGCGCGCCGCTGGTGATCGCCGCCGATGGCGCCAATTCGGCGGTGCGGCGCCTGACCGGCTGCGCCACCCGCGAATGGGATTACCTGCATCACGCCATCGTGACCAGCGTGTGCTGCGCCGAGCCACACCAAAGGACCGCCTGGCAGCGTTTCACCGACAACGGCCCGCTGGCCTTCCTGCCGCTGGAGCGCGACGGTCAGCATGACTGGTGCTCGATTGTCTGGTCGACCACGCCCAGCGAGGCCGAACGCCTGATGGCGCTGGACGACAGCGATTTCTGCCGAGAACTGGAGCGCGCCTTCGAAGGCCGCCTGGGCGCGGTGTTGAGCGCCGATCCGCGGCTCTGTGTGCCGTTGCGCCAGCGTCATGCCAAGCGTTACGTGGCGGAAGGCCTGGCGCTGATCGGCGACGCGGCTCATACCATCCATCCGCTGGCCGGGCAGGGGGTCAACCTGGGCTTCCTCGATGCCGCGGTACTGGCCGAGGTGCTGCTGCAGGCGGCCAGCCGCGGCGAACGTCTGGCCGACACCAAGGTGCTCAGCCGTTACGAGCGGCGGCGCATGCCGCACAACCTGGCGCTGATGGCGGCGATGGAGGGCTTCGAGCGGCTGTTCCAGGCCGATCCGCTGCCGCTGCGCTGGTTGCGTAACACCGGGTTGAAAATGGTCGATCAGATGCCCGAGGCCAAGGCGCTGTTCGTGCGCCAGGCACTGGGCCTCACCGGGGATCTGCCGGAACTGGCCAAGGCCTGATCCCAATGGCCTCATCGCGAGCAAGCTCGCTCCTACAGTATCGGCGCTCCCCCTGTAGGAGCGAGCTTGCTCGCGATCGGATCGCCCGGCCAATGTTCCCTCGACGGGTTATGCAACATCTCGTAACGCCTCGGCCGCCGGTTCAGTTTGAGAAGCTAAATAGTAGTCCTTATCATTTACTCCCCTTTGATTTCGAGAGACCGCTCCCATGTTGGCACCGAAGCGTCTACTGACCGCCCTGGCCCTCACCCTCATTGGCGGTACTGTCCAGGCAGCCGACGAAGTGGTGGTCTACTCCTCGCGTATCGACGAACTGATCAAGCCGGTCTTCGATCTCTACACCCAGAAAACCGGGGTCCAGGTGAAGTTCATCACCGACAAGGAAGCGCCGCTGATGCAGCGGATCAAGGCCGAGGGCGAGAACGCCACCGCCGACCTGCTGCTCACCGTCGATGCCGGCAACCTGTGGCAAGCCGAGCAGATGGGCATCCTGCAGCCGTTCACCTCCAAGGTGATCGACGCCAACATCCCCCTGCAATACCGCGCCGCCTCGCACGCCTGGACCGGCCTGAGCCTGCGGGCGCGGACCATCGCCTACTCCACCGCGCGGGTGAAACCGTCCGAACTGACCACCTACGAAGCCCTGGCTGACAAGCAGTGGGAAGGCCGCCTGTGCCTGCGCACGGCGAAGAAGGTCTACAACCAGTCGCTGACCGCGACCCTGATCGAAACCCATGGCGCGGCGAAAACAGAAGAAATCGTCAAGGGCTGGGTCAACAACCTGTCCACCGACGTGTTCTCCGACGACGTCGCGGTGCTCGAGGCGATCAACGCCGGCCAGTGCGACGTGGGCATCGTCAACACCTACTACTACGGCCGCCTGCACAAGCAGAAGCCGGATCTGCCGGTCAAACTGTTCTGGCCGAACCAGGGCGATCGCGGCGTGCACGTCAACCTGTCGGGCATCGGCCTGACCAAGCACGCTCCGCATCCGGAAGCCGCCAAGGCCCTGGTGGAGTGGATGACTACCGAGGAAGCGCAGAAGATCTTCGCAGACGTGAACCAGGAGTTCCCGGCCAACCCGAGCGTGCCGCCGTCCGCCGAAGTGGCCGCCTGGGGCAAGTTCGTGGCTGACACCCTGCCGGTGGAAGTCGCCGGCAAGCGTCAGGCCGAGGCCATTCGCCTGATGGACCGTGCTGGCTGGAACTGATCCGCTGGTTATACTGCGCCCCGCCTTTGCGGGGCGTTTTGTTTAGCCGGTTCGCCATTGCCTTTTATTGATCCATCCCGCTCGAGAGTCTTTCGTGGCCCATCCCGCCCAACGTCGCTGGTACCCGCTGGTTTTTGCCGTCGCCGCCCTGGTGCTGCTGCCGCTGAGCGTGCTGCTGCTGTCGTGGCAGGTGGTCGACCAGCAGATCTGGTCGCACCTGTGGGAGACCCAGATGCCGCGCCTGTTGGGCAACACCCTGACCCTGGTGCTGGGCGTCGGTGTGGGCGTGACGCTGCTGGGGGTGAGCCTGGCCTGGCTGACCAGCCTCTGCGAGTTTCCCGGAAGGCGCTGGCTGGACTGGGCGCTGATGCTGCCCTTTGCGATTCCGGCCTACGTGCTGGCCTTTGTCTTCGTCGGCCTGCTGGACTTTTCCGGCCCGGTGCAGACCCTGTTGCGCGAATGGTTCGGCACGGGCCTGCGCCTGCCGCGGGTGCGTTCCACCGGCGGGGTGATCCTGGTCCTGGTGCTGGTGTTCTATCCCTATGTGTATCTGCTGGCGCGCACCGCGTTCCTGGCCCAGGGCAAAGGCCTGATGGAGGCCGCGCGGGTGCTGGGGCAGACGCCCTGGCAAGCGTTCTGGCGCGTGGCCCTGCCCATGGCGCGGCCAGCCATCGGCGCCGGTGTGGCCCTGGCGCTGATGGAAACCCTGGCGGACTTCGGCGCGGTGGCGGTGTTCAACTTCGACACCTTCACCACCGCCATCTACAAGACCTGGTACGGCTTCTTCAGCCTGTCCAGCGCCGCGCAGCTGGCCAGCCTGTTGCTGCTGGCGGTGATGCTGGTGCTGTACGGCGAGCGTCGCGCCCGCGGCGCCAGTCGCTCCGGCAACGAGCGGCCGCGGGGCAAGGCGCTGTACCACCTGCATGGCATCAAGGCCCTGGCGGCCACGGGCTGGTGCGCGCTGGTATTCGCCTGTGCCTTCGTCATCCCGGTGCTGCAACTGGTGGTGTGGTTCTGGCAGCGTGGCCGCTTCGATCTCGACGAACGTTATGCCGGGCTGATCCTGCACACCCTGTACCTGGGCGCCATGGCGGCCCTGATCACGGTCAGCGTGGCCCTGCTGCTGGCGTTCGCCCGACGGCTGGCGCCGACCCGGGCGATCCGTTCCGGCGTCAGCCTGGCCAACCTGGGTTACGCCTTGCCGGGTTCGGTGCTGGCGGTGTCGATCATGCTGGCTTTCAGTTATCTGGACCGCGAGCTGGTGATCCCGCTGTCGGGCTGGCTCGGTGGGGCGGGTAAACCCTTGCTGCTGGGCAGTCTGGCGGCGTTGCTGCTGGCCTATCTGGTGCGGTTTATCGCGGTGGCCTACGGGCCGCTGGAAAGCAGCCTGGCGCGGATCCGCCCGTCGTTGCCGGAAGCGGCGCGCAGCCTGGGGGTCAGCGGACCACGACTGTTTTTCAAAGTGTATCTGCCGCTTTTGCTGCCCGGCACCCTGAGCGCGGCGTTGCTGGTGTTCGTCGATGTGCTCAAGGAAATGCCCGCCACCCTGCTGATGCGCCCGTTCGGCTGGGACACGCTGGCGGTGCGGATCTTCGAGATGACCAGCGAGGGCGAATGGGCGCGTGCCGCGTTGCCCGCCCTGACCCTGGTCCTGGTGGGATTGCTGCCGGTGATCGGACTGATCCGACGCTCCGCTCATCGAATCGGTTAGGTGCCAGTGTCACACCTTGCGGCTACAATGCGCGGCATTCGGTGCGGTCGATCTTTCTGATCGGGTCTCTTGAATTGTCTGAGAGCCATCTATTTCAAGGCTTCCAGCTCATACGGCGACCGCCCGCACCTTCGCCACGCCCGGAAGGAGAAACCCATGGGACAGCGCACGCCTCTGTATGACCTTCATCTCGCCCTGGGCGCGAAGATGGTCGATTTTGGCGGTTGGGATATGCCTCTGCATTACGGCTCGCAGGTCGAGGAGCACCATCAGGTGCGCCGCGATTGCGGGGTTTTCGATGTATCCCACATGACCGTGATCGATGTCGACGGACCCCAGGCCAAGGCCTGGCTCCAGCACCTGCTGGCCAACGACGTCGAACGCCTGCAAAGCCCCGGCAGGGCCTTGTACAGCGCCATGCTCAACGAGCACGGCGGCATTGTCGACGACATGATCGTCTACCGCACCGACGCCGGTTACCGGCTGGTGGTCAACGCCGCCACCCGTGACCAGGACATGGCCTGGATGCACGCGCAACTGGGCGATTTCCAGGTGCAACTGCATGAACGCTCCGAGCTGGCGATGCTGGCGATCCAGGGGCCCCACGCCCGCCACAAGATCGCCGAGCTGGTGACCCAGTCGCGCGGCACGCTGATCCAGCAACTCAAGCCCTTCGAAGGCCAGGCCGATGGCGACTGGTTCATCGCGCGCACCGGCTACACCGGTGAAGATGGCCTGGAAATCGTCCTGCCGGCCGACCAGGCCCCGGCGTTCTTCAACGATCTGGTCGGCGCGGGCATCTCGCCGATCGGCCTCGGCGCCCGGGACACCCTGCGCCTGGAGGCCGGCATGAACCTGTACGGCCAGGACATTCACCAGGAGGTTTCACCGCTGGTGGCCAACATGGCCTGGAGCATCGCCTGGGAACCGGCGTCGCGTAAGTTCATCGGGCGCACCGCGCTGGAGGCCGAGCGCGCGGGTGGGGTGAAGCACAAACTGGTCGGCCTGGTGCTGGAAGAACGCGGCGTGCTGCGTGCCCATCAAGTGGTGCGCATCGCCGATGTTGGCGAAGGAGAGATCACCAGTGGTAGTTTCTCTCCTACGCTTAGCAAATCGATCGCCCTGGCACGGGTGCCCATGGCTACCGCCGACCGTGCAGAAGTGGAAATCCGTGGCAAGTGGTACCCGGTCCGGGTGGTAAAACCGACCTTCGTGCGTCATGGCAAAACCTTGATCTAACTTATTTCCGGCGGGATCTACCGCTGACATTTCTTCTTGAGGACACAGAACATGAGCGATATCCCTGCTGACCTGCGTTTTGCCGAAAGTCACGAATGGGCCCGTCTGGAAGCCGATGGCACCGTGACCGTGGGCATCAGCGACCACGCTCAGGAAGCCCTGGGCGACGTGGTGTTCGTCGAGCTGACCGAAGTCGGCAATGTCTTCGGCGCTGGCGACCAGGCCGGTGTGGTGGAATCGGTGAAGGCCGCTTCCGATATCTACGCGCCAGTGGCCGGCGAAGTGATCGCGGTCAACGAAGACCTGAGCGGCAGCCCCGAGCTGCTCAACAGCGACCCGTACGGCGCCTGGATCTTCAAGCTCAAGCCGGCCAACGCTGCCGATCTTGAGAAGCTGCTCGACGCAGCCGGTTATAAGGCCGCTATCGGCGAATAACCCCTGCCAGAAGCGAATCCGCTACAAGAGCGCCGTGTTGCCCTTATCGGGTACGCGGCGTTTTTCGTTTGCAGGCGACGTCTGGGGCTGGCCTAGCGGCGGAGCGATCTGGCCCGCAGCACGGCTTTGTTCACCCTGATGTGAAGCGCTGCCACTTCTTCTGCCGTCAAACTCGCCGCGGGTTCGCCGCTAACCCAGGCGCCCTGATTGGTGTAGGTGACGGTTTTGGTTTCTCCGTCGTTCACGCTGATGTTGTAAGGGCTGGACAGGTTGCTGGGGATCAGCGAACCCGCCGCTTGGGCCGGACCGAACCATAGTTGAAACTCGTTTTTGGGGGTCATGGTGGTTATGCCTATATTCATGCCACCTGAGCGGTTCACCCAGAGACTGAGTCCGGTGGAGTCCAACAATATATTGCTGGGGTTGGCCAGAAGTTCGTTATTTATTGAAACATCTCCTGGCGTTCCAGCATTCTTTGCAGGGCTGAATACACCATATTGATCCAGGGTGGTTATCTGGCCTGTGTTGATGGGTAGGTTCTTTCCGCCTGAAGTAAAATTGACGTCTCCTTCTTGCAGCGGTGTATTGGTGAAGTTCACCATGTAGGAATCATTGGTGATATTGAAGATGTTCTTGTATTGATACGTCGGTTGGTTGGGGGCGGCGAATGGCGGTTTTGAAAGCCAGATGACAGTGAAGGAACTGTTTACTTTCTTGGCCAGGTAGAGGCTGTAATTGTTTATCTTTTGTGCAACAAGTTGCTCTTCTTCAATATAGACAATTATGGTTTGCTTACTCATGGCTAATCTCACGCTCATCCTGTGGATGATTCAGGCACAGAGTCTCGACTCCACCTGGCCCGTTCGACTATGGCTTCGACACCATCAATAAAAAACCCTGTAGATCTACGATATACAGGGTTTTCTTGCATGAGCGGAACTTGCGAACGGAAGACTGCCAATGGCATCGCGCAGTGCTCTATGTCCTTCGCGCAACCGATGCTCGATCCGCCCGGCGGACTAGGCCGCGATCCCGAGCCTGGCGTGCAGCGCCCTGACTTCGGAGGCGCTCAGGATTCTGGCCGGTTCGCCGGTCACCCAGGTGCCACTGTCGGTGTAGGTAATGGTGACGCTGCCGCCATCCTGCAGGGTCGCTACATAGGGGTTGGACAGGTTGATGGCGATCAACGAACCGGTTTCCTGAATGTTGCCGAACCAGAGTTGATATTGGCTCTTTGGTGTCAGCGTCGCAGGGCCGATGTTCATGCCGCTCTGACGGTTCACCCAGATGTTGTTGCCGTTGGAATCCAGGAGGATTGCATGCGGATTGCCTTGCAGCTCATTTTTGATGAGAACATCCGAGGGGACGCCGCCATTCTTGGCCGGTGTGAACACGCCGTTCGCATCGAGCGTCGTGGTCTGGCCGGTGCTGATGGGCAAGTTTTTCCCGCCGGAGGTGAAGGTGACATCGCCGCTGCTGACCGGGTCATTGGTGAAGTTGACCATGAACGACGGGGTGGCGATATCAAAGGTGTTTCTATATTGGTAACTAGGGTTGTTGACTGTCGCAACGGGGCCTTTTGATTGCCAGATGACAGTAAAGTCATTATTTACTTTCTTGGCCAGATAGAGGCTGTAGTTGTTGTTCTTTTGCGCAATCAACTGTTCTTCTTCGATGTATACAACTATTTGTTGGCTGCTCATTTCTGTGAACTCCATTTCGAGTAAATTGAAACATGGATTTTGTAACGGTCTTTTCAGCTGCGTAATGGCCTTTTGTTTCCAGGGCGCAGTCATAAGTAAACATAGCAGGCGGAAAGTTGACCTATAGAATGATTGGCTATTGTTGTGAAAGTCGTCTGTGTTTCGGAAATTTAATGCATTGGTTCGTGCTGATTTATCATGTGTTTATGTGTGCGATTAAAGTGAGTCCTGCCGGGAGTCTGGTTTTTGGCGCAAAGGATCGGACAAGTGGACACTTATATAACTATTGGCAACTGTATTTATTGCTGAAATAAAAACGCCCAATGCCTGGGCATTGAGCGTCTTGAATATTGCACAAGCCAGCCGTTCAAGGGCTGGGTATCTATTTATTTATGCATCTTGCAAGACAGCCTTCACCGTCGCTACCGAGCGCTCAACATCGCCCTTGTTCATGGCTGTGAACATCGGCAACGAGACGATCAGTCGTCCTACCCGTTCCGCCACCGGGAACATCCCCTCCTTGAAACCGCGCTCGCGGTACAGGCTTAGCAAGTGAATCGGCGGGTAGTGATAGCCGATGCCGATCCCGCGTTCCTGCATCTGCTCCATGAAGGTCGCCCGCGCCGGTTTGCCGTCATGCCGCTGCGGCAGTACCAGCTGGAACAGGTGCCAGTTGCTGTTGCTGAAATCTGCTGGTGGCAGCTGGGCGCCGTAGCGGGCTTCGAAGCCGCTGCCGAAGCATTCGAAGTAATGCCGGGCCAGTTCGCGGCGGTGCGCGGTGAGGGTTTCGAGATGGGCGAACTGGCCCAGGCCGATGGCGGCCGCGACGTCGGTCATGTTGAATTTGCCGCCCAGCACGTCCACGTCCAGGCCATCGAAGCCGTGGCGAGTCACGCCTTGCAGGCGGTACTTCTCCGCCAGGCGGGCCTCTTCGGCGGTGTTCAGCACCAGGGCGCCGCCCTCGCTGCAGGTGACGTTCTTGTTGGCCTGGAAGCTGAAAGACACCAGGTCGCCGCCGGCACCGATGCGCTCGCCGTTCCAGCTCGAACCCAGCGCCTGGGCGGCGTCTTCCACGACCCGCAGGCCGTGTTTACGCGCCAGGGCATATAGGCGCGGCATGTCCAGCGGCAGGCCGGCGAGAAACACCGGGATGATGGCTTTGGTCCGTGGCGTGATGGCCGCTTCCACCTGGGCCAGGTCGATGTTGCGGGTAACCGGGTCGATGTCGGCGAACACTGGGGTGGCGCCGACTTCGAGAATCACGTTGGCCGTGGCCACCCAGGAAATCGGCGTGGTGATGACTTCGTCGCCAGGGCCGATGCCGGCGATCCGCAGGGCGATCTCCATGGTGCAGGTGCCGGAATTGAAGGTGCGCACCGGGCGCCCACCGCAATACTGCGAGAGTTGCGCTTCGAAGGCCTGGACCTTGGGCCCGCTGGTGATCCAGCCCGAACGCAGGACTTCGCCGACGCTGGCGATGGTGGCTTCATCGATGGTGGGTTTGGAGAACGGCAGGAAAGGCAGCTGGCTCATGACGATGGGGTACCCGATAAGCAGAGGTCGAGGCAGGGCGGCGGGCCGCGCCGGAGTCGAGCATCATGCTACCGGTTGGCCCGGGGTGCCACACCGTCGGCGTCCGGGATCGGCTGCTATGCTGCTTTGACCGTGTTCCATCGACGCCGAGCGCCGCCTGAGAGAGAGCCCGTCATGTCCCAGTTGCCGTCCTTGAGCCAGTTACGCGATCCCAATGCCTTTCTGCGGCGTCACCTCGGGCCCGACGCCGCCGAGCAGCAAGCGATGCTCGACAGCCTGGGCCTGGGCAGCCGGGTCGAGCTGATCGAACAGACGGTGCCGCCGGGCATCCGTTTCAACCGTCCGCTGGAGCTGCCGCCGGCGCTGGACGAGCAGGCCGCCCTGGCCAAGCTGCGCGGTTATGCCGAGCAGAACCAGGTCTGGACCAGCCTGATCGGCATGGGTTATCACGGCACCCTGACCCCCACGGTGATCCTGCGCAACGTGTTGGAAAACCCCGGTTGGTACACCGCCTACACACCCTACCAACCGGAAATCGCCCAGGGCCGGCTCGAAGCCCTGCTCAATTTCCAGCAACTGACCATCGACCTCACCGGCCTGGAGCTGGCCAACGCCTCGCTGCTGGACGAAGCGACCGCCGCCGCCGAAGCCATGGCCCTGGCCAAGCGCGTGGCCAAGTCGAAAAGCAATCTGTTCTTCGTCGACCAGAACTGCCATCCGCAGACTCTCTCGGTGGTGCAGACCCGCGCCGAAGGGTTCGGCTTCGAACTGGTGGTCGACACCCTGGACAACCTCAAGCAGCACCAGGTGTTCGGCGCCTTGTTGCAGTACCCGGACACCCACGGCGAGATTCGCGACCTGCGGCCGCTGATCGATCACCTGCATGCGCAGCATGCGCTGGCCTGCGTGGCGGCCGACCTGTTGAGCCTGTTGCTGCTGACGCCGCCGGGCGAGCTGGGGGCCGACGTGGTGTTCGGTTCGTCCCAGCGCTTTGGCGTGCCCATGGGCTACGGCGGGCCCCACGCGGCGTTCTTCGCCAGTCGCGAAGAGTACAAGCGGGCGATTCCGGGGCGGATCATCGGCGTGTCCAGGGATGCCCGGGGCAACGTGGCGCTGCGCATGGCCCTGCAGACCCGCGAGCAACATATCCGCCGCGAGAAGGCCAACTCGAACATCTGCACGGCCCAGGTGCTGCTGGCCAATATCGCCAGTTTCTACGCGGTCTATCACGGTCCGGAAGGTCTGCGGCGCATCGCCCAGCGTGTCCACCGGCTGACCTGCATCCTCGCCACCGGCCTTGAACGCAAGGGCATCGAGCGGCTGAACCGGCAGTTCTTCGACACCCTGACGCTGGAGGTCGGCGGTAGCCAGACGGCCATCATCGAGAGCGCCAAGGCCGCGCAGATCAATCTGCGGATCCTCGGGCGCGGGCACCTGGGCCTGAGCCTGGATGAAACCTGCGACGAGCATACCGTCGCCCGCCTGTTCGATGTGTTCCTCGGCGCCGACCACGGCCTGGACGTGGCGCAACTGGACGCTGAAAGCCTGGTCCCGGGCATTCCCCAGGACCTGCTGCGCAGCACGCCTTACCTGAGCCATCCGGTGTTCAACAGCCATCACAGCGAAACCGAGATGCTGCGTTATCTCAAGCAGCTGGAGAACAAGGACCTGGCGCTGAACCAGTCGATGATCCCGCTGGGCTCCTGCACCATGAAGCTCAATGCTAGCAGCGAGATGATCCCCATCACCTGGCCCGGTTTCGCCAACCTGCATCCCTTTGTCCCGCCGGAGCAGGCACTCGGCTATTCGCTGATGATCGAGGAACTGGAGCGCTGGTTATGCGCCATTACCGGCTTCGACGCGATCTGCATGCAGCCCAACTCCGGGGCCCAGGGCGAGTACGCCGGGTTGCTGGCGATCCGCAAATACCACGAGAGCCGCCAGCAGGGAGAGCGCAACATCTGCCTGATTCCCGCCTCGGCCCACGGCACCAACCCGGCCTCGGCGCAGATGGCCGGGATGCAGGTGGTGATCGTCGATTGCGACGACGCCGGCAACGTCGACCTGCAAGACCTGAAAGACAAGGCCCTGGCCGCAGGCGAACACCTGGCGTGCCTGATGGCCACCTATCCTTCGACCCACGGGGTGTACGAGGAGGGCATCGGCGAGATCTGCGAAGTGATCCACAGCCACGGCGGCCAGGTGTACATGGACGGCGCCAACCTCAATGCCCAGGTCGGGCTGACGCGGCCGGCCGACATCGGCGCCGACGTTTCCCACATGAACCTGCACAAGACCTTCTGCATTCCCCACGGCGGCGGTGGCCCGGGCATGGGGCCGATCGGCGTGCGGGCGCACCTGGCGCCGTTCGTGGCCAACCACCCGGTGGTGGCCATCGACGGGCCGCTGCCGCAGAACGGCGCGGTCAGCGCGGCGCCCTGGGGCAGCGCGAGCATCCTGCCGATCAGCTGGATGTACATCGCCCTGATGGGGCCGCAGCTGGCGGATGCCAGCGAGGTGGCGATCCTCGCCGCGAACTACCTGGCCGAACACTTGAGCGGGGCCTTTCCGGTGCTCTACAGCGGGCGCAATGGCCGGGTCGCCCACGAATGCATTCTCGACCTGCGACCGCTCAAGGCGCAGACCGGCATCAGCGAAGAGGACGTGGCCAAGCGCCTGATGGACTACGGCTTTCACGCGCCGACCATGTCGTTCCCGGTGCCGGGCACGCTGATGGTGGAGCCCACCGAAAGCGAGTCCAAGGCCGAGCTGGACCGCTTTATCGAGGCGATGCTGAGCATTCGCGCCGAGATCGCCCAGGTCCAGGAAGGCAACTGGCCGGCCGAAGACAACCCGCTCAAGCGTTCGCCCCATACCCTGGCGGACATCGCCGGGGTCTGGGAGCGGCCCTACAGCATCGAGCAGGCGGTGATCCCCAGCCCCCACGCCAGGGCACACAAGTACTGGCCGACGGTGAACCGGGTCGACAATGTCTACGGCGACCGCAACCTGTTCTGCGCCTGCGTACCGGTGGATGCCTACCGCTGAGCTCGAACGGCGGGCAAAAAAATGCCGCTCTTGTGAGCGGCATTTTTCGTTGCGTCAGCCTGGCTACCGGCTGGCGGTCACTGCTGGGCGATGGCGTTTTTCGCCAGGATGGCGTTGGCCAGCTCCATGTCAGTGGCCTGCAGGCCCGGGTTGTCGGCACGGACTTTCTGCATCGCGGCTTCCAGGTACGGACCGCGGATGCTGCCTTCACTGGCGACGAAGCTGCTGGCGTCGTCCTGGGCGGCGGCGACCAGCTTGTGATCCTTGGAAGTCAGGTAGGTGGAAGCGGTGGTGGCGCCGGTGGAAAGGATGTTACGCCAGAAGCTGTCGGCCATTGCCGAACCTACAGGCAGGGAAAGCAGGGCCAGGGTGGCGACAGCTGTTTTGAAACGCATGGTGGGTGACTCCAGCTAGGGGGGAAAACTGAGCCCTTTGATAGGCATTGGCCCAATTGAGTTCCCTGCTGCTGCAACAAGCTTTCGCCCGCGTGGACAGGGGCCGAACGAGCTCTTCGGGAGCGACCGCTGCACCTCGGTATTGAGTCAATGTGCTGGAACGCAGGGGTGGCATTTGACACCATGGGCGACTTTCTCGACTGCACGGATGCTGGCCTTGATTTTTGGCGCGATGATCTACGCAACCCTGTTGAACCTGGTGTTGCTGTCCTTTATCGGACTTCCCTTGCTGCTGATAGCCTGGCTCATTCCGGCCTTCCCACACCGGATGCGTCGTCAGCCCCTGCACTTCGGTGCGCTTGCAGGGGTATGCGCAATCATCGTGGTTTGCACGCTGTGGAAGATCTATAGCGACGATCAGCTTAGAAAGGCGCTCCACCCGCAACTTGAGCAGGACGTGCAGCTTGATGGCCTGCCATTGCCCGCAGGCGCCCAACTGAATCTGGGAACACTTGAACCTCTGGATTCGCAAGGCCAGCCGCAACCTCATGGACTGCGCAGCCTCTATTACGCCAAATTCGCTGCACCACACACCATCAACGGTGTGGAGGTTACAGAGTTGCAGATGTACGGCAGCGGCCCTTTCTCAAAGATGCTGCTGAGCCGTGATCAGATCGTCGCGGGCTGGCCCTGCGCCGGCGGCACCTGGGTAACGCTGGACATTGCCGACGCGGACCGCTTGCAGCCGAGCCGCTGGAGCTTCTCTGAATGCACCCTGGTGACCGGGGCCGATGTGGCAGGGGTGAAGTGGCCGAGCTCCAGCGAGGTCAGGCAGTACGACGGCAGGTTCAGCATCGACACCATCGGTCTGGCTTCACCGGCGGTGGTTATCCAGGGGATAGCGCTGTCGAGCCTGAGCCTGGATCTCGACAAGCAGCGGCAACCGGGACGTTGGAGCGGGCAACTGGCGCAAGACCTGACCCTGGGCGATTGGCACTACCCCCGCGGCATGAGGGTTCGCCAGGACACGCCGGGGACCCTGATGTTCAGCCCGAGCAAATCGGACTCCGCGCAGAACCTGCGCACGGGGGAAACGCTCGATGCCGGGCGCTCGATACAGCAACGCAGGGAGAACGGCGCGGTGCTGTGGATCAAGCCCAATACCGGGTTGGGTGTCCTCGACTGGTAGCCGGACGGCTCATCGCTGCTCGCTTTGTGGCGTTACCCGCAATATCTCCTCGAGGGTGGTCAGCCCGGCGGCGACTTTCTGCGCCCCGGACAGGCGCAGGCTGCGCATGCCTTCCAAAAAGGCCTGGCGGCGTATGGCAAGCAGGTCGGCGTCGGCGCTGATCAGGGCTTTGAGGCTGTCGCTCAACTGCATGATTTCATACACCCCGGCGCGGCCCCGGTAACCGGTATCGCGACATTCCAGGCAGCCGGTGGCGCCATGGGCATGGCTGGGTAGCGGCGCCTGCCAGGGCCGGGTCAGGTTTTGCCAGTCGCCTTCGTCCAGGGTCAGCGGGGTCTTGCAGTGCGGGCACAGGGTGCGCACCAGGCGCTGGGCCATGACCCCAAGCAGCGTGGCCTTGATCAGGTAGGGGGCGACGCCCAGTTCCAGCAGGCGGCTGATGGCGCCGGGGGCATCGTTGGTGTGCAGGGTCGATAGCACCAGGTGGCCGGTGAGGGCGGCCTGGATCGCCATCTCCGCGGTTTCCAGGTCGCGGATCTCGCCGATCATGATGATGTCCGGGTCCTGGCGCATCAGTGCGCGCACGCCGCTGGCGAAGGTCAGCTCGATGTTGTGCTGGACCTGCATCTGGTTGAACGCCGGCTCGACCATCTCGATCGGGTCCTCGATGGTGCAGAGATTGACCTCCGGCGTCGCCAGTTTCTTCAGGGTGGTGTACAGGGTGGTGGTCTTGCCCGAACCGGTGGGGCCGGTGACCAGGATGATGCCGTTGGGCTGGCGGGTCATTTCCTGCCAGCGCCGCAGGTCGTCGCTGGAGAAACCCAACTGGTCGAAATCCTTGAGCAGCACCTCGGGGTCGAAGATGCGCATGACCATTTTCTCGCCGAAAGCCGTAGGCAGGGTCGACAGGCGCAACTCCACTTCGCCGCCTTCCGGAGTCTTGGTCTTGACCCGGCCGTCCTGGGGTTTGCGTTTTTCCGCGACGTTCATCCGGCCCAGGCTTTTCAGGCGGCTGACCACGGCCATGGTGACCTGGGGCGGGAACTGATAGACGTTGTGCAGCACCCCGTCGATGCGAAAGCGCACGGTGCCTTGTTCGCGGCGCGGCTCGATGTGGATATCGCTGGCCCGCTGCTGGAACGCGTACTGGAACAGCCAGTCGACGATATTGACGATGTGCGCGTCGTTGGCGTCGGGCTCCTGATCGCTGGCGCCGAGGTTGAGCAATTGTTCGAAGTTGCCCGGCCCGTGGCTTTTCTGGTCGGCGCTGGCGCCGGTGACCGACTTGGCCAGGCGGAAGAACTCCACGGTCAGGCGCTGGATTTCCACCGGGTTGGCTACGACCCGCTTGATCGGCAGCTTCAGCACGTGAGTCAGGTCGGCTTCCCAGGCGCTGACATAAGGCTGGGCGCTGGCCACCGTGACGGCTTCGGCGTCGATCGATACCGCAAGGATCTTGTGGCGTTGGGCGAAGGCGTAGGACATCAGCGGGGTGACGGCGGCGACGTCGATTTTCAGCGGGTCGATACGCAGGTACGGCTGGCCGGCCTGTTGCGCCAGCCACAGGGTCAGGCTTTCCAGGTCCAGGCGCTTGCCGGGCCGGCTGAGGTCGTCCAGGTGCTGGCTGGCGAGAAACTCCAGCGGGTGCAGCTGACTGTTGGCGGCGTTGCGGCGGGTGGTCAGGGCGTGTTCGGCCGAGTCCTGGCTGATGAAACCCTGGGCGACCAGGTCGCGCAGCAGATCGTTGAGATCCAGCCAGCGGTCCTGGGTAACGAGAGGAACGGACATGCGGGCTCCTTGTGAACAATCCGGCAGCGGGCGGGTTAGATGCGCCTCTGACCACGGAATGCCAAGAATAGTCCCGGGATGGCGACCATCAGTCGCCCAAGCGTTGCAGGATTTTGCCCGGCGCCTTCAGCCGGCGGCCTGCAACGGCTCGCGCTCGGCCAGTTGCAGCTGTACCGAGCACACGCTGACCAGGTTGCGCAGTTTTTCCGCGATGACTTGCGCACGGTGCCAGCTCAGGCCATCGAGCAGCACTTCCATCAGCAGCGAACCGTCCTGCTGTTGCACCTGGACCTGCTGCGGCAGCAGGGACTGCAGGGCGAAATGATTAAGCACCCGGCACAGCACATCGGCCTCGGCGTCGGTGACCAGTTGGTAATGCACCCGGCAATGGGTGTTGGCGACATTCCACACATCGGCGCGGGAACTGACGGCTTCGAGAGAGGGCATGGGATTCTCCGGATCAATGGAGAAATTTTTACATTCGGTTGCGGGTATTTCTTATCTAAGATGAAGGGATTTTCGAAAATATCGAATCATGTGATTCGTATTTGTGGGTTATTGAGGAATATCTATGCATAGCGAACTGGACGCCTACGACCGCCGCATCCTGGCGCTGCTGCAAGAAGACGCTTCGCTGTCCAGCGCGCAGATCGCCGAACAGGTAGGGCTGTCCCAGTCACCTTGCTGGCGGCGGATCCAGCGGCTCAAGGAGGAGGGGGTGATCCGTGGCCAGGTGACCTTGCTCGACCGCAAGAAGATCGGCCTCAACACGCAGATCTTCGCCGAGGTCAAACTCAACGCCCACGGCCGTTCCAACTTCACCGAGTTCACCGAGGCGATCCGCGGTTTTCCGGAAGTGCTGGAGTGTTATGTGCTGATGGGGGCGGTGGATTTCCTGTTGCGCATCGTCACGGCGGACATCGAGGCGTACGAGCGTTTCTTCTTCGAGAAACTGTCGATGGTGCCGGGGATTCAGGAAGTGAATTCGATCGTGGCGCTGTCGGAGATCAAGTCCACGACGAGTTTGCCCGTTCTGCGTTGATGCGGTTGAAGCCATCGCGAGCAAGCTCGCTCCTACAGGGACTATGCCGGTCTTGTAGGAGCGAGCTTGCTCGCGATGAGGCTGTCACATGCGCAGCAAGGTCTTCCACGCGCGGTTCTGGAACACCGTGATCGCCTGTTGCTTGCGGGCATCCAGGGCTTCGTCGGTGATCGGCTCGTTGGCCAGTTGCGCCAGCTTGTTCAACTCGCCGTACAGACGGTCCAGCTCCGGGATTTCCAGCACGTTGCGTGCGTGATGCAGCCAGGACTGGATGCGTTCGATACGTGGCAGCTGCTCGGCCAGGTCTTCCGGCTGTTGCTGGTAGCGCGGCAGTTGCAGGGAGCTGGCTTCGTCGGCCAGCAGGCGCGGTAACCAGCTGCCCAGTTGCGCCGCACCCTGGCGGTTGCCACGGGTATTGCGCTCGGCGGTCCAGCTGCGGGCCAGCAACCAGCGCGAGGTGTTCAGCGAGAACAGGCCCCAGCGCACGTCCTGCAGCTCTTCGATGAACTGCTCGGGCGCGGCCTTGCGCACGTCTTCGTCGTCCAGGCCGGCTTGCACCAGCGGGCGCCAGTCTTCCAGCAGGCCGTCCAGCGAAGCACGCAACTCGGCGGTCGCCTGGCGCGGTGCGGCCTGGCCCAGGCTGCTGACCAGGGCGCGCAGTTCTGCCAGGTTCTCGACCCAGTCCTGCAGCAAACGCCAGTGACCGTTGAAGCGATATTGCTCGGCCAGGCGCTGGCTGCTGCCCAGCAGGTGCCAGGTCAGCGCCGCGAAGGCGTCGTCCAGCGGCGTTTCCGCACTCAGTTCCGGGGCGGGCAGGCTCAGGGAGTAGCTGTTGGCGTCGAACAGGCGGTAGCCGCGCTCGGCCTTGCTGATGTCGCAGGGCATCAGCGGCAGGGTGGCGGCCAGCTCGGCGGCCAGTTCCAGCAGGGCGGCCGGTTCGCCTTCGCGCAGTTCCAGTTCCAGCTCGCAGATCTCTTCCTTCTGCTTGCCGGCGATCACGTGGCCCAGGTCCAGGGCGGCCTCGATCACCACCTTGGCCTTGCCGCGGCCCCAGGCGATTTCCGCGCGTTCGCGGACGAAGTCGGTGGTGAAGATCGGCTTGAGGGTTTTCTTGTCCAGCTCGGCCAGTTGCTCGGGCCAGCATTCGCCGTCGAGTTTCTTCAGGTCGAGCTTGGCTTTGGCCAGGTGCCAGTCGTACTCGTTGCGTTCCGACAGGCCGGCGACGCTCTGGCCGCGGGTCTTGAGGGTCTGGATCACTTCTTCGCCGTCGCGGCGCAGGCGCAGGGCGACCTTGGCGCGGGCCAGGTCGCGCTCGGGCGTGTCGAAGTACTGGTTCATCAGTTCGCGGTGTTCCCAGCCACTTTTGTTGCGTTTTTTCAGGAGCGGGTGCTCACGCAGGGCGGCGAGGGTTTCGCGGCTGACGCGGAGTTTGATTTCGGTTTCTTTCTGCATGGCCGGAAAATCCAGGATCGGGAGCGCAGCCGGGGGAATGTGTGGCTGCCAAGGTCGTGCAGTGTACAGGACTCGCCGCGCCGAGGTGCCGTGGCGGTTTATTCCTGTCGCAGGATGGCTCTATGATGGACTTCATCTTGGAACCCGGGAGCCAGCGCATGCCATTGCCGTCCATGAAAGAGCAGTTCGCTGCGCTGATTGCCACACCTTCGGTCAGCTGTACCCAGCCGGCGCTGGATCAGTCCAATCGTGCGGTCATCGATTTGCTGGCGAGCTGGCTCGGCGACCTGGGTTTTGCCTGCGATATCCAGCAGGTCAGCCCTGGCAAATTCAACCTGCTCGCCAGTTTCGGCAGCGGCCCCGGCGGCCTGGTGCTGGCCGGGCACAGCGACACCGTGCCCTACGACGGCGCGCTATGGCAGACCGACCCGCTGAAGCTCACCGAGGTCGACGGGCGCTGGGTCGGCCTGGGCAGTTGCGACATGAAAGGTTTTTTCGCCCTGGTCATCGAGGCGGTCCGGCCGCTGCTGGAGCAGCCCTTCAAGCAACCTCTGCTGATCCTCGCCACCTGTGATGAGGAAAGCTCCATGGCCGGCGCCCGCGCCCTGGCCGAAGCCGGCCGGCCATTGGGGCGCGCCGCGGTGATCGGTGAGCCGACCGGGCTGCGGCCGATCCGCATGCACAAAGGGGTGATGATGGAGCGCATCGATATTCTCGGGCGCAGCGGCCATTCTTCCGACCCGAGCCTGGGCCATAGCGCCCTGGAAGCCATGCACGATGCCATCGGCGAACTGCGCGGCCTGCGCCTGGCGTGGCAGCGCGAATTCCGCAACCCGCAGTTCAGCGTGCCGCAGCCGACCCTGAATCTTGGGTGTATCCACGGTGGCGACAACCCGAACCGCATCTGCGGCCAATGCTCGCTGGAATTCGACCTGCGGCCGCTGCCGGGCATGGACCCGCAGGCGCTGCGCGCGGCCATCCGGCAGAAGCTGGTGCCCGTGGCCGAGCGGCACCAGGTGAAGATCGACTACGCGCCGCTGTTCCCCGAAGCACCGGCCTTCGAGCAGGCCGAAGACTGCGAACTGGTGCGGGTGGCCGAGCGCCTGACCGGTCATCGCGCCGAAGCAGTAGCGTTCGGCACCGAAGCGCCTTATCTTCAGCGCCTTGGCTGCGAGACAGTGGTGCTGGGCCCGGGCGACATCGCCTGTGCTCACCAGCCGGGGGAATACCTCGAAATGTCACGCTTGCAGCCTACCGTGCATCTACTACGTGAACTGATTAATCATTACTGCCTGACGCCGGCCTGATTTCTACTAAATCACCGACGGCCAAGCCCGTACCTCAAGGAGAGCGAGCGTGTCGCCAAGCCTGTTCCGACGATAACCACCAGCCCGCTGTGCGTTTTCCCGTTTCGTCCTTTTATAGGCTGCTTCTTATTTACAGGCTCAGGTTATGCCCGAATACGTCAATTGGCTTCGTCACGCTTCGCCTTATATCAATGCCCACCGCGACTGCACCTTCGTGGTCATGCTGCCCGGCGACGGCGTAGAACATCCGAACTTCGGCAACATCGTCCATGACCTGGTGCTGCTGCACAGCATGGGCGTGCGCCTGGTGCTGGTACACGGCTCGCGTCCACAGATCGAAGCCCGCCTGGCTGCGCGCGGCCTGACCCCGCATTACCACCACGGCATGCGCATCACCGATGCGGCGACCCTGGAATGCGTGATCGACGCCGTCGGCCAGTTGCGCATCGCTATCGAAGCGCGGCTGTCCATGGACATGGCGTCCTCGCCCATGCAGGGCTCGCGGTTGCGGGTCGCCAGCGGCAACCTGGTGACCGCCCGGCCGATCGGCGTGCTCGAGGGTGTCGACTATCACCACACCGGCGAAGTGCGCCGGGTCGACCGCAAGGGCATCAACCGCCTGCTGGACGAGCGCTCGATCGTCCTGCTGTCGCCCTTGGGCTACTCGCCGACCGGGGAAATCTTCAACCTCGCCTGCGAAGACGTCGCCACCCGCGCGGCCATCGACCTGGCTGCCGACAAGCTGCTGCTGTTCGGCGCCGAGCGTGGCCTGTTGGATGAAAGCGGCAATCTGGTGCGCGAACTGCGTCCGCAACAGGTGCCGGCGCATTTGCAGCGCCTGGGCAGCAACTATCAGGCGGAGCTGCTGGATGCCGCGGCCGAGGCTTGCCGGGGTGGCGTAGGGCGCAGCCATATCGTCAGTTACGCCGAAGACGGCGCGCTGCTGACCGAACTGTTCACCCGTGACGGTGGCGGTACGCTGGTGGCCCAGGAGCAGTTCGAACTGGTCCGCGAGGCGGCCATCGAGGACGTCGGCGGGTTGCTGGATCTGATCAGTCCGCTGGAGGAGCAGGGCATTCTGGTGCGGCGTTCCCGCGAGGTGCTCGAGCGTGAGATCGAGCAGTTCAGCGTGGTCGAGCGCGAGGGGATGATCATTGCCTGTGCCGCGCTCTACCAGATCGCCGACTCCGACGCCGGGGAGCTGGCCTGCCTGGCGGTGAACCCGGAATACCGCCACGGCGGTCGTGGCGACGAACTGTTGGAAAGGATCGAAACCCGGGCCCGGGCCCAGGGCCTGAAAACCCTGTTTGTCCTCACCACCCGTACCGCTCACTGGTTCCGTGAGCGCGGTTTTGCCCCTAGCAGCGTCGAGCGTCTGCCTTCCGCGCGGGCCTCGCTGTACAACTACCAGCGCAACTCGAAGATCTTCGAAAAAGCCCTCTGAGCTTCATCCCGTTCGGCAACCCGCTCTTGACAGGGGCGGGTTTTTCGTTGCGTCTGCCGAGCCTGATTTATGTTTCAGAAAAATAAATGCGTGCGATACAAAAACTGTAACAAATTGACGGGACCATCGGCGCCTAGCCATTATTGCGTCGCCTTTTCGATACTGGTTGACGTATCTGGCTTATGTTTTAACTGATCGATCTAAAGATCAGCGGGGAAATACCATTCAGGAATTAAACAGGACGCCGATACCTTGGGCCACGGCTCAAACGAACGTACCTGTCGATATTCCCGAACGGTATGAAAAAGAATGAAATAATTCTTTTTGGGTTTATGAGAAATTCATTACCCTGCAAGGACCCAATCATCGCGATTAGACCTTGGTCGTAGACACAGTTGGTTACGATTGACTTATGAGTCACGGTCTGGCGCTAATCGCCCACCGATGGACCCGGGGCAGCAGACCCTGGGCCTGAGTACACAAGAATTAGAAACGAGAGGAGCGAAACATGAACAAGTCCACCTTGGCCCTGGCTGTGGCCGTTGGGGTTATGGCGCAGCAGGCAGGCGCCGCCGGTTTCATCGAAGACAGCAAGGCCACTCTGGGTCTGCGTAACTTCTACATCAATACTGACAACCGCGATGCCGACACCAAGGCGTCCGGCGCACAGAACAAGTGGGAAGAGTGGGGCCAGGGCTTCCAGCTCAACTTCACTTCCGGCTACACCGAAGGCACCGTCGGTTTCGGTCTGGATGCAATCGGCTTGCTGGGCATCAAGCTGGATTCGGGCGGCGGCACCAACGGCGCCACTGCTACCTCTTATGGCGGCACTGTTTTCCCAAGCGAGTCCAACGGCAAAGCGGTCGATAACTACTCCAGCCTGGGCCTGACCGCCAAAGCCAAGATCTCCCAGACCGAACTGAAGCTCGGCACCCTGCAGCCAAAACTGCCGGTTATCGTGACCAACGATGGTCGTATGCTGCCGCAAACCTTCCAGGGCGGTCAGATCACCTCGAACGACATCAAGGACCTGACACTGGTGGGTGGTCAGATCGAGCATGCCAAGGGGCGTAACTCCAGCAACAACGAAGAGCTGTCGATTGCGGGCGCCAACGCTCACACCGCTGCTGGTCGTGACAGCAACAAGTTCATCTACGGTGGTGGTGACTACAAGATCACTAAAGATCTGACCGCTCAGTACTACTACGGCAACCTGAAAGACTTCTACAAGCAGCACTTCGTTGGCCTGCTGCACAACTGGGCTATCGGCCCGGGCGTATTGAAGTCTGACCTGCGTTACTTCAACAGCCGTGACGACGGTGCCAACGGCCACGACTCGGCCTACTACACCACCGGTGACTACGGCACTGGCATCACCAAGGGCAAGGTTGATAACAACCTGATCAGCGGCCTGTTCCTGTACTCGGTTGCCGGCCATACCTTCGGTGGCGGCTACCAGGTCAGTAACGGTGACAGCGACTTCCCTTGGCTGAACCAGGGTGACGGTTCGTCGGCTTACCTGACTACCGACATGCAGATCGCCAAGTTCGCCCGTGCTGGCGAACGTACCTGGCAAGCTCGCTACTCCTACGATTTCGCCAAGGTAGGCGTGCCTGGCCTGACCGCCGGTGTGATCTATCTGCGTGGCGATAACATCGACACTTCCGGCAAAGAGGGTTCCGTTCTCCCTCAGCGTACCGTTTCGGCGACCAACGCCAGCGAGTGGGAACGGGACCTGACCGTGGCCTACGTGATTCCGGAAGGTCCGCTGAAGAACCTGGGCCTGACCTGGAAAAACGCCATGTGGCGTAACGATATTCCGGGCCAGCGCTCGCAGGACGAAAACCGCCTGATCGTCAGCTACTCGATCCCGCTGTTGTAATCCGACGTTAAAACCTCGCCCGGCGCAATGCCGGGCGAGGTGTTGTCATCCAGGTCGGACCCACCCCCGCAGGTCCTCCCTGAAACCCCTCTTTACAGCTACTCAAGGCCTTCTCGAACCTTGTCGAAGATGGTGTGCCCTGGGCGCGCGCGAATCCAGTGAAGAGATTTTTAATATTCATTTATAGTCTAAATAAATCGATATTTATTCTTTTTAAATATTCCCAGGCGCAGGCACAGTAGGGCTCATAACGCACTCACAGGAGCAGCAACATGAGCCTCAGACTTGGCGACATCGCCCCCGACTTCGAACAGGATTCCAGTGCCGGCAAGATTCGTTTCCACGAGTGGCTCGGCGATAGTTGGGGCGTGCTGTTTTCCCACCCGGCGGACTTCACCCCGGTGTGCACTACCGAGCTGGGGTTCACCGCCAAGCTCAAGGACCAGTTCGCCGAGCGCGGCGTGAAAGCCATTGCCCTGTCGGTGGACCCGGTGGACTCGCACCACAAGTGGATCGAGGACATCAACGAAACCCAGAACACCCTCGTCAACTTCCCGATCCTGGCCGACGCCGACCGCAAGGTCTCGGACCTGTACGACCTGATCCACCCGAATGCCAACGACACCCTGACCGTGCGTTCGCTGTTCGTCATCGACCCGAACAAGAAGGTGCGCCTGACCATCACTTATCCGGCCAGTACCGGGCGCAATTTCCACGAGATCCTGCGGGTGATCGACTCGCTGCAGCTCACCGACAACTACAAGGTGGCCACCCCGGCCAACTGGCAGGACGGTGATGAAGTGGTGATCGTGCCGTCGCTCAAGGACGAAGAGGAAATCAAGAAACGCTTCCCCAAAGGTTATCGCGCGGTCAAACCCTACCTGCGCCTGACGCCGCAACCGAATCGCTGACACCGTGGGCCCGCAGGCGCGAGCCGGCATTGCCGCCGCCTGCGGGTCATGTACCGCTTCCACAAAGCAGGGGTTTTAAGGCCGTTTCGACGGCCTATTTTTTTGCCTGGAGAATGGCTTTTCTTATATTCATTTAAGGAATAAACAAATGAAAAAATAAGATTTATGGATATATAAATAGACTGTTAAGGTCTGCTCAGCTCAGCGAGATCGCAAACCGCGAATCGCCCATTACCGCTAAAGGAAACCTCTGCATGCTGGTCGTCTCACTCGGTGGCAGTCCCAGCCAACGCTCCCGCTCCGGGGTGCTGCTGGAACACGCCAAACGCTGGTTGCAGCAACAAGGTGTGGAAGTGGTCGACTATCAGGTCCGGGATTTCCCGGCCGAGGATCTGCTCCACGCGCGCTTCGACAGCCCGATGGTGATCGACCTGTTGCAACAGATCGAACAGGCCGACGGCTTGCTGATCGCCACGCCGGTCTACAAGGCATCGTTTTCCGGTGCGCTGAAAACCGTGCTCGACCTGCTGCCGGAACGCGCCCTGAACCACAAGGTGGTGCTGCCGATGGCCACGGGCGGCAGCATCGCCCACATGCTGGCGGTGGATTACGCGCTCAAGCCGGTGCTGTCGGCCCTCAAGGCCCAGGAGATGCTCCAGGGCATCTTCGCCGAGGACAGCCAGATCGCCTACGGCGAAGGCAGTGCCCAGGCGCAGCTGGCGCCGGCCTTGGAACAGCGCCTGCGCGAAGCCCTGGAACAGTTCCACAGCGCCATGGCGCGGCGTCCCAAGCCGCTGGACCCGAATCTGTTGAATGATCGTTTGTTGAGTGCTCGCTGGAGCATTTGAGTCCTACCCGAATCTGAAGTACTGGCCTTACTTAGCCGCCAACGGCCTAGCAGGTGCAGCCAAAACCCAACAGCAAAAGGAGAGCGCCATGCGCCCTGTGATTTTGCGTCGTGGTCTGGTCGCTCTGTTTGCTGCGGCTGTGTCCTTCGGCGCCATCGTTCAAGCCCAAGCGGCCGAGACCCTGCGTATCGGCTATCAGAAATACGGCACCCTGGTGCTGCTCAAGGCCAAGGGCTCGCTGGAGAAGCGCCTGGCGGAGCAGGGCGTGCAGGTGCAATGGACCGAATTCCCCGGCGGCCCGCAGCTGCTGGAAGGGCTGAACGTCGGCTCCATCGACTTCGGCGTCACCGGCGAGACCCCGCCCGTATTCGCCCAGGCCGCCGGTGCCGACCTGTTGTACGTGGCCTACGAGCCACCGGCGCCGACCAGCGAAGCGATCCTGGTGCCCAAGGATTCGCCGATCAAGTCGGTGGCGGAGCTCAAGGGTAAGAAGGTGGTCCTCAACAAGGGCTCCAACGTGCACTACCTGCTGGTCCGCGCCCTGGAAGACGCCGGCCTCAAGTACAGCGACATCCAGACCGTATTCCTGCCGCCCGCCGATGCTCGCGCCGCCTTCGAGCGTGGCAGCGTCGATGCCTGGGTGATCTGGGACCCCTATCAGGCGGCGGCCGAGAAGCAGCTGCAAGCCCGCACCCTGCGTGACGGCAGCGGCATCGTCGACAACCACCAGTTCTACCTGGCGACCAAACCCTACGCGCAACAACACCCCGAGGTGATCAAGGCCCTGGTGGAGGAAGTGCGCGCGGTGGGCGAATGGTCCAAGGCCAACCCGGACGAGGTGACCCAGCAGGTGGCACCACTGCTCGGCCTGCCGGCGGACATCACCCTGACCTCGGTGAAACGCCAGGGTTATGGCGCGAACTTCCTGACCCCGGACGTGGCGGCGGCCCAGCAGAAAATCGCCGACAGCTTCCATCAGCTCAAGCTGATTCCCAAGCCCCTGAGCATCAAAGACGTGATCTGGACGCCTCCAGCCGCCGTTGCCAAAGCGCCGTAACTCGATCCCCTTAGGAGACAACTCCATGAGCCTCAATATTTTCTGGTTCCTGCCTACCCACGGCGACGGCCATTACCTTGGCACCGCCGAAGGCGCTCGCGCCGTCGACCACGGTTACCTGCAGCAGATCGCCCAGGCGGCCGACCGCCTCGGTTTCGGCGGCGTGCTGATCCCCACCGGGCGTTCCTGCGAGGATTCCTGGCTGGTGGCGGCCTCGCTGATCCCGGTGACCCAGCGCCTGAAGTTCCTGGTCGCCCTGCGCCCCGGGATCATTTCCCCGACGGTGGCGGCACGCCAGGCGGCAACCCTGGATCGCCTGTCCGGCGGCCGGGCGCTGTTCAACCTGGTGACCGGTGGCGATCCGGACGAACTGGCCGGCGACGGCCTGTTCCTCAGCCATGAAGAGCGCTACCAGGCTTCGGTGGAATTCACCCGTATCTGGCGTCGGGTGCTGGAAGGCGAAACCGTCGACTACGATGGCCAGCACATCAGCGTGAAGGGCGCCAAGCTGCTCTATCCGCCGATCCAGCAGCCGCGTCCGCCGCTGTACTTCGGCGGCTCCTCGGAAGCCGCGCAGGACCTGGCCGCCGAACAGGTGGACATGGTCCTGACCTGGGGCGAACCACCGGCCGCGGTGGCCGAGAAAATCGAGCAGGTCCGGGCCAAGGCCGCCAAGCAGGGGCGCAGCGTGCGCTTCGGCATTCGCCTGCACGTGATCGTGCGTGAAACCAACGCCGAAGCCTGGCAAGCGGCCGAGCGCCTGATCTCCCATCTGGACGACGACACCATCGCCCGGGCCCAGGCTTCCCTGGCGCGCTTCGACTCGGTCGGCCAGCAGCGCATGGCGGCGCTGCACGGCGGGCGCCGCGACAAACTGGAAGTCAGCCCCAACCTCTGGGCCGGCGTCGGCCTGGTACGGGGGGGCGCGGGCACCGCGCTGGTCGGCGATGGCCCGACCGTGGCGGCGCGGATGAAGGAGTACGCGGACCTGGGTATCGACACCTTTATCTTCTCCGGTTACCCCCACCTGGAA
The DNA here is from genome assembly GCF_028640915.1 of Pseudomonas sp. B3G-3. Taxonomy (NCBI): domain Bacteria; kingdom Pseudomonadati; phylum Pseudomonadota; class Gammaproteobacteria; order Pseudomonadales; family Pseudomonadaceae; genus Pseudomonas; species Pseudomonas sp. B3G-3. The sequence continues at coordinate 13,456 of NZ_JAQZAB010000096.1, read as the reverse complement.
GAGTCGTACCGGGTGGCCGAGCTGCTGTTCCCGCACCTGGATATCGAGCGTCCCGAGCTGCCCAAGGGCGCCGGGTACGTCAGCCCGTTCGGCGAAATGGTCGCCAACGACATCATTCCCAAAGCTGCGTCCCAGAGCTGAGGCGTGGCCATGAACAGACAATCCTTGTTCCATCGCCTGGCACCCTGGGCCCTGCCGCTGCTGTTGCTAGCGGTGTGGCAATTGTCGGTCTCGGCCGGCTGGCTGTCGACGCGAATCCTGCCGGCACCCAGCGCGGTGATCGAAGCCGGGGTCGGCCTGGTGCGCAGCGGCGAAATCTGGACCCACCTGGCTATCAGCGGCTGGCGCGCGGCAATCGGCTTCCTGATCGGCGGCAGCATCGGCCTGGCCCTGGGTTTCATCACCGGTCTGTCGAAGTGGGGCGAACGCCTGCTCGACAGCTCGGTGCAGATGATCCGCAACGTACCGCACCTGGCGCTGATTCCTCTGGTGATCCTGTGGTTCGGCATCGATGAGTCGGCGAAGATTTTCCTGGTGGCCCTGGGCACCCTGTTCCCGATCTACCTGAACACCTACCACGGCATTCGCAACGTCGACCCGGCGCTGGTGGAAATGGCGCGCAGTTATGGCCTGTCCGGCTTCAGCCTGTTCCGTCAGGTGATACTGCCCGGCGCCTTGCCTTCGATCCTGGTGGGCGTGCGTTTTGCCCTGGGCTTCATGTGGCTGACGCTGATCGTCGCGGAAACCATCTCCGCCAGCTCCGGCATCGGTTATCTGGCGATGAACGCCCGGGAATTCCTGCAGACCGATGTGGTGGTGCTGGCCATCGTCATGTACGCCGTGCTCGGCAAACTGGCGGACCTCGCCGCACGCGGTCTGGAACGTGCCTGGCTGCGTTGGCATCCGGCCTATCAAGTGGCCAAGGGAGGTGCGCAATGACGGCTCAACAACCTCCACGCCTGCTGCGCGGTATTCCGCTGGTGGTGCGCAAGCTGCAAAAGACCTTCGGTTCGCGCCAGGTGCTGCGCGAGATCGACCTGCATATTCCGGCCGGGCAATTCGTCGCGGTGGTTGGCCGTAGCGGCTGCGGCAAGAGCACCTTGCTGCGCTTGCTGGCCGGCCTCGACAAACCCACCGGCGGCGAACTGCTGGCCGGTGCCGCGCCGCTGAGCCAGGCCATCGAGGACACCCGCTTGATGTTCCAGGAGGCGCGCCTGCTGCCCTGGAAGAAGGTCATCGACAACGTCGGCCTGGGCCTCAAGGGCGACTGGCGCCCCCAGGCCCTGGAAGCCCTGGAGGCGGTGGGCCTGGCCGATCGCGCCAATGAGTGGCCGGCCGCCTTGTCCGGCGGCCAGAAGCAGCGCGTGGCCCTGGCTCGGGCGCTGATTCACCAGCCACGCCTGTTGTTGCTGGACGAGCCCCTGGGCGCGCTGGATGCCCTGACCCGGATCGAGATGCAGCAACTGATCGAGCGCCTGTGGCAGCAGCATGGCTTCACCGTCCTGCTGGTGACCCACGATGTCAGCGAAGCGGTGGCGGTGGCCGACCGGGTGATCCTGATCGAAGAAGGCGAGGTCGGTCTCGATCTGCTGGTGGAGCTGCCGCGCCCACGGGTGCGTGGCTCCCATCGGCTGGCAGCGCTGGAAGCCGAAGTACTCAACCGCGTGTTGTCGCTGCCCGGGTCGCCACCCGAGCCGGAACCCGTTTCACCCTTGCCCACGCAATTGCGCTGGGCGCTTTAAAGCAGCAGCAAGTTTCCAGCTGCAAGCGGCAAGAAAGAGCCGAGCGCTTTTGCTTGCAGCTTATCGCTTGAAGCTTGTGGCTTATTTCGACCTCAGGAGAAATACCATGACTATCAAGGCCATCAACGTTCGCAACCAGTTCAAAGGCACCATCAAGGAAATCGTCGAAGGCGACGTGCTCTCGGAAATCGACGTGCAGACCGCCTCCGGCATCGTCACGTCGGTGATTACCACCCGTTCGGTGCGGGAGCTGGAACTGGCAATCGGCAGCGAAGTGATCGCGTTCGTGAAATCCACCGAGGTGTCGATCGCCAAGTTGTGATCGATGCACGACAACCGGCCCCGGACGGCGTGAGCCCTTCGGGGCTTTTTTGTGGGGCAGGGCTTGAGCGGTGCGGAAGGAGCAAGGCCGCTATCGCGAGCAAGCTCGCTCCTACAAGAACGGCGCGAACCTTTGTAGGAGCGAGCTTGCTCGCGATAGGGCATCAGCCCGACCGTGCTATCTCGCGCTTGGGCAGGTAGGGCGGCAGGTACAGCCCCAGGTAGGCATCGAATACCCGCATGCCTTCCTCGGCCATGCGCTCGGTGATCTGCCCGTGCTGCTGGACCGAGCGCGCATAGACGCGGTCGCCCAGTTCCATGGCCAGGGCGAACACATCCACATCCGCGGGCAGCGCCGGCAACTGGAAGTGCTGGTCGAACAGCTTGTGCATCAGGTCGCCCAGTTCGATGTCGTGCTGGCGGTCGGCCTGGGTGACCTCGGTGAGGCCATGCTGGGCCAGGATCAACTGGCGAGCCGCAGCGTCGGCGCTGTAGATGGCGAGCATGCGCTGTTCGACCAGCCGCGACAGGTCGTGCCAGCTGCTCAGGGTCGCGTGGTCGATAGGCTCTTGCAGGCAGGCGCGGAACGCGGCGTGGACGTCGGCAGTCAGGGCTTCAAGCAGGGCGGGAACGCTGGCGAAGAAGTGATAGACCGAGGAGGGCGGGATCTCCGCGCGCTCGGCCACGCTGTAGATCGACAGGCTGGCCACGCCCTCGGCGGCAAGCAGGGTGCGGGCGGCATCGAGTATCGAGTCGATCCGGGCCTGGCTGCGTGCGCGGGGTTTGCGGGGGGTGGCTACGCGTGTCATTGGAGTCTCCTGCGGGGCAGCGGGCATTGTACGAGGCGTGTCGGGTGTTGTCTGCCAGGACGCCTTCGCGGGCAAGCCTCGCTCCTACAAGATGGAAATGGCATACACCTCGAACCTGTAGGAGCGAGGCTTGCCCGCGATCCGCCGCAAGGCGGCCATAAAAAACGCCACGGGCCCTTCGGCCGGTGGCGTTTTTCTGGGCTACAGCCGCTTACACGGTGTGCAGGTACCAGTTGTACTCGAGGTCGGAGATCGAGTGCTCGAACTCCTCCAGCTCGCTTTCCTTACAGGCCACGAAGATATCGATGTATTTCGGGTCGATGTACTTGGCCATGACTTCGCTGTCGTCCAGCTCGCGCAGTGCGTCGCGCAGGTTGTTCGGCAGGCTTTGCTCGTTCTGCTCGTAGGAGTTGCCTTCGGTTGGCGCGCCCGGTTCGATCTTGTTGACCAGGCCGTGGTGCACGCCCGCCAGGACCGAAGCCATCAGCAGGTACGGGTTGGCATCGGCGCCGGCCACACGGTGCTCCAGGCGGACCGCGTCGGCGGAGCCGGTCGGTACGCGCAGGGCGACGGTGCGGTTGTCCAGGCCCCAGCTCGGCGAGTTCGGCACATAGAACTGCGCACCGAAACGACGGTAGGAGTTGACGTTCGGGCAGAGGAAAGCCATCTGCGCCGGTAGGGTCTCGAGCACACCGCCGATCGCGTGACGCAGTGCGGCGTTCTGCTCGGGATCCTCGCTGGCAAAAATATTCTTGCCGTCCTTGTCCAGGACCGAAATGTGGACGTGCAGACCATTACCCGCCTGGCCTGGGTAAGGCTTGGCCATGAAGGTGGTGTCCATCTCATGGTCGTAGGCGATGTTCTTGATCAGACGTTTGAGCAGTACCGCATAGTCGCAGGCCTTGATCGGGTCGGCGACGTGGTGCAGGTTCACTTCGAACTGCGCCGGAGCACTTTCCTTGACGATGGCGTCGGCCGGGATGCCTTGTTCTTTCGCGCCTTCGAGAATGTCCTGCAGGCAGTCGACGTATTCGTCGAGGTCGTCGATCAGGTACACCTGGGTCGAATGCGGGCGCTTGCCGGAGATCGGCGAGCGTGGCGGCTGTGGCCGGCCATTCACGTTCTCCTGGTCGATCAGGTAGAACTCCAGTTCAAACGCGGCGCAGATGGTCAGGCCCAGCTCGTCGAACTTGGCCACGACTTGACGCAGCACTTCGCGCGGGTCGGCGAAGAAAGGGTCGCCTTCGAGTTCGTGCATGGTCATCAGCAGTTGCGCGGTGGGGCGCTTCTGCCAGGGTTCATTGCACAGGGTATCGGGGATTGGATAGCAGATTCGATCGGCGTCGCCGATGTCCAGGCCCAGGCCGGTGCTTTCCACCGTCGAGCCATTGATATCCAGAGCAAATAAAGAGGCCGGCAGGTTGATGCCTTTCTCGTAAACCTTGTGGAGGCTGGTGCGTTCGATGCGCTTGCCGCGCACCACACCATTCATATCCGCAATCAGAAGGTCAACGTACAGAACCTCAGGATGTTCCTTAAGGAACGCGTTCGCTTCGTTAAGCTGAACGGCACGCGGGGGTACCGACATGATGCAACACCTTTGTTGTTAAAAATATCAATCATTGATCTTTTCAGGTTTCAGTCAACCCGAACGGCATGCCGAAGTCAAGCGAGGCCTTTTTTGCCCTAAAAAAGCGCCTGCGGGGCATTTTTGGGGCGCTTTTCTGGCTTCGGAGGGCTTGGCCGCCGCGGCCTTGAGCGGGCCGTGTTGTATTTTTTACGGGGGTGTTGTGTAAAAAAATGAACAAGGCTAAGCTCGATTTAAACCCATAACAGCAATAATACCGGGGTGTTTCATGTCTCGCCTGCCGTTAATCGGCGTCACCGCCTGCTCCAGGCAGATCGGTCTGCATGCTTATCACATCAGTGGCGACAAGTACGTCCGCGCAGTGGCAGTAGCAGCCAAGGGCGTGCCCATGATCCTCCCGTCCCTGGCCGATATTCTAAGCCCGTCCGATATTCTGGACGGTCTGGATGGCATCCTCTTTACCGGTTCACCCTCCAATATCGAGCCTTTTCACTATAGAGGTCCCGCCAGCGCGCCGGGAACCGCGCACGATCCTGCCCGTGATGCCAGCACCCTGCCGCTGATCCGCGCCGTAGTGGCGGCCGGGGTTCCGGTACTGGGGATCTGCCGCGGCTTCCAGGAAATGAACGTGGCCTTCGGCGGCAGCCTGCACCAGCGGGTCCACGAAGCCGGCCCGTTCATGGACCACCGTGAGGACGAGAGCCAGCCGGTGGAAGTGCAATACGGCCCCGCCCATGCGCTGCATGTGCAGCCGGGCGGGGTGCTGGCCGGCCTCGGCCTGCCGGCGCAGATTGAAGTCAATTCGATTCATGGCCAAGGCGTTGAACGTCTGGCGCCGGGCCTGAAGATAGAGGCCCTGGCACCCGACGGCTTGATCGAAGCCTTCTCCGTCGAGGGCGCGCCGATCGAGGGAGGCAAGGCTTTTGCTTTGGGGGTGCAATGGCACCCTGAATGGCAGGTAAGCTCTAACCCTCACTACCTCGCCATCTTCCAGGCATTTGGCGATGCCTGTCGCAAGCGGGTAATGCAACGCGACGCCAATGCGTCACAAAAACCTGGCTTATAAGAGCCAGGAAACTCACGCCTAGAGGCATTTATGAGTAACAACCTCGACCAGCTCACCGATTGGTTGAAAGACCACAAGATCACAGAAGTCGAATGCATGATTGGCGACCTGACCGGGATCACCCGGGGCAAGATCTCGCCAACCAACAAGTTCATCGCCGAAAAAGGCATGCGCCTGCCCGAGAGCGTGCTGTTGCAGACGGTGACCGGCGACTATGTCGAAGACGACATCTATTACGAACTGCTGGACCCGGCCGACATCGACATGGTCTGCCGCCCGGATCAGAACGCGGTATTCCTCGTGCCCTGGGCCATCGAACCGACCGCCCAGGTGATCCACGACACCTACGACAAGCAGGGCAACCCGATCGAGCTGTCGCCGCGCAACGTGCTCAAGAAGGTCCTGAAACTCTACGCCGACCACGGCTGGCAGCCGATCGTGGCGCCGGAGATGGAGTTCTACCTGACCAAGCGCAGCGACGACCCGGACTACCCGTTGCAGCCACCGGTCGGCCGTTCCGGTCGCCCGGAAACCGGTCGCCAGTCGTTCTCCATTGAAGCGGCCAACGAATTCGACCCGTTGTTCGAGGACGTCTACGACTGGTGCGAACTGCAGGAACTGGACCTCGACACGCTGATCCACGAAGACGGCACGGCGCAGATGGAAATCAACTTCCGTCACGGCGACGCTCTGTCCCTGGCCGACCAGATCCTGGTGTTCAAGCGCACCATGCGCGAAGCCGCGCTCAAGCACGAGGTGGCCGCCACCTTCATGGCCAAGCCGATGACCGGCGAGCCGGGCAGCGCCATGCACCTGCACCAGAGCATCATCGACATCGAGACTGGCAAGAACGTCTTCTCCAATGACGACGGGACCATGAGCCAGCTGTTCCTCAACCACATCGGCGGCCTGCAGAAGTTCATCCCCGAGCTGCTGCCGCTGTTCGCGCCCAACGTCAACTCGTTCCGCCGCTTCCTGCCGGACACCTCGGCACCGGTGAACGTGGAGTGGGGCGAAGAGAACCGCACCGTGGGCCTGCGTGTGCCGGATGCCGGGCCGCAGAACCGTCGGGTGGAAAACCGCCTGCCGGGCGCCGACGCCAACCCTTACCTGGCCATCGCCGCCAGCCTGCTGTGCGGTTTCATCGGCATGGTCGAAGGCCACAACCCGAGCGCACCGGTGGTCGGCCGCGGTTACGAGCGCCGCAACCTGCGCCTGCCGTTGACCATCGAGGACGCTCTGGAGCGCATGGAAAACAGCAAGACCATCGAGAAATACCTGGGCAAGAAATTCATCACTGGCTACGTCGCGGTCAAGCGGGCCGAGCATGAAAACTTCAAGCGCGTCATCAGTTCGTGGGAGCGGGAGTTCCTGCTCTTCGCCGTCTGATGCGCGGGGCGCCGCCGTCACCGGCGGCGCCCTCACCGGAAAATCAGGAGAGTTCCAATGACCAGCAACAACCCGCAAACCCGTGAGTGGCAAACCCTCAGCAGCGAGCACCACCTGGCACCCTTCAGCGACTTCAAGCAGTTGAAGGAGAAGGGGCCGCGGATCATCACTAATGCCGAGGGCGTTTACCTCTGGGACAGCGAGGGCAACAAGATCCTCGACGGCATGGCCGGGCTGTGGTGCGTGGCTATCGGTTACGGCCGCGAAGAACTGGCCGAAGCCGCCAGCAAGCAGATGCGCGAGCTGCCGTACTACAACCTGTTCTTCCAGACCGCTCACCCGCCGGCGCTGGAACTGGCCAAGGCCATCTCCGATGTTGCCCCGCAGGGCATGAACCATGTGTTCTTCACCGGTTCCGGCTCCGAAGGCAACGACACCATGCTGCGCATGGTTCGTCACTACTGGGCGATCAAGGGCCAGCCGAAGAAGAAAACCATCATCAGCCGGGTCAACGGCTATCACGGTTCCACCGTGGCCGGCGCGAGCCTGGGCGGCATGACCTATATGCACGAACAGGGCGACTTGCCGATCCCGGGCATCGTGCATATCCCGCAGCCTTACTGGTTCGGTGAAGGTGGCGACATGACCCCGGACGAGTTCGGGATCTGGGCGGCCAACCAGCTGGAAGAGAAGATTCTCGAACTCGGCGTCGATAACGTCGGCGCCTTCATTGCCGAGCCGATCCAGGGCGCGGGCGGCGTGATCGTGCCGCCGGAAAGCTACTGGCCGCGGATCAAGGAGATCCTCGCCAAGTACGACATCCTGTTCGTCGCCGACGAGGTGATCTGTGGGTTCGGGCGTACCGGTGAGTGGTTCGGTAGCGATTTCTACGACCTCAAGCCGGACATGATGACCATCGCCAAGGGCCTGACCTCCGGCTACATCCCCATGGGTGGCCTGATCGTGCGCGACGAAGTGGTGGCGGTGCTCAACGAGGGCGGCGATTTCAACCACGGTTTCACCTATTCCGGGCACCCGGTGGCCGCCGCCGTGGCCCTGGAAAACATCCGCATCATGCGCGACGAGAAAATTATCGAGCGCGTCAAGGCAGAAACGGCACCTTATTTGCAGAAACGTCTGCGGGAACTGAACGATCACCCGCTGGTGGGTGAGGTTCGCGGAGTCGGCCTGTTGGGCGCCATCGAGCTGGTTCAGGACAAGGCCACCCGTGCGCGGTATGTCGGAAAAGGCGTCGGCATGATCTGCCGGCAGTTCTGCTTCGACAACGGCCTGATCATGCGCGCCGTGGGCGACACCATGATCATTGCTCCGCCCCTGGTGATCACCAAGGAGGAGATCGATGAGCTGGTGAGCAAGGCCCGCAAGTGCCTGGACCTGACCTTGAGTGCGTTGCAGGGCTAAGTGCTAGGCTCTGAGCGAAGTACCCCGTGGTACTTCGCTCGGGGCGGCCATAAAGGCTGGGTCTTTTGTTGAAAGCCCGCCTTGGAACTTGCCAGACTACCGCCTGTTTTTAGTTGCCTGGCAACCGGTCGCTGAACACAAGGTTAAAAAGAATAATTGGAGCATGACGCATGAAGGCAATAGGTATGAAGAAAGCTGGCAAGACCCTCCTCGCCATGTCCCTGATGGGCGCGATGGCGGCAGTGGCCCAGGCAGACGACAAGGTGCTGCACGTTTACAACTGGTCCGACTACATCGCCCCCGACACCATTGCGAACTTCGAGAAAGAGTCCGGGATCAAGGTGGTCTACGACGTTTTCGACAGCAACGAAACCCTGGAAGCCAAACTGCTGGCAGGCAAGTCCGGTTACGACGTGGTCGTGCCGTCGAACAACTTCCTGGCCAAGCAGATCAAGGCCGGTGTCTATCAGGAGCTGGACGTCTCCAAGCTGCCCAACTGGAAAAACCTGAACCAGGATCTGCTCAAGGCGGTTTCGGTCAGTGACCCGGGCAACAAGCACGCTTTCCCATACATGTGGGGTTCCATCGGCATCGGTTACAACCCGGAGAAGGTCAAGGCTGCGCTGGGCGTCGACAAGATCGATTCCTGGGACACCCTGCTCAAGCCCGAGAACATTGCCAAGCTCAAGGGCTGCGGCGTGAGCTTCCTCGACTCGCCAACCGAAATGATCCCGGTCGCCCTGCATTACCTGGGTCTGCCGACCGACAGCCAGAAGAAAGACGACATCAAGAAAGCCGAAGAGCTGTTCCTCAAGATTCGTCCTTCGATCACCTATTTCCACTCCTCCAAGTACATCTCGGACCTGGCCAACGGCAACATCTGCGTAGCGGTCGGCTATTCGGGTGACGTGCAGCAGGCCAAGTCCCGTGCCGCCGAAGCCGGCGACAAGGTGAAAGTCAGCTACGCCATTCCGAAAGAAGGCGCCGGCACCTTCTACGACATGGTCGCTATCCCCAAGGATGCGGAAAACGTCGAGGGCGCCTACAAGTTCATGACCTTCCTGCAGAAGCCTGAAGTCATGGCCAGCATCACCAACGCCGTGCGTTTCCCGAACGGCAACGCCGCCGCAACGGCACTGGTGGAAAAAGACATCACCAGCGATCCAGGCATCTACCCGCCAGCCGACGTGCAGGCCAAGCTGTATGCGATCGCCGATCTGCCGGCCGCTACCCAGCGTGAGCTGACCCGCAGCTGGACCAAGATCAAATCCGGCAAATAAGCCGGTTTGAGGCCGCAACCGCTGGCCGTCGTCCCCGCGAGGGCGGTCAGCGGTGCAATTAAATGACAGAAAGTTTTGCTGGATCGGTTTATCGAAGGTAAGTTGCGCGCCGGTTTTGTTGCTGGGCAGCTCTTGGCTGTCATGTAGTGCGGGCAACTCAGGCCCAATTGTTTAGAGGACCTCCACTTGCCTATTTCTTTATTTCGCAAAGCCATGCTGGTGGGTGCCGGGCTGACGCTGGCCGTCAGCGCCTATGCCGCGCCAACCGTGCATATTTATAACTGGTCTGACTATATCGGTCAGAGCACATTGGCGGACTTCGAAAAGGCCACCGGCATCAAGCCGCTGTACGACGTGTTCGACTCCAACGAAACCCTGGAAGGCAAGTTGCTCGCCGGTCGTACCGGCTATGACGTGGTCGTGCCGTCCAACCACTTCCTGGGCAAGCAGATCAAGGCCGGGGCGTTCCAGAAGCTCGACAAGGCGCAGTTGCCCAACTATTCGAACCTCGACCCGGTGCTGCTCAAGCGCCTGGAGAAGAACGACCCGGGCAACCAGTACGCCGTGCCTTACCTGTGGGGCACCAACGGCATCGGCTACAACGTCGAGAAGGTCAAGGCCGCGCTGGGCGTGGACAAGATCGACTCCTGGGCCATGCTGTTCGAACCGGAAAACATCAAGAAACTGTCGAGCTGCGGCGTCGCCTTCCTCGACTCCGCCGATGAAATGCTCCCGGCGGTACTCAACTACATGGGCCTGGACCCCAACAGCCAGAACCCCGACGACTACAAGAAGGCCGAAGCCAAGTTGCTGGCGGTGCGGCCTTACGTGACCTACTTCAACTCCTCGAAATACATCTCCGACCTGGCCAATGGCGAAATCTGCGTGGCCGCGGGCTTCTCCGGCGATGTGTTCCAGGCCAAGGCGCGCGCCGCCGAAGCCGGCAAGGGCATCGAGATCGCCTATGTGATCCCCAAGGAAGGCGGCAACCTCTGGTTCGACATGCTGGCCATTCCCAAGGACGCCGGTAACGTCAAGCAGGCCCATGCCTTCATCAATTACCTGCTCAAGCCTGAGGTGATTGCCCAGGTCAGCGACTCCGTCGGCTACGCCAACCCGAACCCCAAGGCGGGTGAGCTGATGGACCAGTCGGTGCGCAAGGACGAAGCGGTTTACCCGGCGCAGGAGATTGTCGACAAGCTGTATGTCAACTCAGAGTTGCCGCCCAAGATCCAACGACTCATGACCCGCAGCTGGACCAAGGTCAAGTCGGGCAAATAGCGTCAATCGCTCAAACTATCCAGAGTTCGCCCGCATGGGGCGAACTGCAAATTCTGTTGGGAGTTTCGTAAATGGCAGTTGCCTCCGGCGCCTACAAGAAAGCCCTCGAGGGCGACCAGACACCGAAGCAGGTGTTGGTCAAGATCGACCGGGTCACGAAGAAGTTCGACGAGACGATTGCCGTGGACGACGTGTCCCTGGAAATCAAGAAAGGCGAGATCTTCGCTCTGCTCGGCGGTTCTGGCTCGGGTAAGTCCACCTTGCTGCGCATGCTCGCGGGGTTCGAACGGCCCACGGAGGGACGCATCTACCTGGACGGTGTGGACATCACCGACATGCCGCCCTACGAGCGGCCGATCAACATGATGTTCCAGTCCTACGCCTTGTTCCCGCACATGACCGTGGCGCAGAACATCGCCTTCGGCCTGCAGCAGGACAAGATTCCCAAGGCCGAGATCGATGCCCGCGTGGCCGAGATGCTCAAGCTGGTGCAGATGAGCCAGTACGCCAAGCGCAAGCCGCATCAGCTCTCTGGCGGCCAGCGCCAGCGCGTGGCCCTGGCCCGTTCCCTGGCCAAGCGGCCGAAACTGCTGCTGCTCGACGAGCCGATGGGCGCGCTGGATAAAAAGCTGCGCTCGCAGATGCAACTGGAGCTGGTGGAGATCATCGAGCGCGTCGGCGTGACCTGCGTGATGGTGACCCACGACCAGGAAGAGGCCATGACCATGGCCGAGCGTATTGCGATCATGCACCTGGGCTGGATCGCCCAGATCGGCAGCCCGATCGACATCTACGAAACCCCGACCAGCCGCCTGGTCTGCGAATTCATCGGCAACGTCAACATCTTCGAAGGTGAAGTGATCGACGACGCCGAAGGCCACGCGACCATCACCTGCAAGGACCTGGATCGCAACATCTACGTGGGCCACGGCATCAGCACCTCGGTGCAGGACAAGTCGGTGACCTACGCCATCCGCCCGGAAAAACTCCTGGTGACCCCGGACATGCCGACCTGCGAATACAACTGGTCGAGCGGCAAGGTGCACGACATCGCTTACCTGGGCGGGCACTCGGTGTTCTACGTCGAGCTGCCGAGCGGCAAGCTGGTGCAGTCGTTCGTGGCCAACGCCGAACGCCGCGGCGCGCGGCCGACCTGGGGCGACCAGGTGTACGTCTGGTGGGAAGACGACAGCGGCGTGGTACTGCGCTCATGAACATGCGAAAGCTCAAGCGCCGCCTCAATCGAATAATTCCCGGTGGCCGCCAGATGGTCATCGGGGTCCCGTTCCTCTGGCTGTTCCTGTTCTTCATGCTGCCGTTCTTCATCGTCCTGAAGATCAGCTTCGCCGAAGCGGACGTGGCCATTCCGCCGTACACCGAGATCTACAGCTTCATCGACCAGAAGCTGCAGGTGCTGCTCAACCTGGGCAACTACGCGATGCTCGGCGACGACGAACTGTACATCGCCGCCTACCTCGGCTCGCTGAAGATGGCCTTCTTCAGCACCCTGCTGTGCCTGTTGATCGGCTACCCGATGGCCTATGCCATCGCCAGCGCCCGCAAAGAGCTGCAGACCGTGCTGGTGCTGCTGATCATGATGCCGACCTGGACCGCGATCCTGATCCGCGTCTACGCCTGGATGGGCATCCTCAGCAACAACGGCCTGCTCAACGGCTTCCTGATGAGCATGGGCTTGATCGACGAGCCGCTGCAGATCCTCAACACCAACCTGGCGGTGTACATCGGCGTGGTCTATTCGTACCTGCCGTTCATGATCCTGCCGCTCTACGCCAACCTGGTGAAGCACGATACCAGCCTGCTGGAAGCCGCCTCGGACCTGGGTTCGAGCACCTTCAACAGCTTCTGGAAAATCACCGTGCCGCTGTCGAAGAACGGCATCATCGCCGGCTGCATGCTGGTGTTCATCCCGGTGGTGGGCGAGTTCGTGATCCCGGAACTGCTCGGCGGTCCGGAAACCCTGATGATCGGTAAAGTGCTCTGGCAAGAGTTCTTCAACAACCGTGACTGGCCGGTGGCCTCGGCCCTGGCAGTGGTGATGCTGGCGATCCTGATTGTGCCGATCATCCTCTTCAACCGCAGTCAGGCCAAAGAAATGGAGGGCAAGGAATGAAGCGCTTCAGTTTCTCGAACCTGATGCTGGTGGTGGGGCTGGTATTCATCTACCTGCCGATGCTGATCCTGGTGATCTACTCGTTCAACGCCTCCAAGCTGGTGACGGTCTGGGGCGGCTGGTCGGTGAAGTGGTACGTCGGCCTGCTGGACAACTCGCAACTGATGGGCTCGGTGGTGCGCTCCCTGGAGATCGCCTGCTACACCGCGATCGCCGCGGTGGCCCTGGGCACCCTGGCGGCCTTCGTGCTGACCCGTATCACCCACTTCAAGGGCCGCACACTGTTCGGCGGCCTGGTCACCGCGCCGCTGGTGATGCCGGAAGTGATTACCGGTCTGTCGCTGTTGCTGCTGTTCGTGGCCATGGCGCAGATGATCGGCTGGCCGCAGGAGCGTGGCATCGTCACCATCTGGATCGCCCACACCAC